>JAGAOK010000047.1 GCA_017623815.1 Lachnospiraceae bacterium
ATGTATGCAGGGAAGGAGACTACAATCCGATAGATCTTGCATGGTGTGCGCTGATGTCGCAGACGCAGTACGAAAACATACTGGAAACGTATAAGGAACTGGAAACAGAGATACGTAAAAATACTACCGTCGAGAAGGAAACGTATATTGTGACGTATACCAAGATACATACACAGATACAGGGATTTTATAAAGAAATGGAAAACCATGAAGTGTACTGCGGAAGAAAACCATGGCCGGAGCTTAAGGAGATAATCCTTAAGCGATTCGGAGAATTTACGCAGACAGGTTATCTGTTTGAATGTGCTTTTTTTCAAAATATAGTCGAAGACCTTATTTTGTTTCATATGTTAAGTGATGAGGAAATTTTGTGTTTCTACAGGGAATTATTTGAACGCGTGCAGATCCGGGATTTTCAGCTTTTCTATCTGTATTCGGAGCATCCCGAAAACAACATTGAGATGATTAAAAAGGAACGTTGTGATGATGCAGGGAAGGAAGTGTGGTATGAAATGATGCAGGAGTATTTCGCCGGTTCCCCGTATGGAAAAGCACACGGATGCAGAGATTTTGAGGATCTCATAAAGCATTTTAAACACAGACAGCAGCTGGAAATGTCGATTATAAAAGAGGTTTTAGGCGAAAAGGCGGTGGTTCTTTTGTCGAAGAAATATGATATGAATCAGATTATACCTATACTTGGCATTTCGACCGGAAGCAGTTATACTGGTAAATGAGGTGATAAGCAATGGTTAAGGCCATCGTAATGGGGGTATTTTTTATTGGATTAATTATAACTGCGGATATGATGGGCGGAGATTATGAAAGACGAAGAGCAAGAATTAAGAAAGCCGGAAGAAAATCGGATACGGTTTTGGATTTAAGTAATGTGCAGATTCCGAAGCAGAATCCCAATGCCGCAAATGACTTGATGACATGGAGGTGTTTTATCGGATATTTGTCCAAAAGAGGAGCGCAGGAACAGGTGTATTCCGGAGCGATAACAAAGGTAAAGGCTGTTCTGTGTCGCCACACAAAAGGTGGAGAGTATCCGATGTATGAAGTGACAATCGGTTATGGCGATAAAAAAACAGCACATTGTTTGCGTTCTATTGAATATGATCCGAGGATTATTTTGGAGAATCCTTACTGCACGGTGACTGTATGCGGACCGAAATGTGTGGCAAAGGATTTTAAGATTAAACCATGCTATATAAATGAAAAAGGTGAAGTGACCGGTGAAGAGTATATTCTTTTATATCGTGAAGAGATACTTGAAGATCTGCGTGAAGAGAAGCGCGCCGGGGAAATGGTGAAAAGTATTAAGCGGCAGATGGAAGAGAAAGAGCGTAAAAGAATACGTGAAATGCAAAAGCGGTTAAAGAGAGGAAAGGCAGTGCCGGGAGATAAAGATTATATATAATTTTCCTATTACATGCGAGTATATGGAAAGGAAATGGTAATATGTCAAAGTATACAAAAACAGTCGGCAGAGGAATGATGATAGTCGCAATCGTGATTCTGAGTATCAATTTACTCTGCAGATTTGCAGATGCAGAAAAAAGTAAAGAACATATAAGGGTGACCGGAACGGTATCCAATATTCAGGAAACTACAGAATGGATTAGAGCGGGAAACCGAAGCGTGCAATCATCAAATTATTCGGTATGGGTACGTTTTCACCCGCAGGATAGCCGATTATTGGAGGAGGTAATCGTAGAAAACCATATTTATGATTTGTTTTCATTAGGAGATACAGTTGTGGTATTGTACCCGAAGAGCGCAGTTTATAAAGCGTATACCGCGAAAAAGGATTGGCTGACGGGAGATTATCTTCCGATGAGTAAGGATTATAATATGCCTCTGATTATAGCGTTTATATTACTTATTGCAGGCTTTTTGTTTTATAAAAATATCATTGATTTCGATGATTTAAAGTGAGGCAGCTTTTGGAATAAGTTAAGTATGTGATAAAAGTCAAGTTTTCTGATAATTTATCATGGAAAAGAAAAAGACCGGGTTAAAAGCCGGTCTTTTCTATTGCACGAACTAAGTTTCGGCCGTATACTTCACAGCCGAGGCAGTTTGGATGAAGATTGTCAAGGAAATATTCCGAAAGGTGAGGAACCAGTGTAAATCCGTCGACAATGGTAATGTTGGAATATTGGCGGCAAATGTCTTTCAGATTCTCGCAGAAGCGAATCAGTGTAGGTTCGCCGTCTTCGGAATCGCCGCGCCAGAGCGGAGTAATGCAGAGAACAGGAGTGTCCCCGTATAACTCGCGGAGGCGGATATAATATTCCTCGATGTCTGTCATGGTTTCGGTTCCGTACTGGTTGGTGCCGAGCGCTACAATGATTTTGTCCGGTTTGTAACCGTTAAGATCCATCAGGATATTTTTGTCGTAGATGTAGCCGCCGATGCCCTGATTAATAATGTCATAATTCAGCAGACGGTTTGCAATGCTGACATAGGTTTGACCGGAGCGCAGTGGCCCGAAGCCCTGCGTAATGGAATCGCCGAGCCACAAAACTTTTGCGTTTTTCGGAACTCCTGTATAGTCTCCGTCAATCTCAAAATGGCGCAAAAGGACAGTGGAATCTGCAGGAAGATAAAGCGTCACCTGCTTTAAGCCTTCCGGAAGTGTAAAGGAAAGCGAACCTTCCTCCTTGATATCTTTGATATAAGTAATGTCTGTAATCAGACCGTCAATAGCAACTTCAAAGGAGTCCGGAGATCCGATCCAGATGATTTTGTAGTCAAAAGAAAATGTAGTTGCAGTGGTCTGAAACTCTATTGTTTTGGCGGTCGATGCATCACATCGCTCAAACCAGAATTCGGCAACTTCTTTAAAATAATTCATCTGCGCATCGGTATGCTGAAATGCCTGCAAATATCCGTCCGGTGTTTCGCGAAAGTGTAGCGCGCCATGGTAAATTTTCTGTAATTGTGAATTGGTTAATAACATGGTAGAGCAAATCTCCTTAGGGGGTATGATGTTTCAAACTACCGCCGGTTAGCGGTCTTTTTTTAAATGGTACATTTTTGCATCCGCAAGACGGAGGAAATGGTAAGGGTCCAGATCATCTTCCGGGCGGATATAAACAGCACCGATTTCAATGGTAACAGGATACGGAAGCTGTCTCTCTTTTACCAATTGGCTGAGAATGGTATGGATGTGAGTGGTAATATTTTTAACCTCCTCTTCGGATTCGCAGGTGCCGGTAACCAAAAACTCATCGCCGCCGTAACGAACAGCCACCCATTCTTCCGGTATGGCAAGACGTATGGACATGGATGTCAGACGTATGGCAACATCGCCCTGTTCATGCCCGAAGTTATCATTGATCTGTTTCATTTTGTTGATGTCCATAAAAAGCATAACCGCATTTTTGCCGCTTTGATGAGACTGTTCAATCAGCGGAAATGCAAATTTTTCACAACCGCTTCGGTTATAGACACCGGTCAAGGCATCGGTAACAGAAAGCAACGACAGACGCTGGTTTAGTTCTTCCAGTTTCAGATTCTGTCGCAGTCGTTCTATGTTCTGCCCCATGTGCAGAGCATAAATAAATAAGGAAAAATCAAATATCATATTGACCTTGTTTACAATGGTAATGTATCCGAAACATTCTTTTTGGCTACTTAAGCAGACAAAGACATACTGGTCTGAAGCATCTTTGTCCGGATTGTAGTTTGGCAAGAGATTCCGGGTCTCAAATATTTCCGGCGGAACAACTTTATTATCACGGATTCCGCCGATTAGTTCCATTTTCTTAGGATATCCGCTGTTTTCCAGCTTTTCTTCTCGCTCCAGGCTTTCAAAGAAATTATCCACAAAGCAGAGATAAAATTCGTCACCCTCAAAAGAGTGATTTGTGTTAAGAACATGCTCAAAAAATTTAGGGATGTCTTCCCGGCGGCGAATATCTGAAAATGCGTCGGAAAGCTCACATACATGACCGCTGAGATACGAGCCGCCGGCCATACGTTCATAACCTAAAAATATCTCACTACCGCTCTGTAATGAGGTAATGGAATCCGGATGGCAGCCGCAGCTTTGGCGGATAGAACTATGGGACGAAACGACACGATATATGATCTCGGTATCGCCTTCCATACACTTCCAGAGGTGATCCAGAGCCTGCTCGGCCATTTCATGCCAGCCGGGATTTACAGAAGTAATACTCGGGGGAAACATACGGGAAGAAATCAAATCATCAAATCCGGTTACAATGACATTGGAAAAATCGGTAACACCACATTTGGAAAGACCGACATAGCTACCCATTGCCATGACATCATTAGCGCATACAATGGCGTCAGGGAGTCTGCCGTCATTTGCCTTATACCAGTCTTCAACAATATACTGCGTATCAAAATAGTTCCAGTTACCACATAATATATTTTCGGGTTTTAATGCGTATCCGTACTTATCAAGGACATCGGTCAGAGCCTTTTGACGCAGAAGACTTTCCTGATTATCAACCGGTCCGCCTATATATAAGACATTCTGTACGCCATGATGTGAGACAAGGTGCTCTGCCAGTTCATACATGCCGTTATAGTTATTACATTCAAAACATGAAATTCCATCGATGCGGTATCCGAGACATACCGCAGGTAAATTGGTATCTTTGATTGAGGATAATACGGTTTCAAATTCTTCATCAATATGAAACGTGTTTGCCAAAATGACTGCCCCGTCGAACCATGACATATCCGGAAGTTTGTATATATTAGCTTCACGTATTTTCTCAGAGTTGTCGGAACCGATAGAAGAGTAGTTGATAAAATAAAACAGATCCACATTATGTGTCGCGGCAAACTGGCGGAATGCTTCGTTTACCACCATCAAATATTCATTACTCCATCCACAGCCAAAAACAGCAACTCGTTTTTTCATTACGAACCACCTTCTTCCCCATAGTCTGAGCGCCATCGGTCGCGACGCCCTATCATTTCATATAAGTAAATGATATGCTGATAACAATTATAATAATTATACTATATTCTTTTTTGAAAGTCATTATTTTTTATGTTTTTGAAGGATAATTCCCGCCGGTTTTTTTTATATTTTGATTGTTGGAATGTGTGAGTATATGGTATGATAGTAAAACGAGACATTTGGTAAAAACAGACAGGGAAGGAAACAGGATATGGACAGTCAGCAGAAGAGTGAAATAAAGACGGAATTTTATCCTAAAATCTTCAAATTGGTTCTGCCGATCGTGATACAGAATATTTTAAGTGCGGCGATCAGTTCGGCGGATGTCATTATGCTTAATTATGTGGGACAATCCGCTATTTCGGCGGTTTCGCTGGCATCGCAGTACGCGGGAATTTTGTTCTCGCTTTTATATGGAATCGGAACCGGTGTGACGATGCTTTGTTCGCAGTACTTCGGAAAAGGCGATATGAAGGCAATCGGAATTGTGCAGGGAATTGCGCTGCGTTTTTCCGTGGGAGGAAGTCTGGTGTTTGCGCTGCCGGCAATTTTTGTGCCCGATCTTATGATGCGCATTTTTACAAATGATGCAGAACTGATTGCTATCGGTGCGGATTATCTGCGTTATATGAGCGTGGCCTATGTAGTATGGGGCATTATTGAAGTATATCTGGCAACGCTTCGCAGTATCGGGCGTGTGGCAATCTGTACGGTGCTTAACGTGATTGCGTTTTTTGTGAATATTTTCCTGAATGCGGTATTTATTTTCGGCCTTTTCGGTATGCCTAAGCTTGGGGCCGCAGGTGTGGCAATTGCGACGTCGTCTTCGAGAGTTTTGGAACTTATCGGTTGCATGATGATATCTTATCGAAGCAAAGATGTGAAAATGAGCCTGCGCAGTGTATTTGCGAAAAATAAAGTTCTATACAAAGATTTTGTGCATTTCACGCTTCCTGCACTGGGCAATGATATTGCATGGGGCCTGGCATTTTCCATGTATGCGGTCATCATCGGTCATCTGGGCAGTGATGCGGTTGCAGCAAATTCTTTTGTCATTGTGGTGCGTAATTTCGGTACGATTCTTTGTTTCGGAATTGCCAATGCCGGTACGATTCTGCTCGGAAATACGCTTGGAGAGAATCTGCTGGAAAAGGCAAGAGAAGAGGCAAGGCATTTGGTGAAACTTACCGTAATAAGCGGCGTGATCGGGGGATTGATCGTGCTGGTAGCAACGCCTTTTGTTATGTGGTATGCATCTTCCAGTCTTTCGGAAACAGCCATGCATTATCTGAAATATATGTTGCTGATTAATACCTATTACATCATGGGAACAGCGGTAAATACAACGATGATTGCCGGAGTGTTCCGCGCCGGCGGTGATACGAAATTCGGTCTGATCTGTGATACAATCGATATGTGGGTATATGCAGTTCCGCTGGGGTTTCTTGCGGCGTTTGTGTTTAAACTCCCGGTACTTGCGGTATATTTCCTGCTCTGTACGGACGAGTTTGTAAAATGGCCTTGGGTCATCAAGCATTATCGGAGCGGAAAATGGGTGAAAAATATTACCAAAGATTATTAGAAATGTAGAAAAGGAGAATGTGCTATGGCATTATACGGAAACGGAATCAAAGAACCGTCTTCATCGAAGGAGATCACCAGAGCATACTTTGACAGTCTGTTACTGGAAATGAGACTGATGGATGCCAAGGTTCCGGTGACAGATTTTGAATTATATGGCAGGAAATTTAAAACCCCGATTATGACGGCGGCGCTCTCTCATATCGGGACTTTTAACCCGGATATGCCAAGCGGAATGGTACAGTATGCGCAGGCAGCACAAATGGCAGGAGCCGTGCACTGGATCGGTATGGGAAGTGACGAGGAATTTGAGGCGGTCATGGCGACGGGGGCGGATACCATCCGTATTGTGAAACCATATGCGGAGGAAGAGAAGATTTTCAGCATGATTAAGTGCGCAGAAAAAAACGGAGCACTGGCAGTCGGAATGGATATTGACCACATGTTTGGGATGGAAGGCGACCGGGATATCTGCATGGGGGAAACCATGGAGGTTAAGTCTTCAGAGGATCTGAAACGATACATAGAGACAACAAGCCTGCCGTTTATTATCAAAGGTGTTCTCAGCGTGCAGGATGCAATAAAATGCGCACAGATAGGTGCCAAAGGAATCGTAGTTTCGCATCACGGCGGACGACTTTCCTATGCGGTGCCGCCACTATATGTGTTACCTGAAATTGTAAAAGCAGTCGGGGATAAGATGCCGGTCTTTGTGGACTGTGGAATCTGCTCCGGAATGGATGCTTATAAGGCGCTTGCGCTCGGGGCAACTGCGGTCAGCGTGGGAACGCATTTGATTCCGTATATCAGACAGGGAGGACAGCAGGCGGTAGCCGAAAGAATTGAGGAGATGACAGCGCAGCTTAAGGGGGCAATGGCTTATACAGGGGTGGCTTCCGTGAAGGAATTTGACTCGACTGTGCTTCATCGCATTTGATGTTTGAAATATAGTTTGGGAGGTAACTATGAGACTGGGTGGAAATGTGTTTTATAACGGAACCGATCCGGAAGGCTATGCGCGTGCTCATGTAGAAAAAGGATACGGCGCAGCACTTTGTCCTGATTGGATTACGCCGGAAAAGCCGGCAGAGCTTGATCGGTTTAAACAGGTAATGAAAGAACATGATATTATAATTGCAGAAGTTGGGGCGTGGTGCAATCCGATGCATCCGGATAAGGTGCAGGCGGAAGATAAAATCGCCTATATGACGCAGCGCCTTGCCCTGGCAGAAGAACTGGAGGCCGTTACCTGCGTCAATATTTTGGGAACAAAACTGACCTCGCACTGGTACGGGGCGCATAAAGACGGTTATACGGAAGCATTTTTTGAGGAAGCGGTGGAAGTGAGCCAAAAAGTCATTGATGCGGTCAAGCCGAAACAGGCGAAACTGTCGTTTGAGATGATGCCGTATTACTTTTTGGATTCTCCGGACGAATATCTGCGCTTTTTAAAGGCATTAAACCGCAAGGAAGCAGGCGTTCATCTGGATATCAGCAATACGATGAACCAGCCGAAGCGATTTTATCAGAATACGGAGTTTATCAAAGAAACGTTCCGCTTGTTAAAAGATGATATTGTTACGTTACATTTAAAAGACATCCGTTTAAAAGAGGATTCCCTGACCGTTGAGTTTGAAGAGGTGCTTTTGGGGACCGGAGGAATCGACTATGTGACCTTGATGGAAGAGATTGCAAAGCTTCCGGAAGGAACACCGGCTATGCTGGAGCATTTGGAAACGGAAGAAGAATATGATATGGCAAGGAATGCAGCCTTTCTTTTTGCAGAAAAAGCAGGAATGAAAAAAACAGGGCTGGTCTGGCATAAATAAAAAGAGAACAGGAGAAATGAAATGAAAGCATTTGAAACAGGAAACTATCGAAACTTATTTTTGGAAGCAGGAAAAACGCAGGAAGAAATTGACAAGAAACTGCAGGAAATCTGGGATACTTTCTTTTACGGACCGGAAGAAGAGCGCATTTATCATCCGGTAGGAGAGGATATGGGATATCTGATGGATACCGGAAACTACGATGCCAGAACGGAAGGCATGTCTTATGGTATGATGATCTGCGTGCAGCTGGACAAGAAGGAAGAGTTTGACCGGATCTGGAAATGGGCATGTACCTATATGTGGATGGATGAAGGGTGGAATGAAGGATACTTTGCATGGTCCTGCGGTCTTGACGGAAGCAAAAACGCAACGGGAGCAGCTCCGGACGGAGAAGAATTCTTTGCAATGGCTCTTTTCTTTGCATCCCACAGATGGGGAGACGGGGAAGGCATTTACTGCTATTCCGAGATGGCTAAAAAGATTTTGAGAGCCTGCGTGCATAAAGGCGAAAACGGAAGAGAGGGAGATCCGATGTTTAACAGGGAGAACAAACAGATTTTGTTCGTTCCGGGCATTGATTATACCGATCCTTCTTATCATTTACCGCATTTTTATGAGCTGTTTGCACTTTGGGCAGATGAAGAGGACAGAGCATTTTTTAAAGAGGCAGCGAAAGTCAGCAGAGAATATCTGGCAAAAGCATGTCATCCGGAAACCGGAATGAATGCAGAATATGCAGAATTTGACGGAAGCCCTATGAGCAGACCGATTCCGTGGACAACCGACCGTCATGACTGGTTTTTCAGTGATGCATACAGAACGGTTGCCAATATTGCGCTGGACTATGAATGGTTTGGCGTGGATGCAGGTCAGATAAAGGCGGCAGAGAGACTCCAGCATTATCTTGGTGTTGTCAGAAAAGAAAATCCGTATGTGATTTATGAGGTGGACGGAACACCAATCGATGAGCCGGCACTTCATCCGGTAGGAATGATGGTAACAACAGCACAGGGAAGTCTGGCAGTGATCGGCGCAGGATATGGTGAGGCAGAGGAGAAACTTGCCTTTGAGTGGATTGAAAAATTCTGGAATGAGTCGCTTAGAAAAGGTGAGAGAAGATATTACGACAACTGTCTGTACTTTTTTGCGTTCCTCGCGCTGAGCGGAAATTACAGAATTTGGTAAAAATAGCAAACAATATACAGAATAATAACGGGGAAATTAGCTTTTGATTGAAAATTCTGACGAAAAATGGTATGATTTTACAAAGGGTGATTCAAGGGGTTTTTCTATACGCAAGGAAGCAATAGAAAGGTTGGTATTTCTATGATTAATTTGTCATCTACTTTAATTGTACATAGACCGGAAAGGCAGTTATATTATATACCACAGCCGGTAGAAGAAAATGACCCGTATATCACAGAAGGAAAATGCCCTGTGCTGCTGGAAAAGTATCTCTATGCATTCGGAACCTATGATGATGTAAATGTGTGCTATTTTTCGGAAGAACTTCAAAGAAAAACCGGGCTTAAGGTTGTGCTTGGAATTGAATTTCGAAAGGATGATCCGGAAGTGCAGCTTCCGACGGATCTTCCGTCGGTTACACTCCCGGAAAGAGATATTATTATTCATAATATTTCATACGAGGAGCAGCTGAGTGCATCGGATTTAGAAAATATTATTGCGAATGCAGTAAAGATCAAGAACGAAAGAAGTGCAGACTACAGGTATCGGAGCGACGGAGTCGTGATGGCTTGTTGTAACAAGGCGAAACTGCGCATTTTGTTGGAGGCCGAACTGATCAATGGGTATGACGGAATTGTGGATGAAAACTGCGAAGATTATTCAAAGCAGGAACTGTATCACAGGGCATACCATGAGCCGATTACGGGATATTATAACTGGACGTGGATGGGAGAAAGACTTTCTACCTATTTTTTGAACGGAATCAAGGATTATGCGTTTGTACATTTTGATATCAAAGATTTCAAGATGATTAATGAATTATACAGCCACCGGGTTGCAAATGGTGTGCTTAAACGTGTGACGGAAAATATGGAAAAACATCGGGACTGGATTTATTTCGGGGCGCGATGTGATAATGATAATTTCGCAATGATGATTCGCGATATGCCGGAAGAAGAGACAAAAGAAAAATTATATCAGTTTTTTGAAGATATATCGGTGCTGGAAGAAGATCCGCTTTATCGGATTTATTACAGGTGCGGTGTTGTGAATATGCGAAGCGCCATGAATACCGGAGATATTGTGGCGGATTGTGCAAAGCTTGCACAGGCATCCGGAACGGCAATCAATGTGACGGAGGTTCATTTTTATACGAATGAGATGCACGAAAGTGTTCTTTGGGGCAAGCATCTGAAAGCGTATTTGGACAAAGCAATCAGTGAAGATGAGTTTCTGGTTTATCTGCAACCGAAGATTGATGCACATACGGAGAAGGTCTGTGGTTCGGAAGCGCTGGTGCGCTGGGATTATAAACATAAAGAACTGATGACGCCGTTTCGTTTTGTGCCATATTTTGAGGCAGACGGATCCATCATCAAGGTAGATGAAGTGGTTCTTCATTATGTCTGCATGAAATTAAAAGAGTGGAAAGAAAACGGCTATACCTTATATCCGATTTCCGTGAATTTATCACGCAAGCATATTGAGCAGCCGGGACTTGTACGCTTTCTGACGGAAATTGTGGATTCGTACGGAGTAGATCATTCTCTGATAGAATTTGAGCTTACGGAAACAGCGGCATCGGACAATCAGAGTTACATGATTTCGGTTATGGATGAACTTAAGGAACAGGGATTCTTGATTTCCATGGATGATTTCGGAACAGGATATTCTTCGTTTGCACTTTTAAAAGAGATGCCTCTTGATATTCTTAAGATTGATAAGAGTTTTGTTGATATGATTACAGCGGAAAAAGATGCTGACAAGATTCAGATTATTCTGCGTCATATTATTGCTATGGCAAGGGAACTTGGAGTGCACTGCGTGGCAGAAGGCGTGGAAGAGTTTGAACAGGTGCAGACACTTCGGAACCTGGGATGTGAGACCATACAGGGATATTATTACAGCAAACCGGTTCCGATAGAACTTTTTGAGGAAAAGTATTTAAAAAATAAAAAATCTTAATACGGGAGAGAGTAGATGTCAGACAAAAAGCATGCGCTACATAAGAGCAGGAGAGCAGCGTGCGGGAATTATTTGTGGATGCTATTTCTTGTGTGCGTGTTTATCGGTTCCGCGTTATACTTGTTTCGTTACTTCGATGAAATCAGAAAAAGTGAGGAGAAAGTATATAATTTAAAAGAACTGGTGTCGGAAGAGATGCCCCAAAATCCAAAGGTGTCGCAAATGACCGCAACATCACTACAGAAAGCGGAGTATGTGGAAGTTGACGGAGTGCGGATACAGAAAAAGTATGAGGAAATATATAAAAAAAATCCGGATTTTATCGGTTGGTTGAAGATTCCGGGGACTGACATTGATTATCCTGTGATGCAGACTGTGGCAGATGAGGACTACTATATAGATAAGGATTTTGATCAAGAATACAGTAGGGCCGGAATGTTATTTGCCGATGCGTCTTCGGATGTGAAAACACCGAGTGACAATATTTTGATTTATGGACATAATATGAAGTCGGGAAACATGTTTCATGATCTGCTTTTATACGAGGAAGAAGATTTTTTTTATCTCATAAAACGATTGTGTTTGATACCATTTATGGAGATGGAGTTTATGAGGTCATAGCTGCGTTTAGAACCAGGCTTGGACCGGATGGGATGGCGGAAGTGCCATATGACATTTTTTTTAAGGCAGAAAATGCGCAGGAATATAATCAGTACGTGCAAATGTGCAAAGACAGTTCGATAAAAACGAAACTGGTCTTATGCAAAAAATAAAAACTGGATATTTTGGTATAACCAAAAAGAATCTAAAATAAGTGCATTGGAATGATGCAGGAGTGAAAACGATGAAGAAGATTGCACTTATTAATGATTTGTCAGGATTCGGGAAGTGTTCGCTTACGGCAGCACTTCCCGTTATTTCTGTCATGGGAATCCAGGCTTGTCCGCTTCCGACGGCTATATTGACTGCGCAGACGGCATTTAAGGACTATTACTGCGACGATTTTACGGATCGGATGGATTGCTTTACGGATTACTGGAAGAAAATGGAGGTTGCGTTTGACGGAATCTATTCAGGGTATCTGGAAGGAGCGCAGCAAATTGAAAAGGTGATCCGTTTCCTGGATGTATTTCAGACAAAGGATAATATATATCTGGCCGATCCCGTTATGGGAGATCACGGAAAGCCTTATACCGTGCACAGTCATAAGCTGGTATCCGGAATGAAAGAACTGGTGAAAAGAGCCGATGCCATCACGCCGAATCTGACAGAACTTTGTATGCTGACAGATACGGACTATGAAAAACTGACTGCATGTTGTGATGATCCGGGGTATGTCAAAAAAGTACAGGAACTATGTCAGCGTTTGCTGGATGATTCGGAGCGCTTGAAATATGTAGTGGTAACAGGAATTATCCGCAAAATTGCAGAAAAACAGTACATCGGGAATCTGGCAGTTTCTTCCGATGAGAGTCATTATATTGAAAATGTGTATACAGGGAAAGGATTTTCCGGAACAGGCGATTTGTTTGCATCGGTGCTGAGTGGGTCGTTGGTAAAAGGGCTCAGCATTCGTAAAGCGATGGAAAAAGCGACATATTTTTTACAGGAAGCGATTGAAGAGGCTTCCGCGCAGCAGATCCCGCCGGAGCATGGTATCTATTATGAAAAGTATTTGTCGAGATTATTATGATAAAAAAATGAAATATATGGCTTTGACAGGGATGCTTGCGGCGCTGATTACAGTGATGACTGCCTGGTTTTGTCATTTGCCGGTCGGAATAAATGGTGGATACATCCATTTTGGAGATGCTGTTATTTATCTGGCAGCGGCTATTTTGCCAAGGCCATATGCTTTGGCAGCAGCGGCAATCGGAGCGGGGCTGGCGGATGTTTTGACGGCACCGATGTGGGCTCCGGCGACCATTGTGATTAAGATGCTGCTTGTACTTCCTTTTACAAACAAAGAAGCAAACGTGATATGCATAAGAAATGTATTGGCAACGGTTGCAGCGTATGTGATATCGGGAGTGGGATACTACGTGGCAGAGCGTCTTTTGTTTGAGTCAGGGGCAGTATTTTGGGTATCTATGATGCAGTCGGCGCTGCAGGCGCTTGGAAGCGGTGTTTTTTTTGTTTTCTTCGGAACTGCGCTTGACAGAGTCAAGATAAAAAGAAGAATATAGAAAGGGATGAAAGAAAAATGGCTGATATCTTATATACATATCATAATCAAGTGTATGCAAACATCACAAATCGGTGTGACTGCAGTTGTGTCTTTTGTATTCGCTCGCATAAAGATGCCATCGGCGAGGCAGAACATTTGTGGCATGAAAAGGAGCCGAGTTTAGAAGAAATTAAGAAAGCAATAGACGAATTTGACTTTACAGAATGCACTGAATTAGTGTATTGTGGATATGGGGAGCCGACATGTGCGATTGAGAATCTGATTGCAAGTGCAGCTTATGCAAAAGAAAAGTATAATCTCAAGATCCGACTGAATACGAACGGACTTGCGAACCTCTACCATGGGCGCAATGTGATACCGCAGCTGGCAGAGGTGGTGGACAGTGTTTCCATCAGTTTAAATGCACCTACGCCGGAGCGTTATAATGAGGTGACAAGACCATCTTTTCCAAATGCATTTGAAGCAATGTGCTCGTTTGCGGTAATGGCAAAGGAAGCGATCAGGCAAGTCAGATTTTCAGTGGTGGATGTACTTTCACAAGAGGAGATAGAGGCTTCTTTTAGACTCGCGGATGAACTGGGGGTTCCGCTGCGGGTACGAAAATATGCTTAACGGAGGAAAATTATGAGTCAGATTAATTATACAAAGGAAGTGGAGCGCGCGATTGCGAACTGGGTTTTTGCGGGCGAGGGAGCTTCAGTGACACCCATTTATAATATTTTAAAGATGGGAGTGGATGATGGACTGGAATTTCTGGTGCCGGTACACACACCGCAGTCGCAGGAAGAATTGATGGTTTCCATCGAGAAAGTCAGATTTAAAGAGGTGGATTCTTCGGATCCGAGATTCCGCGGCAAATACTTTATTCCGCTTTTTACGACGCAGGAGGAAGTAGATAAAGGGGAGGAAAGTACGGTTGTTAACTGTGCGTTCGGAGATATGATCCGTATGTTGGAGCTTCGCCCAAACTGTGCGGGATTTGTAATCAATCCATGGGGAAAACGTCTTGTACTTGGAAGAGAGACGTTAAGAGGCATTACCCTACACACACCGAAATCTCATATTTCGTTTGTCAAGGGTAGTGTGTTATATATGAATGCGGGCGCAATCGTGAATGCGGCAAATGAGTCCCTGCTCGGCGGAGGCGGTGTTGACGGAGCGATTCATAAGGCAGCAGGACCGATGCTGTTACAGGCTTGTCGTGCACTTGGCGGATGTAATACCGGAGCAGCGAAAATAACAGGCGCATATGATCTCAAAACAGCAGATTATATCATTCATGCAGTCGGACCGAAGTATACCGGCGGAGAAAATGATGAAACACTTTTGGCATCCAGCTATTATAATGCAATGGAACTTGCATGGAGAAATGGTTGCACAAGTGTTGCTTTCTCGGGTATTTCAACCGGAACTTACGGTTTCCCGCTGGAAGAGGCGTCCAAGATTTCGCTCTTATCCGTGGTGCGCTGGTTTGATATGCATCAGGATGCAGTACTTAATGTATATTTCTGCTGCTTCCGAGAGGAAGAGATGGAAGAGTATCAGAAGCTGACACAGAAGAAAAAATAAGAAACTGATAGGGTTGCCGTGGGTAACCCTATTGTAATATAGAGAAGGGTAATGCAGAGAAAGG
>JAGAOK010000048.1 GCA_017623815.1 Lachnospiraceae bacterium
AAACTCCCGCGGAAACCTCCGCGGGAGTTGTCATTTCAGACAGATTATTTTCCCTGCTCAAGAGCAAGTGTAACAGTTGTGATGTCACAAACTTCTGCAGGACCGTAGTACTGGATAGCACCCGGATATACGAAGCATGTGTTCTCTGCCCACTCATCACGATGAGCTTCGAAGTATTTGAATGGCTTACCGTCAAGTTCAACAAGAGCTTTCTTGATAACCGGTTTGTCTTCGCCGTGTCTTCTTTCGATGTTCATCATCTTTGTGATCGGCATACCACCTGCAACCCACTCGTTTGCCGGCTGAGAAAGGTTAGAAATCTTAGATAAGTAACCTGTGTAGCCGTACTGGATGAGCATGAATGCGTTGTATCCTAATGAGTAGCAGTAGTCTGAGTCGAAGTTTGAAGGGAAAGCACATCTTCCTTCGTAACCTAAGAAGTGATGAAGTGTACCGAATTTTCCTTTGTATGTACCTGCTGCTTTTCTTGCTGCTAATTTGTCAGCTACAAGAGCAGAGAATAATTTTTCTGACTCGATGAGAGATACCTGTACGTTTCCGTGTGGATCTCTTTCTAAGAATAACTGCTGCTGGATAGCCTGCGGAAGAATAGCGAATACTTCCATAGACTCTTTGGTTAATCCTTTTTCGATAAATGCATATTTTTCTTCCCATGTCGGAAGAGCATTGAAGTCATCTGCTTTGCTTCCTGCAAGGAGCTCGTTGATTTCCTGGATGAGAGCTGAGAACTCAGGAACGAATTCTACAACACCTTCCGGAATAACTGCGATACCGAAGTTCATGCCTTTTGCTGCTCTCTTTTCTACAGAGTCTGCAATGTAATCAGCGATCTGAGAAAGTGACATTTTCTTAGCTGCAACTTCTTCTGAGATTAAGCAGATGTTCGGCTGTGTCTCAAGTGCACACTCAAGTGCTACGTGAGAAGCACTACGTCCCATAACTTTGATGAAGTGCCAGTATTTTTTCGCTGAGTTACAGTCTCTTGCAATGTTACCAATGATTTCGCTGTATGTCTTTGTTGCTGTATCGAAACCGAATGAGCATTCGATGTCTTCGTTTTTAAGGTCACCGTCGATTGTCTTAGGACATCCGATAACCTGAACGCCTGTGTTGTTTGCTGCAAAGTACTCAGCAAGAATACCTGCGTTTGTGTTGGAATCGTCACCGCCGATGATTACGATAGCTGTGATTCCGTGCTTTTTACAAACTTCAGCTGCGATAGCGAACTGCTCGTTTGTTTCAAGTTTGGTTCTTCCGGAACCGATGATGTCGAAACCGCCTGTGTTTCTGAACTGATCTACATAGTCATCTGTTAAAACAATGTAATCATCTTCGATAAGACCGCTTGGGCCGCCTTTGAATCCGTAAAGTTCATTTTCAGGGTTTGTTGCTTTTAATGCGTCATATAATCCGCAAACAACGTTGTGTCCGCCCGGAGCCTGTCCGCCAGAAAGGATAACACCGACTACCTGCTTCTTAGCTTCTGATGTGTTCTGGCCTTTCTGGAAAGTGATTTCCTTTTTGCCGTAAGTATTTGGAAAAAGTGCTTTGATCTTTTCCTGATCTGCTACGCTCTGAGTATCCGCACCTTCTTTTACACAAATATCTGCAATACCGTTTCTCAGCATTCCAGGAAGTTTCGGAGCATACTCATATCTTGCTGTTTGTAATGATGAAATTTTCATAACTACGTCTCCTTTATAAATTTATTCAGAAATAATTCTAATATATTTTGCAGATAAAGTAAACCACTGCAGAGAGAAAAAATCATACTTTTCTAACGAAAAAAGAAGGATTCTGTGGTAAAATAAAAGAAAAGAAGGTGATGTTATGGAAAAAGATACAAGACTGGTAAACATCTATCTGAAAATACATAATAAGCGTTCCATTACGTTGGACGATCTTCGATATCTTTCTCAGCACGATCCGGAGTGCTTTGAGAAGACGTGTAAAAATGTTGTCTATAACCTTCCAAGGTCAAAGGCGATTGTGGATCCGGATCCGGTTGAACGTGCAAGTGAAGCGAAAAGTCCGGGGATGGGAAGGTTTGGAGAGGAAACGGTCGGGACGCAGTTTGATGCTACGGCGGAGACAGATTTGTGGGATGCGCCGAGCAAGTTTGATGCGCGCAAAGTTCTGCGCAATTTAAAGGAAATGGAGATTGGCGAAACGCTATTTACAGATGTGGATTTAGAGCAGGTGAAAAACCTTCTCGGAAATCTTTACATGGAGCTTTTGTTCCCGCATAATGACGAAGAGGAATCGTTTTTTGAACTTATGTCGGAGGAAATCCCGAGGTTTGATTCGAAAGTATAGAAATGTAGCCGGTGGAGAGAAGGCTACGAAAGGAAGGTAAGGAAGAATGGAAAACAATAATGCAGAAGAATTTGGAGAATACGTCACATTTCACACAACGTCAAGAGACGGGGCGGATTTGGAAATGGCAGTGGTGGATGAATTTGATTTCGAGGGCAGACACTATGTGGTCGGAGCCCTGATCGAAGGCGACAGCATAGCAGAGGAAGGGCGTTATATTTATCGGAGTGTTATTACAGGGGATGATTTTACGGTGGAGAAAATTCGGAATCAGATTGATTATGAAAAAATCGCCCGCGCATATATGGAGATGGAGGAGTAAGAAAAACGGCTGAGAGTCTCAGCCGCTGACAGAAGGAAGATTCCCTAAATTATTATTTTCACTTCCGTCCGGAAGGGATTTTAGATATTCGGAATCTTTTCGGTGTGCAATACCGACGCCTTTAATGTCGCCGGATTTTGCCATTGCAATGCCTTCTTCTTTGGAGACTCTTGAGCCGTCAGAGAGCTGGTAGCCTGAAATGCGGCCGCGTTGTTTGACAAGCCCGACAATTTCTTTCGCATCTGCTTTGGGTGTGGGAACGTCATCGAGTGCGGCGTAAGCAAGTTCGGCGCCGGCTGTTTTTTTGTCTATATTCATGTTCTAATCTCCTTTGGTTTTTTATAGTATTTGCAACAAGAGGAAGGATATACATGGATTTTTATAAAATGAAACCTTGTCATTTTTGATCAGAAGTGTCATACTGGCAGAGTGTAATGTTATAAAATAAGGAAGTTTGAACAGATATGAGTATAAAACTGAATTTGCCGAAAAAGTATCCGTATGCATATGAGACGCATCTGCATACGCGGGAAGGAAGCGCCTGCAGCGTGGCATATGGATTGGAAATGGCGATGGCGTGTAAAGCGGCAGGATATACAGGGATGATTGTGACAGATCATTTTTATTATGGAAATACAGCAGTGGATCGAAGTCTGCCTTGGAGTGATTGGGTGGAGCAGTTTTGCGAAGGCTATGAATCGGCAAAACAGCAGGGAGACAAGATAGGTCTGCAGGTGTTTTTTGGCTGGGAAGCAACGTATGACGGCACTGATTTTTTGGTATATGGACTGGACAAAGATTGGCTTTTAAGCCATCCGGAAATAAAGGATGCGTCTATTGCGGAGCAATATCAGATGGTGCATGAAGCAGGCGGGATTGTGATACATGCACATCCGTTCAGGGAAGCCTCTTATATTCCGGAGATTCGTCTGTTTCCGGAGTTTGTGGACGGCGTGGAGACGGTAAACGCAACGCACATATGGACAACGCGTCAGCCGGATGGGACAGTTCCGTATGACGAAAAAGCAAGGGCGTATGCGAAGAAGCATGGCTTTGTGCAGACGGCGGGATCGGATATACACTCTGTGCATCTGATTGGCGGAGGAATGGCGTTTCAAAAGAAACTTGAAAATGTGCAGGATTTTATAAAAGAAGTGATGACCGGGAGCGGAATACTGCTTCCGTAAAGGTCGAAAGGAAAACGATGGCACAGGCGATTATTTTTGATATGTTTGAAACATTAATCACGCATTATAACAGTCCGCTTTATTTCGGCTGGCAGATGGCGGAAGATGCAGGCGTGGATACAGAGGCATTTTTGACGCGCTGGAGAGGGCTTGAGGCGGACCGGACAATCGGAAACATCTCTTTGGAACAGACGCTGGAAATGATATTAAAAGAAGCCGGAGTTTATTCGGAAACTTTAGTGTCAAAAATTGCAGCAAGACGCGTTGCTACCTGTGAGTCCTGTTTTCAGACGCTTCATCCGGAAATCCTACCGATGCTTGCGCAGTTAAAAGAAAGAGGATATCGTATCGGACTGATTAGCAACTGCTTTTCGGAGGAGGCGAAGGTGATTCGAAAAAGCGTATTATTTCCTTATTTTGATGCGGTTTGTCTTTCCTATGAACTTGGGATGAAAAAGCCGGACGAAGCCATTTACCGTGCTTGTATGGAAAAACTCTCGGTAGAACCTGAAGCGTGTGTGTATGTCGGCGATGGCGGAAGCTATGAACTGGAGACGGCAGAAAGCCTCGGGATGAAAGCGGTACAGGCTGTTTGGTATTTAAAAGAGGGGACGTTTCAGCCGAAAGGCAGAATGAAGGAATTTGAGCAGATGGAATCACCGATGTGTCTGCTG
>JAGAOK010000049.1 GCA_017623815.1 Lachnospiraceae bacterium
GCCAAAACATGGGCAATACCGCTCTTTCGATAAAGACTTTTAATTTCCGCAGTCATGGATGTCTTATCTCCGAGCAACATCGCACAAAGAATGCCGGCATTTTCCTCCCCCAAATAAACCTGATATTTTTGAGCCGCTTTCGTTTTTATGTCAACCGACATATCATCAAATAACGCCTTCGTCTTTCCCTGTTCCAAAACTTTCGTATCCCACAGCCGCACAGCCACCCTGATACTTTCATCATATGCTTTCGCATCAAACTGCCCTTCATTTTCTGCCGTCTCTGAATTCATCACATTTCCACAGACATACAGCCACCTTCCGATGGGAATGTCCCCTCCCGGACTGCTGCCCTGCTTCATCAAAGCGGCCGTGAATTCAGCATCCATATAGCAGACCGCCGTCTGCTCCTGTTTTTTATTTGTAAAGTTGAAATTTTGTTTTGAATTTTTTCTTGAATTTTGAATCTCTATGATTTGAATCTTTTTCAGATAATAGATCTGACATCCGTTTTTGCTCTCTTTCTTCTCCAGTTGCCCCGTCAATGATACCTTGGCATAATCCGGCAATTCCATGTCGTCCGACACCTCGATACTTTGCACCGTCCCCCCACTCCGGTCCCATGACGTGGAAAGGGGCGACGCAGTAAGTACCTGTACCACAAAACTGACAACCGCATAAGAGAGTGCAATCAGACAAAGCGGCCTTCGCAAAAGCCTTTGCATCATATCCTGCATATGTATTTCTCCTGCTTTCGTCTTATTCCTCCACAAGCTCCAGATTACGTCCGTATACTTCGGAGAGAGACATTGTCTCTTCGTAAACCAGTTCATTTTCGCCATTGACGAAGAACTGTACTTTATTTACATTATTTAATTCTGCCAGAGAGTTCGCAATCGAATAGAACACCACCTCCGGACTGGCATTGCCTGTCGGAACGAGAAAATTCTCATCCAGATTAATATAGCAGACACCATCACGCACCGTAACAGCCACAATTTTGGTCATCGGGTCTATCGTCGGATAAGCTTCCTCTTCCTCTTCGAGCACCCCCTTAATCAACTGCTCCAGTACAAGTTTTTCCAGCGCAATGTTACTATTGTATACCACCTCACGATTCACTTTGACAAGCTTGTCCCCGTCTTCATTTGCAAAATAAAGTGTCAGCGATGCTATCTCCTCTGTATTAATCACATTTCCGGAATTATCAATAAACTGCTCCGCCGTCATCACTCCTACCGGAACACCGGAAGGATTAAGAAGCGGACTGCTGTCCACCAAAATCGCCACATACTTTACTTCCTCAATCTGTGTCAGTGTCCGGACAATCGCCGCACGGGAAAGAATCTCCCCGAACAAAGACAGGGAACTGTAATCCTTCTCGAAATTAAGCGTCACTGTCCCGTCAAGATAATCCGTACTGTCCAATGTCACCGTAGAGGGAATCGCCGGTCTGCAGTCTGCATTCCCCGAAACATGCGAAAGCTCATCCATAAAAAGCTTGATGAGCTGATCCGTATCAGACTCTTTGGTATAAATTGTACGTTCCGTCACTTTCGTCTCTTCTTTATTTACTTCATAAATCGTGTATGCCTGCCCTTCCTGCGCCGGATCCTGTTTCTTACACCCTACGCACATAAGCAGAACAAACAATAAGAGAATAATGTTTGCCTTTTTCATACCTTCTGTTCCTTTTCTTATTTGCTTACAAAGATGAGCGGGATACGAACCGTAATCTGTGTTCCCGCACCCTCTTCACTGTCAATACGGATGGCACCGCGGTGCATCAAAATGGCATTTCTTGCAATCGCAAGACCAAGTCCCGTTCCGCCGATTTCTCTTGAATGCGACTTGTCCACACGGTAAAATCTTTCAAATACATGCTCCTGCTCTTCTTCCGGAATACCGATACCATTATCCTCCACCACAATCGTCGCATACTGATGATCTGCATCGAGTGAGACTTTGACATAGCCGTATTCGTTGTTATATTTAATGGCATTTTCTACAAAATTGGAAAGCGCCAGCGTCAACTTCACCTCGTCCACCTCGGCATAAACCTCTCGTGCACTCTCATACAGCACATCGATACTTCTCTGTTTTGCAATCGGACGAAGACGTTTTAATATCAGCTCAATCAATTCATTCAGATTAATATTTTCAATGTTCATATCCGCTGACGTCTTATCCAGTTTTACCAGCGCAAGCAGATCGTTAATAATCTTATTTTCACGTTCAATCTCATCGGCAATATCGACCATAAATTCCTGATACAGTTCCACCGGAACATCCTCCTGTGCAATCAGAGAATCTGCTAGAACCTTCATGGAAGTAATCGGGGTTTTCAGCTCATGCGAGACATTGGATACAAATTCCTGACGCGACTCATCCAGCACGCGCATTCGTCCGAGCAGTTCGTTAAACGCCGTAATAATATGCTCCGTCTCCACATAATCCATGACACTGATGGCTTCTGTATTGTATCCCTCTTTTGTCTCACGGATTGCGGTTGTAACACGCTCAAACGGCTTAACCAACACTCTTGCAAGCGCCCATGCAATTACAATCAGAATCACCATAGCAAGCACCTGGAGTGTTGTCGCCTGACTCTGTAAAATATCCACATTCGTCGCTATATTGTCCGTTGATACACTAATCAGCATCACGCCCTGTGCCAGATTTTCCGGTGGGCGCTCTCCTTCCTCCGGTTCCTCCTCCGGTTCTTCGGATGCTTTAGGATCCACAATCGGGGTAATAACTTCTATGTAACGGTTATCTGCATCATAATTGGCGAAGGTCTGTCCCCTCATACCGAGAATTACCTCCTCTGATATGATTGTCTTTCCTTCGCTGATTGCATACGTATCTTTAATAATTTTACAATTCCGGTCAATAATGATCACACGTCCGTCATACAGCTCCGCCAGCATGGCCAGTTCGGCATTTACCACTTCAGAAGATGTGTCGGACAGATAATTGTATGTAATCAGGTGATCTGCAAGAATTTTAAATTGCGCCTGCACGTCGCTGATTCGGACACTGATCGCACGCTGCTCATAATTTTGTAAAATCGCGTAGCGCAAAAACATTGTCGGCACAATACCTACCGCTAGGATAATAAAGAAAATACGGTATTTTAAACTTCTAAGACCCGGTATTTTATTAACTATTTTTGACAACATAACTTTCACTTAGTTTTCATCCTTTAAAAAAGTATCCGACGCCCCATTTTGTATGCACATATTTCGGCTCACTCGAATTGGTTTCGATTTTCTCACGCAATCTTCGGATATGCACATCCACCGTAC
>JAGAOK010000050.1 GCA_017623815.1 Lachnospiraceae bacterium
AACTTCCTTTCTGCTCGGCGCTACACATTTATTTTATACATTTTATATACCACAAAAAGGAGCACAAAAAATGGCAAAACACATTCTCGGCATTGCGAGCACCAGCTACCATCTGATGGTCTTCCTGTTTATCAAGGATGCTTTTTTTAAAAATGATAGTGTGGACCTTGTTCTGACCGATAAAACACCTTTTTTTGAAGAATTATATAAATCCGGACGACTGGAAAAGTATTTTGACAGGGTCTTTTTTGCAGATGGAAAGAAGATCAAAAATCCATACAAATCCGCACCGGTTGTTTTGTGGGAAAGTTTTATTCATAATCCGACGACAAAACAGATTTTAGCAGATGGTTCGTACGAACATTTCCAAAATTATGATGACATCTTTTTTGCCTCACCGGGAATGCCGGACGAAATTGTAAAAGAGATTTCCAAAACTGCGATCAAACGTAACCGGAATGTCCGCTTCCACAGATTCGAAGACGGATTTGCCAGTTATACCAAACCTCCGGTTTCCACCGTTTCCTCACCGCTTGGCCAAAAACTCTACCGGCGGTTGTTTGGATATGATATTAAAAAACAGGAAAACGAGCTTTATTTGTTTGAACCGACGCTCGCGGAGCAAAATGTGGCAGACAGCGCCTCGACCGGTTTTTCGCCGATTCAGATTCCAAAGACCAAAGAGCGTATTGCACTTGTTACGAAGCAGATTCAGGATATTTTGCAGTTTGAGAGCCGATCTTTTGATGAGCGATTTATGTTCCTCGGGCAGGGGACTGCAAACTGTACACAGAATCCGCTTACCTATCGCGGGCTGATTCTCGATATCGCCGAACATGTCGGTTTCGAAAACTTTGTGGTCAAACCACATCCGCGCGGGGATCATGACCGCTTCGAAGATCATATCCATGTGTACATGGATACTTGTCCGTTTGAACTTTCCATCGCTGCGGGCAATTTGGAAGACAAGACCCTGATTTCTTACTACTCCACTGCCTGCGTTTCCGGCAAACTTTTGTTTAACTCTGCCTGCCGGATTATCTTTACTTATCCGCTCGCCGGAGATTCTTTCAATGAGAAATGTGACTATGAGGATTATTTCCAAAAATTAAGCGGGCTCTATGATAACATTCACATCGCCCGCAACAAAGATGAATTATTCCGTCTGCTTGATCAGTAGACTGTCCGGGGCCTTCTCGGATTCGGCCACAAAGACACAGACATACGTTACGCCGTTATAGTCCAGTGTCTGTCCGACTTCCAGACGGCCTCTTTCTATCCAGAGAATACAATCCGGCTCTTTTTCAGATTCCGCCTCCTTAAGCACCATATTGGTATCGTCCACCAATACATGTCGCAGCGTTGCCTCCGGGTAACTGTCATGGAACATTTTCCAGAGCGGATAATCATAACCATCCCCCGAAATCACCACGGCAATATCGGTCGCCTCCATCTGCTTTGCCTGTTTCAGCAGTTTTTTATAGGTAGCGTATCGTTTATTATTTTCAAAATAGAACTTCGTTCTGTTTTCACATCCACCTGCCAGATATTTCTTGGTCTGCTGCATATTGTACTCAAGCGGTGACAGACAAAGAATAAAACTCAAAACCGCCAGCGGAATAATCACAAATTCTTTTCTTTTCAGGCGGCTGCAAAATGCTCCCAAAATATGCACACCCGCAATCACCGTGATGGCAAGCGCCGGATACATAAGACGCGATCCCCATGGCTGCCAGCGAAGAAGTGCCATGATAAATCCGAATCCCAGCCAGCTGCTGATCACAAACCCATAGCTGATCTGCATAGTTTTTCGCGGCGCCAAATTCTTTTTCACGCGAATCCTGTTTATGAGTGCAACTACGAGCGCAATCACCAGAAGCACTCCTGCAAGAAGCGCAAAATATGCCGCGAACGCACTTGACGTCCTGTCATGACTGTACATATCGTCTCCGGTATTTAGATACGTGATAAAATCAAATCCATGGAATGCAATCGCCACGTTGTTGACCTCAACATGCAACATTGCACCGACTGAAATCGCTATGCGGTATATAAACCCATTGATCCATGTCCAAAGATGCTGCGTAATAAGCAGCGAATAGTTCTTTAAAATATTAACAATAATATAGCTGACATTTTTGGTCGCCACCATAATATCGCCGCTCGTCGTATCGGCAATAAAGCTTCCGCACGCCATATAGGTTCGGATCAGCGTCTCGCTGATGGTAACCACAAGCACACTTCCCGCTGCCAGTGCGCAAAGGAGCAGATCTTTAATCTTGTCCTTTCTGCCAATACATACCACCACAAGCCACGGCACAAAAAAGATCATAGATGCACAGACACTGACCTTCATCAGGAATGCAAATCCCACCGTCATACCGATACAAATTAAGTTCTCTACCAGCTCGCCGCGCCTCTCCTTTGCAAAGGAAAGTTTTTCCGCCTTGATAAACCAGAGCAGGTAATACAAAAACAGGACATACCACATCGCCGCCGACAAATCATTCTGCGTCGTGATGCTTTGCGAAATTGTAAGCGGCATAGAAAGAAATGTAAACACACCGAGCAGTGAAAACTTGCGGTCCGTTCCGAGCATACGCGCCACTTTATAAAAGTAAAATGCGGTAATCAGCATGTTGCAATACTGGTACAAATTCAGCCAGCGGTCACCACCGGAAAGCAGAAATAAATAGAGCATATTGTACTCGGAAAGCACCGGCGAATAGAGCTGACGATCGATATTCGTCAGATAATAATTCACATTCCCATGATCGATCCAGCGGCCGATGCGCGCAAGATGATAGGTCATGGAATCGTAGTTGTACGGAACGGTAAAGATAGCCCCCACCAGTAACGAAACTACCAGAATCAGACTGCCTGCCAAAAGTGCTCTTTCCACAGACGACAGTTGCTTCTCATCAAAATCCGGCTTTTGTTGCAGACGAAAATATTCTTTTTTATGCAGTTTTACACCAAGTACCACAAATGTGAGAAACACCAGTGCCCAAACCGCAAACGCTGTCCACCGGTTTAAATGACTCCCAATACTCAATATATTTGTAAAAAGCACGACAAACGCTTCAAAAATCAAAAGCGTTTTTCCAAGTGCTTTGTCAAACGCTTCTTTCTTTTGATAAAAATAATATAAAATCGCCGCAAACGCAGCCGGAAATATAAGTTCCATAAAACCCTCCGTAATCCGCAAATCTTTTTTCATTGTACCACATTCTTGCACATATGTCCTTAAAAGGGTATACTAAATTGAGTAAAATATGATGCAATTTTTCCTTGTGAGGTAATCTATGAAAACCCGGACTAACAAAAACACAAAACATATCGCCATTGGCATAATCGCCCTGCTCCTATGGGCGGTCACTTTTTATACCGATACCAAAATCTTTTCCGGCGACGGTCTGAACATGAACTGTCTTCCGATTGATCTTGAAATGGTGACGTTCATGCATGTACTTACCAAGGCGCTGGTACTCCTTTGCCTGGTTCTCTTTGGCGAATTTCTTGTATATGCGTTCCGGCGCCCGAAGCTCTTAATCCCCTTCCTCGCACTCCTGTGCATTTACGGCGCGGGGCTTTTGATTACCTATCCGGGCTACTACATGAATGATGACCCGATTATTTTTTCCTATGCCACGCGGTATTATCCCGTGTACTGGCACAACTATCTGACATCCCTGTTTTACATGACAGCGATGTCCCTGTTTCCGATGTCCGCTGCACCGGTGCTTTTATCCGACGTAATTTACGCACTGGTCTTTTCCTATATTTATTACCGGGCAGACCGGATTTACGACTCTAAATGGTGTCGCCTTGCACTTCTTGCCGGCATTTTACCATTCACGCTGCTCGGCGCACTCATGTGCTTCCGTCCGGCGATTTATTCCGGATTTTTTGTCTTCTACTTTGTTTATCTGTATTTTGAATGGAAAGAACATGCAGACCTGTCGCTATGTAAGCTCCTTGGTCTCGCGCTGCTTACCGCCGTTTTAGCCCTGTGGCGAAGCGAAAGCCTTGTCATGCTTCCGATTGGACTGTTTTTGATCGGCTTTGCATATCACAATGTAAAAAAAGCCTTTGTGTACCTTATCCTTTCCACAATCCTTTTTATGATTGTAAAAATTCCGCAATCTATTGGCGAGGACAAGTACTACGGAAGCGACTATCTGATTATCTCAACAACAAGACCTCTGTCCGTAATTGTACACCGTGATCAGACCTATGAAGGAGCCGCGGAAGACATCGCCAACGTTAGTGCTGTGACAGAATTTGGCTATCTGCACAACGATTCTCTTTCCTGCAGCGCCTACAACCGCTACAATTCCGATCACAACGAAGGCCGCTATACACAGACCGGCGCCTCCGGCGAAATGCAAAGCGCGTATTTAAAAAGCGCATTCCGACTGATTGCACATAATCTTGACCTTTATTTCGGAGAGCGCATCCAGTTGTTTTGTGTAACCAATGGATTTTTCGGATATGACAAAGATATGGTTCTGAATTTAAAACCGGTCGCTTCGACGAATTTTCATCTGTACGAGCACGACCGTGACTACGGCATGGAAATGCTTGCGGCTTACAAACGTCTCCCTCTTACTTATCACGAGGGCTACGCGATGGCTCTTTTTGCCTTCGGCGGCGAAGCTTTTATTCCGATGCTTGTCCTTTTACTCGTACTCATCGGCTATACACTTGTGCGCCGAAAATGGTTTTTACTTTTCGGCTTCCTTGCGCTGCTCGCAAGAGAGGCAGTCATTTTCCTGACTGCCCCGGCTTCGTTTATTCAATATTCATACCCTATGATGTATACAACTGCAGCAATCGCCCTGCTTATGCTGATCGATCGCCTCTGCAGGAAAACGGCCGATGCCTCTTCCCGAACAAAAGAAGCGACACCACAGGAATCCTTAGCAAAATCATAATGCAGACTGCTGTCAGAATGCTCATCAGTGCAAACGTCAGCACTACCCAAAAGATTCCTTCGAAACTGTATAATTGCAATCCTTTTTCCGAAATCCCCAAAAGTCTGGCAAATCGGAAATGCAGCACATAAATTTCAAGAGTATATACCCCTACAAAAGACAGAAAATCTCTTTTTTCTGTCTTTTTTTGATGCTCGCGCGCAATCCGGCTGACCCCGATATAGCAGGAAACCGTTCCCAAAAACGAGGCTGTCATCTGAACTGCAAAGGTTGTTACCCCCTGCACCGGCGCGCTAAGATCCAGACACAGTGCCATCAAAACAAATCCTGTGAACATAAGCGCAGTAAAAAGCGGAACCATATTTTCCAGCTTCCTTCGCATCCGCTCAGAGATCGTTACTGCCAAAATGTCAGTTCCGTATCCATTTGCCAGATACCCAAGCAGGTAAAACGGAAAATACTCCACCATCAGCGACGGACTAAGAAACGTATTTCCCAGACGCGACTGCACAAAAAACAGCACATACATAACGGCACTAAAAAAAGCAAATATAACTGCTTTCAGGCACTGCTTTTTCTCCCTGCCACCTGCGCCTTCTTTAAAAATCGCTTTGTCCGCAAGCATCTGCGCTATCATCACGCAGACAGTTGCCACAAACAGTGTCATCAAAAACCAGAGACCTCTGTCTGTCTGAAACAAAAGATCTTTTAATTCTTTCCAAAACATAGCCGGCGAAAGCGTCCCGGCTTTCACGTGCACATACACATGCACCAGTACAAACCAGGAGAAAAACGGTACCAAATACGAAACTGCCCTTGTTCCCAATTTTTTCATTCCGCTTCCCGAGCCGGTTGTCTTTACCCCCATCGAAGCAAGCACACCGCTCACCAGCATAAAAAGGGGCATCTGCACGGACTCTATCATATCGTACAGAACCTTATCCGTCACATGCAGACCATTCAGTACGATGCAATGGCCAAGCATTACAATTAATATGGCAAATCCTTTTACGCTGTCAATGGCGTTGTCTCTTTGCATAAAGAAGCCTCTCCTTTCCCCATGCGGCCGCCGTCAGTAACACAAGTGCTGCCCCAATGGTAACCGGCGGATAAATCCCCGGACATACCGTCTCAAGCACAGAATAAACAAGCAAATGATAACACATAATAAAAAGCGTCTGCTGCCCGATGAATGTCAAAATCTTCGGAGCTCTCTTTCCGACTTTTTTCATAAAATACATCAGTATTACGGAAGACGCAATTGCATTATAAAGCGCCAGCGTCGTGGATTTCCCATACTGCGCAATCGAATAATTTGCAGATCCGTTTATCTTTGCCGAAACCAAAAACAAGACAAACAGCAAAGCCGCAATCCACTTTTTCCGGTCCAGAAAGTCCAAAAATTTCCTCTGCTTCATTTCATATCCGCACAAAAACATCAAAAGAAAATACGGAATCGCATCCAGACTCCATGGCAAAAGTACCGGGATCAGATAATGATACAGATTTGCAAAACAAAGCAGGCTTACTGCAATCAGCCAGATTTTGCTTCTGTTTTCTTTTGCAATACGCATCATTGCCTCAAACAGTACCACCGTCAAAAACAGCGCCGGCAAAAACCACGTCGGAGAATTCAACATCCGATAAAAGAACATGTTTTTCATGCTTCCCGGAACAAATACCGTCTGCGCTCCCTCTGCAATCAGCTGGTTTCTGGCATAGGCTGCTCCCGCAAAATTCCAAAGTATTTTCAAAATGCATTCTGCAAAACTTTCGCCATTCAAAAGAATGTTCTTTCCCAGGAAAAATACAAAAAGAACCCCATTCGCCGCTATGTAAGGAAGCAGAAGGCGCTTTGCCTTCCTTCCGAGAAACGCCGAAAAGGATTCCTTCCTGCTATGATGAGTAAATCCGGACAACACAAAGAAAACAGGCACAAAAAACATACCCCCCCAGAACTTTACTCCCGGGATATCAAGCACGCTGTGATTCAGCATCACAATAAGGATTGCAATGCATTTCACAAGATCTATCCACTTTTCTCTCTGTGCATCGGACATACGCATCTCCATTAATCGTTACAAAGTTTTTTCGCAATTCCGTTTGCGAGTTTCATTCCCGGAATTTCCACAAATTTATGGATCAGGAACGAGATAAACACGGTCAGCCCAAACGAAAGAATGTAATTGAGGACCGCAAGCAGATGATAGTTCATATGCTGATAAAATGCCAGATAAAATCCACACGAGAAGGTGCACAACACCAGAAAATGTGTCAGATAAAATCCATAGCTGTAAGTGTTAAGCCAGGTAAGCACACGGCTTCCGAGCACTTTGTGCGTAGCCTTCAGATGCAACACCGCATAAAGAACACACGAAGCACCGATAATGTAATATAATATCACCTTCGCCGGAATATAGGCATAAACCGTTCCTTCCAGCCTCTCTCCAATCGGCGGATAAGACCCCAGAAATACACCGAGCAGCAAAAGCAGCCACATCAGCCATTTCTTTTCGGAGATTTTCGAAAGCCATATCGGCGGTCGATACGTCAGGTCGCACACTACGGCTCCGAGAATAAACGGCAGAAAATCCGAGCGTATGGTCAAAACAGCGCCAAGCACATATGCCGCATAACGCGCTTTGCTGTTTCCGAGGAGCGATAAAATTGCTGCCACAAGAATCGTTCCGAAAAACTCGTAGTAAATAAACCACAGCGGTCCGTTATACTGATTGGCTCCGGTTGCAAAACAGCCCCAGACTGCCTCCCATATTGCCGCAAACAGACTCGGCACAAACTGATTGTAATTGCCGACAAACACCTGACTTCCGATTATCACCGACGCATCATCATTTAAGAAAAGCCCAAGCTTCATCATCGCATAAATCGCAATATTTGCCGTGATGATCGGAAATACCAGACGGAAATATTTTTTCACTACTCCGGAAGAAAGAGACGACTTATCTCCCGTCACAAAAAAACGGTATCCGGCAAAAAAACCGCTGATTGTCATAAAAATCCGTACTCCGAATTTACCTCCCATAATCAGGTTCAGCGGCGATGAACCGACAAACATCTCCACAACCTGCGTATGAAAATCTGCCGGAAGGAGCGAATAAAATCCGCAATAAAAAAAGTTAATAAAATGAAAATTAAAAATCATCAGACAGGACAATACTTTCAACCCGTCCACAAAATCAAGCTTCTGCGCCTGCTTCATAAGTTACTTCTCCTTTTTGGTAAATCCGATAAAAAACTTTTTACCGCCCATAACAAAGCGTAGCATAATCACGATAAGAAACAGCATAACAAATGCCACATAACAAAGCGGAATCACCGGTTCTCCTCTAAAATAAGCCGAATATGCAATATAGGACAGAATCACATGAATCACCGCCACATAATACATATCTGTAAATTTCATCACAAAAATCACCGCAAGGATATCCGCCAAAAGACCGCAACGCTCATCCATCTGCGGCATAACAAACGGAAGAAGCATCGCCAGAAGAAGAGAAAGCGAAATCACCTTTTCCGCTCCGATTTCCTCCTGCTTTTGCAATACCAGCACAACCACAATGAGCATAATTACTGCGGTCAGACTTTTAAACACTAACGTATACTCTGTTACAAATTTATCCGGCCCTATAATTTGAAAGAAATTCGGCCGGTTATAACTCAAAAGACTTTCTCCTCTCGTCAGCGACATCAAGCGCTCCGCCTCAAAGATCGGGAAAGACAGTTTCCCGTCATTTGCACACAATCCGTTGCGAAACCACGCGCCGCAAATCGGAGCAAGAAACGCCACCAGTTTGGTTTTCTTTTGCATAAATGCAATCGCATAAATCGGAAGAAGAAAAAATGTATAACGACTTAAAAACAAACTTACGCCATAACAAATCACCGCAGCAGTTCCTTTTCCCTTTGTCAAAAGAAGAAGCGAAAGAACGGCAAAGAACACGAAAATAGAATCTCCCATTCCCCACATGGCACTTCCCGCCGAAAGTACCGGAAGCATAATCACCACTGCATATGCCAGAAAGGCCTTGATCTTATGGCCGGTCAGTTCCCATACATACACTGCACTCACAACAGCCAAAAGAACATCAAAACAGGCCGTTGCAATCTTAAGCGCACCGCTTATCTCTACATAGGAAGCCGCCTCCATACATGTGTAAGAATACACACAGCTTCTTGCCATTGCTCCGAATACCGCCGCAAAGATAAGGAGCAGCAGATCAATTGGTGCCAGGCGCCATTTTCCTATTTTTAATTCCGTCACAATAAAATCGGTTATTTTTTTATCCATAATCTACTCCAGTGCATTTTGTTTCATCAGTCTCATACAGCTGACTGCATGATCAAACATAAGCAGCATAAACACTATCGTATACAAATACATCGGCACAATATTATTCTGTGCCAGATAGATGGTATAGCCTGCAAACGAACAAAGAATGGTAAGCAACGGAATATAAAATTTCTCCGGCTCAACAAACAAATAAATAATAGCAAGTACATCCACCAAGACCGCATATCGCTCATGCATATGCGGAAGGAAGAATACCACCGTCATCGTCAACAGCATTCCCATGCGCAGCATCAGTTTTGTATTAAATGTATAACGTTTTCTTGCAAATACATACAGTAGTATCATAAGCGCACCAAGTGTAATCCAGATACCCGCATCTGCATATTCAAACAAAAAGGTGTCTGTTCCGATCAGCTGATAGATATTCGGAAATTTGTGCGAAAGTGCATAAATATCCATCAGGCCGTTTGCCTGGAAGAAATATACACTGATCAGTTCCCAGAAACTTTGTCCTGCAATCAGGGCCGGAATCATTCCGACCACATACATCAGCGGCAGAAAAAGAAAATGTTTCAGTTTAATTTTCCCTTTCATCCACAAAATCAGATAAAGCGGAGCAATGAACAAGGTCTGCAACTTAAACGCAAACGAAATTCCGTAAAACATCATGCTCATGGCCGGTCTGTCCTTCAGCATAAAGTACAACGACCAGAGAATAAAACTTGTAAAAATAATATCACACTGTGCCCACATCGCACCATTTGTCAGAATCGTAGGAACCAAAAGGAGGGTTCCATAGCCCAAAACTGCCTTTGTCATACTCTTTGTTTGATTATAGACGATTGCCATAATTGCAAACGCCGCCACAAAATCAAAGAATATCGAAACCAGCTTCATAAGAAGCAGGGTGTTTAAAAACGGGCAGATACTGATAAATGAGAGAATCGTAAGGTATGGCGTTGTGTAATCAACATACTCAAATTCTGCCGCCAGACCTTTGATTCCGCCTCCGGCCTCACGCAGCGTTGCCACCCACGGCTCGAAGAACATCTTATAATCTCCCGCCACAACATTCCGAAGCGCATAACGTGCAATAAGAGCAACCGCCGTAAGGGCAAAAAACAGTATCACATCCAGCGTGGTAAATGCTATCTCTCTTTTTTTCAAATAAAAGGTATGGGTGAGCATTCCTCGGACTTTGTCATCCATCATTTAAATCCTCATTTCTCTTTCCTTTATTTTTTCAGTTCCTCGGCCATGTATTCTGCAATCGCGTCATGCCAGTCTTTGAACATGAAATCAGTGGTCAGTTTAAACATATAGTTTTCCAGAATAGAGTATGCAGGTCTTGCCGCCGGAGTCGGATACTCAGCAGTTGTGATAACCTCCACTTCTGTTTTCAGTCCCGCCAGACGATAGAACTCTTTTGTAAAATCTGCCCAGCTGCAGCTTCCTTCACACGTCGCATGGAAGGTTCCGTAATTCTCCGTCGGAAGCAAATAGCAGATAGCCTTAGCTAACTCGCTTGCACTGGTCGGAGAACCGAACTGGTCTCCTACCACTCTCACTTTATCATTCGCCTGTGCAGCGCCGAGCATCGTGCGGACAAAATTCTTACCTTCGCCGTAAAGCCATGCGGTACGAAGAATAAAGTAATCCCTAGCAAACTCTTTTACAAAGTTCTCACCCGCTAACTTTGTGGCACCGTACACACTCTTCGGCCCGACTGCATCAAACTCGATAAGCGCTCTGTTTTCATCGCCTGGGAACACATAGTCTGTAGAAACCTGAATCAGCTTTGCACCGGTCTGCGTCGCTGCAATACTCAAGTTTCTTGGTCCGATTGCATTAATCTTATATGCAAGGTCCTGCTGGGACTCACACGCATTTACATTGGTATGTGCCGCGCAGTTTACGATTGCATATGGTTTTACCTCTCGCGCCAGCTTCATCACCGCATCAATATTGGTAATATCAAGTTCTGCCACATCGGTATTGATACATTCATATTCGTTATTTCCGGCAAGCTGTGCATTCATCGCTTTTCCAAGCTGTCCGTTGCATCCTGTAATAATTAATTTTTTCATTCTATTCCTTCTCCCTCTCTTTTAAAAGTTTACTCATTCTCTCCAGTTTTTCTTCATTTAAAGCAACTGCCTGCGAAAGCTTTCTTACACGCTCAGCCATTCGCGACAACATCACCGTCAGAGTAAAAATAATCACCAACGAAAAACAAAATCCCAGGAAAAAAATCATGTTGACCGGCGCCCATACACCAAGTGCTGCCGAAAGCTTGACCAAAAGAATCGGAAAGCAATCAAGTACAAGCACAAAAACAATCGCCAACAGCCAGGATAATGCATATTTTAAATCAAGACTTCTTTTCTTGATCATGTAGATAATCACAAACAGCGCCATGAGTAAAAAGATGCCTATGATTACCTGAAGCTTCAATGTCATCATTTTTTATATTCCTTTCTGCGAATCCATTCCACAAAAATCGCCAACGTAACTTTAATCATATAGTACACAGATTTCATAGGCGAAATAGAAGAAACACCATCGACTCTCTCTCTCATGATTACCGGATACTCTTCTACTTTTTTTCCTGCCTGCAGTATCGCCACCACACTTTCCGGTTCCGGATAATCCTTCGGATAACAATCCGCATACATCGCAATAACCTCTTTGTCCGCCATACGCATACCGGAGGTCGGATCTGTAATTTTCTTCCCGGTAATCATTTGAATCAACACCGAAAAATAGCGAATACCGAAACGTCGCAGGCTGCTTGACTGGAATCCTTCTTTTTCAATAAATCGGGAACCGATCAGCATATTAAGTTGATTTTGCATCATATAATCCCGCATGTCCTGAAGATACACTGCATCATGCTGTCCGTCTCCGTCAAACTGAACTGCGTAATCATAATGATTCTTCTTTGCGTACAAATAACCGGTCTGGACCGCGCCGCCAATCCCGAGATTGATCGGCAGATTCAATACCGGTATACCGGCATTTCTGCAGACCGACAATGTTTTATCCGTAGAGCAATCATTGATAATGATATAATCAAACTCCGGTGCATTCTTTTGAATATCTTCCACCGTGCGCAATATGCTCTTCTCCTCATTATAAGCCGGAATAATTACTAAACTTTTCATTTGATTCCTCTCTTAATTGCCCCTAAACTGTGCAAGCACGCGCAAAGTCCTGCGTATGCATGTCAGCATCGGATGGGGCATCCCATTTTCAATAAGCGCACGCCTTGCTTCCAAAAATGAATTTACGTAGCTTTTCAAACTGCCTGTACTCGCCGAATTTTCACCATGATACATGTGTACCAGAACATCGGGCATATATGCAAGTTTTGTTTTCCCGCTTTTCAATATACGAATCACAAACTCATAATCTGCGGCAATTTTATAATTTGTTTTATAGACACCATAGGTTTCATAAATCTCACGCTTTAGATACAGTGTCGGGTGCGCGGGCATCCACCCCTGATTGACGGTCCCGTTGCCCATACGCCATTTGCGGACTACTTTGCCGTCCTGAACGTAATCAAGATCCCCGTGTACGCCGTCCGCCTGCTCTTTTTCCATGGTTTCCACCATCCTGCCAAGCACGTGTTCATCGGCAAATTCATCGCACATTAATCCGATGATATCTCCCGTTGCCATGCGAATTCCTTTGTTCAGCGCATCATAGAGTCCCTGATCCGGTTCGCTGATCCAAATCAGCTTGTCTCCATGCTGCTTTTCCAGCTGCACAAGCAGTTCTTTTGTTCCGTCTGTTGAACCGCCGTCCACAATGATATATTCTAAATTTTCATAATCCTGTTTTAAAACCTGTATCGCACACTTTTCCAAATGCGAACGATCATTGTAGGTCATCGTGATTACCGAAACCTTTTGCATACTATTATCTCCATCTGAATTTTGACCATAATTGTATATAGTATACTACATTTCATCACTAATTGCAAAAATTGCCTGCTTTTTTGCCACCTCTTGATAAAGCGCAATATAGTCCTTATATCTGGCATTTCGGTCAAAAGCAAGTGCTCTCGCTCTGCAGGCCTGCCCGGTAAACGGCTTTTGCTCGCAAACTTCCCGCACTTTTTCCTCAAGCGCAGTCAGATTACCCTTTTCCGCCACATATCCGCACATATCGCTGAGTGATTCCGCACTTCCTCCCGTCGCAAAGGTTACAACCGGTGTTCCGCAGGCCAGCGCTTCCAGATTGGTTGTCGGGAAATTATCTTCCATTGTGGCATTCACATAGACATCCGCCTCCCGGTATAGCTGAGCCAGTTCACCGACATTTGCCGTTCTTGTGATCGGCACAATCTTTCCGTTTTTGTATTTCTTCTGAAGCTGCTTTGCCTGTCGGTTATCCACACCGACCAGTTTGATTATATAATTTTCGGGCAACACTTCCGCCAGTTTTTCAAAATATACGAGTCCTTTGCGCTCCTCCCAACGGTTTGCCACTCCGAGAACAATATAGTATTGCTGTAACTTTCCCTGCTGCTTCCATTCCGTGTTTTTTCCGGCTTCGGATGTTCCATCCGGACAAAACATCTCCAAATTGATGCCATTTGGTATCACGCGCACCGGATACTCCTTCAAAAATGATTTCTTAACAATATCTGCCAGCCATCGGCTCGGAGTCACTATCGTCAGGTTCTTCACACCTGTATAGGCTTCCCGTTTTGCGCGATAATTCCACTGCGTATTGTCTTTAAAAAGTGCATACGGATATACTTTTGCATGCACCTTGCAGTCATAGCATCCTCCCTGACACCATTTTTCACACCCGATATAATCAAAATATGCACAGTGTCCGGTAAACGGCCAGCAGTCATGCAACGTCCACACAACCGGTATATCCGCTTCTTTCAGGTAGGCAAACAAAAGCTCTGTCTGCAAATAAAACCCGTGAATATTGTGCAAATGAATCACATGCGGTTTCACCTCATCAAGCCACTTAATCAATTCTTTTGTCACCTTTGCAGATCCAAATCCGGATTTCCCCTGAAAGAAATTTTTCATGACATGGCACCCAAAATCCCATACATTTCCGATCTTATACCCTTTCAGCCGCTTATCAAGCGTTCCCCGGCCGATTGCAATATAAGGCTCATGCCCCATCTTTTGCAACGTATCATATAAATCCACACAAATCCTTCCGACACTCCCCACACCGGAAACCGTGTTTATCTGTACTATTTTCATAAAATTCTCCCATTTTTTGCTCTCTTTTGTTATACTGTGGAAAGAGAGTTTTTTTACTGCTCTCGCACATAGAATGTTTGGTGCTCCAAAAACACCAAACAAATTTTTTAAGAAAGCAGGACACACTATGTTAATAATACAACCGATAGGTGGTTTGTGCAATAGAATGCGCGCCATAAATTCCGCCATGGTACTTGCAAAAAAGCAGAACAAAAAACTGAAAGTCATCTGGAACGTCAATGCGGAACTCGGATGTCCTTTTGAGGAATTATTCGAACCGACAGACGCATTTACGGTCCTGAATATCCATTCCAAATGGAACCCTGCCAAGCTCTTTTATCAGTTTACCCGAAAACGGCTCGGAAATGACGAAATCCGTGCAAATCGGGATGCGCACGGATTGACGGATGATTTCGCCGCGACCCTGAACTGTCCGCTTTATATTGCGACAGAGGAACATTTCTTTGAGTGTCACGACTACTCTGCCTTTGTTCCGACCTCTGATATTGCAGCGCGCATCGATGCTCTGACATCTTCCTTTGGCTCTCATAATGTCGGTGTACACATTCGCCGGACCGATAACAAGCCTGCCATCGGCAAAAGTTCTACCCGGGCTTTTATCGACTCGATGCAAAAGGAAATTACACTTTTTCCGGACACGAAATTTTATCTTGCAACCGACGATTTGAACGAGGAAGCAAATCTGCGCCGCATTTTCCCGGACCGTATCATCTCCAACGAGACGCGCGATCTTTCCCGGGACAGCATTTCCGGTATCAAGGATGCACTTCTTGATCTTATGTGCCTCGCACGCACCGACAAAATTATCGGAAGCTTCTTTTCTTCCTTTACGGACATTGCCGCAGATTGGAACGGTATTCCGAAGTGCGTGGCCGGCGAGGATGAATAGGCAAAGAAAAAGGGTATTGAGTTTTTAAATCTCAATACCCTTTGCTATTTCATTTCTTACTTTACCTGTGATGTATATTCTACACCGTCAATGTTTACGCTACGGTCGTTCTGTACCACTGCGATGAATGTTTTACCAGGATTAAACTCAACCTGTGTCAGATCATCGTAGTAATATTTGGTCGGGCTGTAGTCTGAGGATTTACCCCATTTAATGTGTACCGCTTTACCATTGGTAATATAGTAACCATCCTGTGTATCATCGTGACACTGGAAGGAAAGGTAACCCTTTGCATCACGCACTTCGTAGTGTGCGAACTGGATGATTACATTTTCAAATGTAAGCTGCTCACCTGTTGTTCCGTCACACTGCGGTGACTCGTAAAGGTTCTTTTTGTAAAGTCCTGTCGCCTCATCATACGTCAAAGAAGATTTTGTATACGGGAATGCTTTTGCAAGACTTACTTCCTTTGCATCAAAAGCTCCTGTTGCACTTGCTCCGGTAAGGTTATTCTCTGCGGATGTTGCAAACAGGAAATGCTCTGCACGGAAATTGTCAAAATCATGTTTCAGTTTGTAACCGAGGCTCTTACACTCTTCAGTCAGCTTCTCGCCGCTTGTATACGCATTGTGCGGAACGACCTTATCAGATGTACGATAGAATGCATTGCATCCCGGTGCTGATGAGGTAGAGTTAACTGCACATCCCGTAATGTTGTAAACATCTGCACGGTTTGTCACTTCTGCCAAGTAATAAGGACCGCCGAAATGAACAAGAATCGGATCCCATTCTAACGCCCAATATACATAATAGTCACGACAGCTGCGGACATTTCCGAGTGTCTTGATATCCTGCCAATCTTCAATAATTGCCATCTGACGGGACATATCGCCCTCTTCCATACACTCATATAAAACGCCTGCATTACCGATACCATACTGCGGCTGTGCTGCTTTATCTGTCGGAAGCATAATCGCCAGAGGACGTTTCTTCCACAGTTTTTCACTGATAATCTCACCTGTCAGGGAGCTTCTCTTCTTTCCTTCCGGAAGTTCTTCCACAAACACAGGCTCTTCATCTGTAATAATCTCTTCTACTACAGGCTCCTGCTCTACTACAGTCTCTTCCTGCACCGGTATCTCTTCCGGTACCTCTTCCGGCTTAGAACAACCGGACAAAATACAAGCTGCTGACAATGCAACCAGCAATAATACTTTCATCTTTTTCATATGTCTTCACCTTCGTCTTTTTCTTTTTTCCATATACATCTACTCCGTTGGAGTAGACGCTTTTCACATTTTATCACAAACACATACCTTTTGTCGATAGCAACATTAATATTTGAGCAAAATCGCGCGATATCCATCACTTTCGGCAATCACTTCTTTTTCTGAATAAAATCCCGGGTATTCCTCATACACATCGTCACCCACGAACACAATGCCGGTCCGGTCGTAAATTGTACTGCGAAGCATCAGCCCCATAATGCCGTCCTGCACGCAGTTAAAATCTCCGTAAGCCTGCGCTACAAACACATCCTGCTGCCCCCATGTGGAATTGATCCGCCCTTCTGCATCCAAACCATAATCCACAAACACATCACAGCCTTTGTACTGCTCCATGGATGCCACCTCTTTGAGCAGCTCCTGGAATTCATTTGGCCCCTGCACACGAATAATGTCGATAACGCTTCCTGTAAAATACAGGAGCACAAATATAACCGCTCCCACAAACAGCGCTCTCAACGCCGGCAACACCTTGCTGGTTTTCAGAATTTTGGCTGTCACAATTCCTGCCGCCAAAAGAAGCGGGATAAGCACCGGATACATATACCAGAGAAGTTTATTTGTAACCGCCGAAAATGCAAGTGCCGGTACGAAAATCCACAGTATCCAGCCAAGGTACTTTTCTCTGTTTTTCCAAACAAACGATTGATTAAACAAAAACACTCCGACCAGGCAGATGACAAACGCACACAGGTACGGTGTCACCTTTCCGGAAGATGCTCCGAGAAAATATTCAAAATAGTACGTAAACGGTGCAATGTTATTCTGCAGTGTTCCATCTGCGCGTCCGAGCACATCCGTCTCCCACATCTTTTGAAAAAAAGCCGTTCCGTCAATCATCATCCGCGGCACCGCCCACAAAAGAAGCGGAACAAAAATGGATGCGACAAATAACAGCCAGTTTTTCAGCCTCAGTTTCTTTATCTGTCCGGTCAAAATCAAATACAAGCCTCCGACCGCGGCAATCACACCTGCATGAAAGCTTTTCGTCAAAAATGCCAGTGCAAAAAACAATCCGCACAGATACAGGTTGCTCACCTTTTTCGGAATCTGCATCATGCAAAGCATCGCAAGTGTAAACAACAGCACAAACAAACTGTCCGCATCTCCGGCGCGGATCATATGTGCCTGAAAGGCTGTCGTATTTATTGCCAGAAATGCCACGGCAAAGAGCGATTCCATCCTTCCAAATTCTTTTTTTATGAACAGACCGGCTGCGATTGCCAATATAACATAGCAAAGTGCAGAGTAAAAACGAAGTGCAAACACTGTGTTTCCAAACACTGTCATTCCAAGCATAATACACCACATAGAAAGCGGGGGCTTCAAATTATAATAATCCGCCTGTCTAAGGTAGGTGTTTTGGAACAAGCTCCCTCCGTTTGCCATTTCATAAGCGTTTACTCCGTGTCTTGCTTCATCCCAAGGATCGACATATTTTGCATCTAATTTCCAGAATGCCAAAAAAGCAATCAAAGCAATCAAAAGAACAAAACATACCGGATATATTATTTTTCTGTGTTTTTCCATACGTTACCTCCGGGTTATTTCCCCTAGCGGAAATACAACCGCACCACCAGCCAAATAGCAAAATACATGTGGTGTTTCATAAAATACAAAAAGAGCTTTTCAGCTATCGAAAGCCGGGGCATATCCCATTTGCGAAGCGCCTGCGTCACATCCGGCTGTGATAACACCTCCCGCATCTCCTGCTTCAACAAACGGTACGGCACCTCTTTTTGCTTATATACAATACCTTTAACATGAAGCACCAGCAAACACACATAATCATTCCATATCTGCGGCTTCAAATCATAAATGTTCTTTGCATCCGAAATGCGGCAGAGATTGTCCCGCATGATGCGGATTTTCTCAGGGTATGTTTTGTCATGGCGCATCGTCATGGAAGCATTGTTCATATAGTAATAATACGGAAAATAATCACGTATAATTTCCACCCGCTGTGCATCCAAAAACATGCAGAGTGAGAACTGATAATCCTCTCCGATACTGACCTCGTCCGCACACATCTCCAGATTCCTTTTCACCAAATCCGCCTTCACAATCTTTGTAACACGATTCGGTTGCAGACGTCTCCCCATAAAACTGCCGTCATTGATAAGCGTCGGATATACGATGCTTTTCAACTCTTCCTTTCTCAGGCTGTCCGTTTCAAACTCCATCTGCTCCGTCCATCGCCGCTGCGGATCATCCTCATACAAATGTGTCAATCCGCAGCAGACAATATCTGCATCTGTTGCGGCTGCACGCTCGTACAATCTCTCAAACATATCCTTTTCTATATAATCATCACTGTCAATATATCCGATATAGTCTCCGGTCGCTTCCTGCGAACCACGCTTCCACGCAGAGGTCAAACCTCCATTTGGCTTGTGCACCGCCCGCACACGCAAGTCCTTTTTGGCATAGTCATCGCACATTGCCGGAGATGCATCGCTGCTGCCATCATCCACCAGCAAAATCTCGATATCCGTAAGCGACTGCGCCAGCACACTCTGCATACACTTATCCAAATATTTTTGCATGTTATAGACCGGAATCACTATGCTCACTTTCGGCATATCAGTTCCCCGCTTTCGTTATCAATTTATATAAGCCCGGACAAATCAAAAATATCCGGTAACCCATTTGGGTTACGAAACTAAGAAAGCCTTTTTGTGGTTCCTGCCCATTTCGATTGATCCAAAGAGCCTGCTTTACGTACCCTTTCAATCGTTTTGCCGCCTCTTTTTCCTTCGGGCACTGCCTTACAAGCGGATAATAGTACCGTATCGCACCATCTGCCCTGGCGCGTACCGCCGCACCGGCCGCCTCATGATCTTCTTTTTCCGTCAAAAAAGCAATTCTGTCATCAAGGGCATCAAACCATTGCAGACGCCGCACATGAAACTTCGCCCTTGTAATACTGTCCGGCATACTAAAATACGCATACATCGGCATATTGACGTACACGCCCTTTGTCAATTTATCAAAAATACGATAGGTTGTTGCCTCGTCCTCGTGAATTTTCCCCTTCGGAAACCTTACATCCTTCCAAAGCGACGCCTTGTACAATTTGTTCCACGCCACAATAAAATACGTTGCATCGCAACAAATCGCATCGTATTGATTTAACAGCATCTGTCTGCGATCATACACCTCACAGGGAATCTCACCATTTTTATAGGATGCAAATACCTTTGCAAAATCAGGGCCGTGCTCCGGCTCCTGTTCCTCTGTCACCTCATAGCGGCAGAGCGCAACCTCAGCATTTTGCTTTTGTATCTGCTCGTAAAGAACTTCGATAAAAAACGGTGCATAATAGTCATCACTATCCAAAAAGGCAATATAATCCCCACCGGCAACGGAAAGGCCTGCGTTACGGGCATCCGAAAGCCCGCCGTTCTCCTTATGAATCACGCGCACACGCGCCTCTTTTGATGCATAAGCATCACAAATAGAAGGACAGGCATCCTGCGAACCGTCATCCACTAATATAATCTCAAGATTTCTGTAGGTCTGATGCAAAACAGAGTCCACAGCTCTTTTCAGATATTTTTCAACTCCATAAATCGGAATGATTACGGAAATCAGTGGTTTCATTCATTATCTCCCTTTTCTGACAAGTTTTACAATCCGGCTGCGAAGCGTTACCATACACATCGTCATCCCAATCATCTTTCTTTTCAAAAAGAAATAAATAATCTTATAATCAAGCTTATCCGGCCGAATCACCTTCGGCTCTCCGTCCGCAAGAAAGTCTGCTGTTGCATCCGCAAAGCTTTGAATCACTTTTCTCTTTTCACGGCGGTCTCCTTCTGCAAACCCCGTTATCTCCACCTCGTCTAAAAAGGTAGTGATAACCTTAGTGTCCAGAAAAGACATTTGCCTGCCGCTTTCCATACCAAGTGCCTTGAAAAATCCCTTTGACTTTTCGTACAAATAAAGGGCAGTCTCCACCTTGTTATCCCTTTTCTTTGTTGAAAGTGTAGTCCCACGGTCATCCTGTATGTACTCACACACGCACGCATCTATCACCGAAATTTTCCGGGCATCGAGAATATATTCCAGATTAAAAAGCAGATCCTCTCCGAGTTCCCGGTCTGTCGGAAACCCTCCTTTAATTTTTTCTGCACGCAGCAACTTATTCCACGGCATATTCAAAAATCCGCCGGTATAGAGTTTTTTTAATTCTTCCGCTGCCGAAGCAACTTCAAAAACCCCGGTCACCTCCGGCACTTTCTTAATCTTGTCCCCAAAATACAGATGATGAAATCCGGCGATGACCAGATCACTTCCATCCCGCTCCATCGCTTCCACCATCGGAGAAATAGACTGCTTCTCCACAAAATCATCGCTGTCAAGAAAACGGATATACTCTCCTTTTGCCTCCGCGATTCCGCGATTTCTTGCCTTCGACACCCCCTGGTTGGTCTGGTTTATTACCCGGATTCTGTCATCCGTCTTTGCCAGCTTGTCTGCCAGAATACCCGATCCATCCGGCGGCCCATCCACAATAAGCAATATTTCAATATCATCATAATCCTGCATAAGCAGACTGTTAACACAACGTTCCAGCGTCTGCTCACTTTTGTATACAGGTACAATTACACTTACCATAATTCCCTCTACTATATGTTCATCTTTGTAATTACAAGTACATAAATCATCAGAAAATTAAGTGCTGCCATCACTCCGAACATAATCCGGCTGCGATGAAGTTGCTGCAGGCGGCTCTCCCATTTTCCATTCAAAAAGCATATCGCAAAAGGCAAGAACATAGGAATAAAATATCTGCCCTGTACCCCGCGGATTTCATTTGCTCCCACGGTTGTATAGCTAACATACATAGATGTCCATACAATCGCAGACACTCCGAATACCATCAAAGCATTCAGTATTACATATTTTACTCCGACACCTTTGCGTTTCTCTCCTTTCGGCGCAACAAGCACCAGCCAGAGTGCCAAAGCAAGTACCAAATACGTCGCAATGACAGGCGCAGCTCCCAAGTAGCCATATTGGAAGAATCCGACTCCTTGGAACAAATAACCAGAAATCATCTTGCCCATAGACTGAAGCAAGAGCGCCGTGTATGCCAACGGATTTCCAAATATATATTCTATCTGCCCCGTCACACTTGTCCCTAAATTTCTCTTATCACCCGCATAGCTGAAATTCTCTACCAGATAATAATTACTATCTGTCGTAGGAGTCGGGAAGAAAATATTGTATATCATAAATCCCGCCACTGCCAAAAGCGCAACTCTGAATACCCATTCCTGCATACGGTTGTGAAATTTTTCTTTTCCGAAAAAGAGCATCAGCAGAGCCATTACCACATAAATAGGCTTCGATTGACAACCGATGGCGAACGAAAACAAAATCATCAGCGTTGTCTGCCAAGTGAGTTTCCGTTTCGGTTCTAATATCTCATTTGTAATTAAAACCATACCCAGAAGCAGAAAACTGTTAACAACAGCATCATAAGTAAGCGCCGAAGCTAAAAATACACAGTTCGGTAACAGTCCGATCAACGCTACAAGGTTTTTATTTCTGCCGGCCAGGCGGATTGCAAAAAACACAACAAAAATGTAGAAAAGTAAATTTCCGAATTTCGCAAGCGCCACCGTCTCGGCAAATCCAAGATGCAGTTTTCGCCCTATGAAAAATCCGGCCGCCATCGGATAGTAAACTCGGGTCTCAGAACGCACAAACCGGCTTTGACTTCCGATATCTGCCCAGCTGAAATCATTATTCTTATCCAAATATGCTTCAATGAGCTGCCGCTCCTCCGGATTGTTAAAATGCGGCAGGAGATTTCCTGCCATCTGGAGCGCTGACTCCGTAAATTCTATCCGCGTCCCGAAAGAAAGCTTATACGCTGATTTTGCATGCACATATTCATCATAGCTTACCTGATTGGTTCCGATTCCGAAAATCAAAAGACTGCCAAGCATCAAACAGACAACGGCAAATATCCATTCCTGATGAGTGCAAAGCGACTCTTTTTCCATAAACAGAACCACCGCAAACATCAAAAGCAGTATCATAAACGCAATGCGCATCGCATTCGGCTGAAACGTATTCGATATCACAAGCCTGATATCTTCCTGCGCAATTTCTTCCTGCGACAGAATTGATATTTCCATGTAATCCGCATGCTCTTTTACCGCTGCAATTCCCGCACCGGTTTTGGCCTCAATCGTGCAATAGATATTGTCCTCGGTTATCACATTGTCCCTATAAGTAACCACGCTGTAACCGGCACTCTCCCGGACCGGTATGCGCAGATCCATCTTATGAATATAATATGGATTTCCGAGATCAATCTTAAGCACCGTCTTTTTCACTTTCCGGTACATTGTCCCATTTTTTTCAACCAGTGTTTCATCCACCGGCTCCACATATTCCTCACCATTGTACTCTGCAAGCATTTTCTGATTGTCCCGTTCCACCTCAATACTACGGATTTCATCCTCTGTAAGCTGGGCAAGCACATCTTCCACTGCAAAGGTAAGTCTCTCATCACTTCCGTCCCATGCAAATGAAATCGGTTTCTGCTTGTAACGAATTGCCGGAAACTGAAAAGCAACACACTCAATCAAAACTGCAATCGTTGCTACAATGACAAATGCCAGGACATAACACAGGAAATGTCTTAATTTCGGTTTATTCTGCATGTGCTTTGTCCTCCTTTTTCTTACGTTCCGGGAAACTCACTGCCATAGAGGCTGCAAGAAACACAAACGTCAGCAAACGACAATCATATAAAAACGGATACGTATTATGTGTATAAATATGATTACACTTTAAAGATACCTGCGTATCCTCTTCCCCCTCCGGGCGATTCTGTGCAATCGTCTTTGCATCTTTGATCTGCGCATGATTTGCCATAAGCGCCGGATACGCCTCCGCATCCTCTTCATCTGCATCCAGCGTGAAGATAACACGAATATCTCCGATGCACGCTTCATAATTTTCAAACGGAAGATAGACGTACTGAAGGTCATCTCCCGCTGCCACTTCATACATATTGTTACAAATGCAGTTTTCTCCAATATACACGGAATAGATCAGATTCGTCCGCTCCAGCGCATACCCACGTTTATTGATTCCCACCTGAATCCCCCGCATCGGAAGCCCTTTTGTATTCACTTCATAAACAATCTCATCCTGCAAAGAAAGAGGAAGTAACACCTCCGTGTCGCCTTCCTCTTCTGCCATATTGATTACAAATGTATCAAGAACCTTATTCGGAAAGATATAACTACCGATAAACCCTGCAAGACATAACAGGGTTATTATCGGTAATACAATATTTGCTTTCCATTTTTTTAATTTTAATTTTTTCATTGTAAAACTCCAAAATTAATTTGCACCGATACCAAGTCTGTTCAGTGCTGAGAAAATTGCTCTCACGGAAGCACGTGTAATGTTGCTGCTGACACCTACTCCATACGTAACCGTTCCGTCATCTGCATCCAAAAGATGAATATACGCAGCTGCCTGTGAACTTGCGCCGCTTGCAAGGGCATGCTCTTCATAGTCAAGCACCTTGATACGCACTCCGGTCTGTTCCTGAATTCCTCTCTGAACCGCATCAATCGGTCCGTTTCCAACAGCTTCAAACGTCTTCTCTACGCCGTGATCGGTATATACAAGCGTAACTTTTGTATCAAACGGCGAATCCGTTGCATCGCTCATATCGTCGACACGAAGTTTTCTGAAATGAAGCGGTTCTTTCTGATCCAGATACTGCTTTCGGAACTGCTCCATAATCTGCTCCGGTGAAACCTCTCCCTGATGCTCGGAAATATCCTGAATCACCTTTGCAAACTCCTTGTGCATTCCCTTTGGCAGTTTGAATCCGAAATAGGTGTCCATAACAAATGCCACACCGCCCTTTCCGGACTGTGAATTGATACGCACAATCGGTTCGTACTCTCTTCCGATATCCGCCGGGTCAATCGGCAGATACGGAACCTGCCAAACCTCACTACCACGTTCTCTGAGTGCTGTCACACCCTTGTTGATTGCATCCTGATGCGAACCGGAAAATGCAGTAAACACTAGTTTTCCTGCATACGGATGACGCGGATGAATCGGAATCTTACAGCATCTTTCATAAAGTTCGATGCTCTCATTAATATGCTCAATGTTAAGCTCCGGATTAATTCCCTGCGAAAACATATTGTATGCGATATTCAAAATATCTACATTACCGGTACGCTCACCATTTCCGAACAGTGTACCTTCCACGCGGTCTGCTCCTGCTAAAAGTGCAAGTTCAGCAGAGGCAACACCGGTTCCTCTGTCATTATGTGGATGAACAGATAAAATAATACTTTCTCTGTCTTCAAAATGTTTATTCATCCACTCAATCTGATCCGCATATACATTCGGAGTATTCATTTCTACGGTAGAAGGCAGATTAATGATGATTGGATTTTCCTTCGTTGCTCCCCACGTTTTCTGCACTGCGGTGCATATACGGAGTGCAAAATCAAGCTCGGTACCTGTAAAACTTTCCGGTGAATATTCCAAAATAATCTTGCCCGGAAATTTTGCTGCACGTTCCTTTACCATCTCCGTACCCTTTACTGCAATATCAATAATCTCATCCTGATTCATATGGAATACAACATCTCTCTGTAATGTAGAGGTCGAATTGTAAATATGTACCACAGCCTGTTTACATCCCTCGATCGCCTCAAAGGTACGATCAATCAGTTCTTCTCTACACTGTGTCAGAACCTGTACCACCACATCATCCGGAATCAATTTGCGATCCACAAGCTGACGAAGATAATCATACTCAATCTGACTTGCAGCCGGAAATCCAATTTCAATCTCTTTAAACCCAAGCTTGATCAAATGCTGGAACATCTCTATTTTTTCCTCTACCACCATAGGGTCAATCAGTGCCTGATTTCCGTCACGCAGATCCACGCTGCACCAGATTGGTGCCTTTTCAATCTCTTTATTCGGCCATTCTCTCTCCGGATAATCAATCACCGGATTCTTACGATATCTCTGATAATTCAACATGATTTTTCCTTCTTTCCAAAATATTATGAGTCATATCGAAAAAACAGCCCATCGTTAGATGGGCTGTCACAATCATTCTCCTAGTCCGTTCTCGATCGCTGCAACAAGAGCCGCAAGTGCTTCCTCTTCATCCTCACCTTCACAGACAAATTCTATTTCATCGCCACATTTAACACATGCGCCAAGAACACTGAGAACGCTCTTAGCGTTTGCTGTATTCTCCCTGAACGAAAAAGTAATCAGGGATTTAAACTGCATCGCTTCCTTGCATAGGTTGCCAGCCGGTCTTAGATGTAGCCCTGTTGGATTTTTGATAGTAACTTTCTGGCTTACCATTGTATCTTACCCTCCATTACACGTTTTATCGTTACCCCTAATGAATAGTGTAACACATTTAACATCTTTTCACAAGTTAGAACATCACATCCTGAATCAGATTTGCCAGTTTTTTGGCTTCCTCTTCAATCTGTTTCTGGTCTTTTCCTTCAATCATAACACGAACAAGCGGTTCTGTTCCGCTCGGACGAATCAAAACTCTTCCTTCTCCGTCAAATTTCGCTGTCAGTTCTTCAATTGCCTTGGCAACTTCCGGATAATCCATATAATGCTCTTTTTTATGGTTCGCAACCTTAGCGTTCACAAGGGCCTGCGGAAGAACCTCCATAATAGAAGCAAGCTCCGAAAGCGGCTTACCTGTCTCAACCATTACCTGTAACAAATGAAGTGCACTCAAAAGCCCGTCTCCGGTTGTATTTTCATCCAAAAAGATAATATGTCCGGACTGCTCTCCACCGAGATTAGATCCGATTTCACGCATGCGCTCAAGCACATAGCGGTCACCGACTTTCGTCTGTTCCATCTTAAGCCCGTTTTTTTCTCCCATCAGGAAAAATCCAAGATTGCTCATCACAGTTGCCACAATCGTATTATCCTTTAATGTACCTTTTGACTTCATATGATTGCCGATGATAGCCATAATCTGGTCACCGTCTACTGACTGACCGTTTTCATCTACAGCAAGCATTCTGTCTGCATCACCATCAAAAGCGAGACCTACATTTGCCTTTTCAACAAGCACGCGCCCTTTTAGCTCTTCCATATGTGTCGAACCGCAGTTTGCATTGATATTGCTTCCATCCGGATTGTTATGAATCGCAATTACATTGGCACCGAGTTCTTTCAGCGCCTCAACAGATGTGTAAAATGCTGCACCTTCTGCACAGTCTACTACTATTTTCAATCCCGAAAGATCCATTGGTATAGACTGGATTGCATGATTAATGTATTCTTCTCTTGCATCCGTGCGGTATTTAATTTTACCCACCTGGCGTCCTGTCGGAAATTTCACACCATCCATCCCGCTCTTAATCACCGCTTCAATCTCATCTTCCATTTCATCCGGAAGTTTATATCCGTTTGCATCAAAAAACTTGATACCGTTAAATTCTACCGGATTGTGGGACGCAGAAATCACAACACCGGCGTCCACTTTATATTTTTTTGTCAGATATGCCACTGCCGGTGTCGGAAGAATTCCAACATAAACCGCATTTGCTCCTACCGAACACACACCTGCCATCAATGCATTTGCAAGCATATCTCCCGAAATACGTGTATCACACCCAACCATAATCGTTGGTTTATGATCCTTCTCTTTTGTCAAAACATACGCTCCTGCCTGACCGAGCTGCATCGCAAGCATCGGAGTCAGTTCCGCATTCGCAACTCCGCGCACACCATCTGTTCCAAACATTCTACCCATTTCTTTTTCCTCACTTTTCTATTTTTCTTTGACTTCTATCAGCACTGCAATATCATTTGCCGGCTTTGTAATTCCTTCCGGCACATCCAGTGTAAGCGGCACTCTATATCGGCCTTCTTCCAACTTCTGCATCTCATTTGCAGCCATATACGCTTCCCAGTTTACGGAAAGACCCACATCCTTCATCTGTAACTGACGCATCTGCGTTGCAAACCCTTCCAGACGAACCAAAATCACTTCATCGCTGTCTATAATTTCCGCTTCCAACGACTGCTCAAGACCTGTCATCTTAACAGAAGAAATCGGAATCTCAAATTCTTTTTTCATAATTTCATCAATCGGAACCTCTACCGTCACCATCCGGTCATTTTCCGGATCTGCAAGAACAATTCCATCCGGCAGATACCTTGTCAGGTCCACCTCAACCGAAACCTTCTGATCTGCACCATCCACTTTCACTGCCGCGGATGTAATATCCACAGAGGTAAGATACATCAGCGCTGTCGGTTTTCCTGCTATCACTATGCTTTCCTTGCTCGCAGTAAGTTCTCCACAGATACCATAGCCATCTTTCGGAACACCGCTGGTCGAAAACCGAATCGGAAGTTCTTTGGTAGCAAGTATCTGTACTGACATCGCTACCGTCGAAATATTTTTCATCAAATTATTGTCTGTAATCTGCTCTCCATCTTTATCATACAGTTTTAAATCCACAGAAGTATTCACATCACTACTTAAGGCTGTCACCGACACTTCCGCTGTAATCTTTTTAATCTCCGAAACCACCGACTCGGCACCGGAAATGCGCACAATATTTTCTGCCGTACTGACACTACCTACAATATATCCTTCTTCCGGCTCACCGGATACCACCGGTGTAATCACAAACTGTTTGCTAAGCATATCTTCAATATTAACCGTCGCAAACTCCGTCTTTGGTTTCATACTTTCTATCTGTCCGCTGTATTTATTACATTCAATACGAATCGGTACCTGCCCGGCTTTATCATCATAATCTTCCAGGTCCACAACTGCCTTAAAATTATCCTCACTCAAAAAGTCCTGCACCGAACGTTTTGCACTCACAGAAATATCAACAGTCGTCTCACTTGTCAGTTCATATACCTTTCCCTGCGATGTAATACGATCCGCATTGGTCACAACCACAGGAATGTCTGCATAACTTGTATTAATCACCGGATCCGATACATTGATAACCGCCAGCCACAACAGAACAGAAATAAACACTGCAAGTATTTTCAGGCCGAAGTTGTTAAAAATCTTATACTTCTTCATTTTTAGCTCTTCCCTTCCATGACCGTTTCTTTTTCTTCTTATCATCTGTTGATTTATGCTGCAACATCGACAACTTGGAACGTAGTGTGTCCGGTTCCACATTACGCGTCAACTTTCCGTCAAACGCCATAGACACACGGCCCGTTTCTTCCGAAACTATAATGGTAAGCGAGTCCGTCACCTCGGAAATTCCCACACCGGCCCTATGCCGCGTACCAAGTTCTTTGGAAAGCTCCATATTATCTGAAAGCGGAAGGTAACAGGTCGCCCAGGTCACCCTGTTTCCACGAATAATCACTGCACCATCATGAAGCGGTGTATTATGCTCAAAAATATTAATCAGAAGCTGACTGGTCACCAAACCATCCACCTCAATACCCGTCCGCTCATACTCTGCAAGCGTAGATGTATTCTCAATTACAATAAGGGCACCCGTTTTTACTTTTCCCATCTCATAGCATGCTTTCACAATCTCCTGCACGGTCTTATCCGAAAAACGCCCTTCGGAAGTTTTTCCCGGATCAAATGGCAGAAGCGCACTCATAAAACTCTTCTGTCCAATCTGTTCCAGCGCACGTCTCAGCTCCGGCTGCAGAATAATAACAATCGCAATCGCCGCAATGGAAAACACCTCTCCTGCAATCCACAAAATGGTAGACATATTAAACAAAGCTGCTACCAGCAAAAACACCAAAATTACAATTACCCCACGCAAAAGAGCCCAGGTCCTTGTATTACGAATCCAGGCTAAAAGCTGATATACTACAAATGAAATTATGAATATCTCAGCAATATCTGTCCACATAAGCGTTTTTGGAATATGCATTGTAGAAAGATATTTTTCTATAAACGTACTGATTTGCTGCATTTGAAACACCTGACTTTAATTATTTTTTGTGTCTCCATGTACTTCCACGTTCTAAATGACGCTTGTGATCTTCTTTATTGTATGCTGGGATTTGGCCACCGTATTTTTCGGAATCGCCTTCACGTAATAATAATACTCATCATCCTCGAATTGTACAAACTCTGTACGTGTATAATCCACATTGAATACAAAAAATTGTATAATTTTTGCAATAAGAATAGATACCAGACTTCCAAGCACAAGTGATACCACCGAAATCCCTGTATCATATCTCAAATCTCCCACCAAAAGGATAACCACATCAACCACAGCGCCCACAATCATGGCTATCGTCCATGCATGGTCCACAGATAATCTACGAATCACATATACAATAATTGTGGTTATACAAAACGAAATTAATACAACAAGCATTGCTTTACTATCTAACAATCCATCCAGAACATATCGAAACTTCGAAACGGTACTGTCCGCCTCCAGCGACATAATCACAGATGCATTGGTTTTTATATAGTGTATTACGTAATATACAATGACACCGCAGACAACAGAAACGCTTGAGGCCGGCCCGCACAAAAGTCCCACTGCAATCGGAATTACAAACGGAATCTTAAGGCCGAAGCAAAGCGGTAACAGAACCACAACCAGCGTATCTTTCGGTGAAAAACGATAATACAAAAGGAATAAAAGAAGAAATGCTGCTCCCACCACAATGGCACACTCTATCGACACTGCATAACTGTGAAGCACCACAAAAACTGCCGCTATAATTACCAACAGATTCGTCGGAAGAAACGAACACATCAACCCGATCACCAATATAAGCAGCGAGTTATTAATCTTTGTCATATATCCCAAATTCATGTTCAAAATCATCAATGTTACAACTGCCAGTACACATTTAAAAATCGGCAGAAGATACACTTCATTTCTACTGTAAAAATTTCTTAAATTTTCTTTCATTTCCAATAAAGAAGACATAATGTATTCATTCCTCACTTTAGTGATTGTTTTTTTCTATGTCATACATCGCAGCAAGCTGCTTCAAATGACGGTAATATCGTTTCAGACTGCGCTTTGCGCGACTGTATCGAAACGAGTAAATAATATACGTAAGCAGTGCATAGGCTGCAACAAAAATCACATAATAAAGCAGTACCTGCTTGCCAAGCACCATCAAATCCGTTTTGTAAATATCCTGCATCAACGTTTCCAGATTATAATAGACATACAATCCGCAAACAATCAAATACGCAAATGTAGCACCAATGACGGAACGAAGCACCTGCATCCCCATATAATCACTGCGGAAATAACTTCCGATGGACATATATGCTTTCCCTTCATTCTCCTCATATGCTGCCATTTTGGTCATAAGTTTGATTCTTTCCTGACTGAGCATTGCTCTCTCCTCTTACTGCTGATTCTTATCAAGAAATCGCATTCTGTTTTCTTTCGCTTTGCGGATTTCGACCGGCGATTCTACCTGCACACCGTGTTTTCCCATTGCACTGTTAAGATTTCGCATCATCTTATCCTTACATGCAGGACAATACTTACCGCTACCAATCATCTTTCCGCACGCTTCACACGGAATCCCAATCGGCGAATCACTGGTAAACTCAAGACGTTCCTGACGAATCCATGCCTGAATCTGCTGAATCTCAACCTCGCACTCCTCCGACACCTCATTGATTGTCGCACGACCATGCTGCTGTATGTATTTTTTCACAGTCTGAAATTTTTCTTCCTGCTTATCTCGACAGGACGGACAGATAAACGGTCCGGAAATATAATTGAATAATCTTCCGCATTTGCGACAATTCTTTACGTCCATAAAACCCTCCTGCTATCTACCACCGGATATCGTCAAAAAATATATCTTCTGCACTCCGGCTTCTTTGAGCGTTGCTGCAAGAGCATCTATCGTGCTTCCGGTCGTGTAGATGTCATCAATAATTATAATCGTATTTAATTTTACATCATTTCTATTGATTTTAAAAGCCTTTTTCAAATTATTTTGCCGATCAGACCGATCAAGTTCCTTTTGCGGAAGAGTATTTTTTACACGCTCGACCATTTTCGACACCACTGGTATCCCCATCCCGGCACCAAGTTCCCGCGCAAACACCTCCGACTGATTGTACCCTCTCTTCTGATATCGCTTCTTATGCAATGGCACCGGAATCAGCGCATCCGGCTGTATCTCGTTTATATAATCGCCCAGATATTGCTCTGCCAGATGCGAATACGCCTTTGCGTACTCCTTTCTTCCTGCATATTTAAAACGATACAACGATTTTTTGATTATGCCGTCATACACAAGCAACGACCGTCCCTGCTCATACACATGCGGATGCAATAGACAATCATTACAATATTCATCCTCTTGCTTATTTAGTGCCTTCCCACATTTCATACAATATGGCTGCGTGATAATCTGCAGTTTCGGTCCGCACAATCTACAGACATCTTTTTCTTTTCCCGCCAATACCGCATCACATAACACACAGCGCCCGGGGTAAATCAGATTCCATATTTTCTCTGTTATTTTTTTCATATGGACATTTCCTTTATCTTTTCCTTTAATCCGGTATAACGAATCTGTACGTTTTCATTTCGTATCATTTCCTCCAGCACAGACTGCGTTCCGATCAGTGTGACGCATTTTGTCGCACGCGTCACAGCCGTGTACAAAAGATTTCGATAAAGCAAAAGTTTCGGAACTCCCAAAAGCGGCAGAATCACCGCCGGATACTCACTTCCCTGAGCCTTGTGAATCGTAATTGCATAGGCAAGTTCCAACTCGTCAAGATTATCAAAGGAATAACAAACCATCTTTCCCTCTTCAAACTCCACCTTAATCTGTCTTGCATATTCATTTACAGATACAATTTTTCCTACATCTCCGTTAAAAACTCCGAGTCCTTTCTCAATGGTAATATTATATTTTCCGACAATCTCCCACTCTGCTTTATAATTATTCTTTATCTGCATTACTTTGTCACCCTCACGGAATAGTTTTTCTCCCCCCACATACTCCCTTTTATCCGATTGCTTGGGATTTACATATTCCTGCAGGATTTTATTGAGCGTCAGCGCTCCAAGCGCCCCCTTTTTCATCGGGGTAAGCACTTGTATATCATAGGGTTGCGCTCCTGTATATCGCGGCATTTTATCTGTAACAAGCTGCACAATATTGTTATAAATACGATTGGTATCTTCTCTCGGAAGGAAGAAAAAGTCTCTGCTCTCATTTGTCAAAGACACCTGCTCGCCCATCCTGATCTTGTGTGCGTTTTTTACAATGTCACTTCCATCCTCCTGACGGAATATCTTTTCCAATCTGACACCCGCAAATTCTCCGCTTTCCACAATATCACGAAGCACCTGCCCCGGTCCGACCGAAGGGAGCTGATGCATATCACCAACTAAAATCAATCTCGTTCCTACCGGAATCGCCTTCAACAGAGATTGAAACAAAAACACATCCACCATAGACATCTCATCAATGATAATCGCATCCGCTTCCAGAGGATTGTCTTCATTCCTGTCAAAATATCCTCTATCCTCCTCACTCCCGCCATTAATTTCCAATAACCGGTGTATGGTTCTGGCTTCATATCCTGTCGCTTCTGTCATGCGCTTGGCCGCCCTTCCTGTCGGAGCCGCCAGCTCTATCTGATTCCCCTGTCTTAAGAAATAACGAATGATTGTATTAATGGTTGTCGTCTTACCGGTTCCCGGACCTCCGGTCAAGACAAAAACTCCATTTTGCACACTTCCTTTTACCGCTTCTTTCTGCAAGGTATCCAGCGTTATCCCGTCTTCCTTCTCCAGCGCAGCCATTTGTTTTTCAATCATCTCTTCCGATTCCTTTTTCCATCCCGGATCTTTCAGCCGAAGCAACATCCCCGCCACTCCCGACTCTGCATAATATGCAGCCGAACTGTAAACGCAATCATTTCTGCAAACCAGTTTCTTATCCATCGCCAAATTCATAATATGCGGCTCTATTGCCTCACATTCCACCCCGAGAAGCTGCGATGCCCGATTTACCAAAAGCTTCTTAGGAAGATATAAGTTACCCTCAGCTAACCCCTGGGATAATTCATACAACAATCCACAGCGGATACGATAGTCCGAATCCGTATGTATTCCTATTTTTTCCGCAATAGCATCCGCAGTCTTAAACCCTACTCCTTCGATATCTTCTGCCATTTTATAGGGATTTTCTTTTAATATCCCGTACATACCGAGGCCGTATGTATCATATATTTTGACTGCCAACGTGTTTGCAATACCATATTTTTGTAAAAAAAGCATAGCTGCGCGCAGGTCTTTTTTCTCCGATACCGTCACCGCAATTTCCTGTGCCTTCCGTAGGCTGATTCCCTTAATCTCAGCAAGACGTTCCGGTTCCTCTTCCATAATCCGGAGTGTCTCTGCACCGAATCGTTTCACAATCCTTCCTGCAAGTGCTTCTCCGACACCTTTGATTGCACCGGAAGACAGATATCTTTGTATCGACGCAGCATCCGTAGGTTCCAACACTTCATATCTCTCTGCCTTAAACTGCTCGCCATGACTCTGATGATATCCTGACGTCCCGGTAATCCGTAGCATCTGGCCTGTCAAATCGCTTTGAAAATAACCGACTACGATCAACTCTTCATCAGCGCATTGTGTCATCAACACACCGTATCCGTTTGATTCATTTCGATATATCACGCGTTCTACATAAACATCTCTTGTTTCCATCGTACTTCTCATTGTCCTTTGCCATATTACACTTCTTAAAGATAAAAGAAAGGCTGTCAAAATATCCCTGACAGCCCTTGTATCCTATTCTATTTCTGTTGCCTTTTCTGTCGGCAATACTTCTTCCGTAACCTCTGTCGCTTTTTCCGATGACACACTCACCCCCTCCGGGCTTGCCACCGTAGCCGCATCCAGACCATAATTGCGTTTCATCTGTTCATACAGCGTCTGTGCCAGACCGAGACTGTTTTGCTGCGTTGCTTCCTTTGCCAAATCCGCAATCGCACCATCTTTAAAATAGCTGACAAGCGCAGAATCAGATCCGCTACTATCCCCTCCGAACAAATCGGTCGTTTTTGTCATCTCTTTCATGATCATTTCCATGAAGTATGCTTCAAACTCTTTACAGACCTCCATCAGTTCGTCTTCTGACGCCTTCGAAAGATCTTTACCCTGAAGCGATGAAATGGAACCTGCACTTTTTCCGTTTGTTCCTGTCAATGTATCTGCGTAATTTAAGTATGTAGAAGTCAATCCACCAATATCCATACGCTACTCCTATCTTCTGAGGTTATTCGCCTGCTGCATCATATCATCCGTTGTCTGGATGGCTTTTGAATTCATCTCATATGCTCTCTGTGCCACAATCAGATTTACCATCTCATCCGCCACCTGAACATTGGATCCCTCCAAATATCCCTGTGCAACCGAACTTCTGGACAATGCCGGATTTGTAAACTCATTCATTGCCTGTCCGCTTGCTTCCGTTATGCTATAAAGGCTTTCTTCTAACTTGTTAAGCCCCGATGGATTTTGGAACTGAAACAGTCCGATTGTAATCCCAAGGGACTGTGCATTATTGTTTTCATCCGGATAACAAACCGTACCATCTGCCGAAATCGTAATGCGGGACATCACATAATTGGATCCGAAAGAAATCTTCCTTCCGTTAGAATCCAGCACGTAGCGTCCGTCCGTTGTGGAAAGTGTCAGATTATCGCCATCCACTGCCCAGATAAAATTACCATTTCTTGTATAACAGGTTTCTCCGTCCTCGCCCCTTACGGCAAAGAACCCATCCCCCTGAATCGCAAATGCGGAGTCCGAACTATTTTCATATAAACTTCCCTGTTTGAACATCGATGTGATCGCCGCATTGCGGACACCGAGTCCCACCTGTGCTCCGATTGGTTTATTCGCTCCGTTCGCGGTCGTTGTCCTTGTCTGAAGATTCTGATAGAGAAGCGTCTTAAACTCTGCCACCTCTGTCTTATATCCGGTCGTATTGACATTGGAAAGGTTATTCGCAATTGTATCTACATTTGTCTGCTGCGCAATCATTCCGCTCGCTGCGGTCCATAAACTTCTTACCATACTACCATCCCTCCGTCACGCTTAAATCTTACCAAGCTGATTTGCTGCAATCTCCAAGGTACCGTCGATTGTCTGTATCATTTTCTGATTGGTTTCATAATTACGCGAAACCGAAATAAGTTCTACCATCTCATTGATTACCGTCACATTTGATTGCTCAAGGTAACCGGAAAACACTTTTGCCGGTGCTTCGGTCTGCGTAGCCCCCTCCACCGGTCGGAAATAAGTCTCGCCATAATGCTCCAGATAATTGTAATCTTCAAAATCTGTCACCTGAAGATGCGCCACTACTCTTCCATCCTGCATAATCGCACCGGACTGATCAAACGAGGTCGGCTTTTTCGGATCTAAAGTGATATGCTTTCCATTCTCGTCCAGAACAAAGTCTCCGTCCTTGGTTACAAGTTCTCCCTTAACGTTCAATGTAAAAGATCCATCACGCGTGTATTTCACTGATGTCTCGCCACTCTTTGTCGTATATTCACAGGCAAAAAAACCATCTCCCGAAAGTGCCAGATCATAGGTATTGTCTGTCACCTTAAAAGCCCCCTGTGAAAAATCTGTATAGTTTTCTCCGATCTTAACCCCAAGTGACATCGTTCCGATGCCTCTTGCAATGGCAGGATCCGAGGAATCTTTAATTTTAATTGCCAATACATCATCAAACGACTGACTTGTTGCACCTTCTTTTTTAAATCCGACCGTTGCGGAATTTGCCAGGTTGTTCGTCAGTACATCCATTCGGTTTTGCTGATTTACCATTCCTGTCCATGCTGTATAGAGTCCTTTTACCATACTACTCCTTTCGGCGACCGCTTATACCTCGTCTCTGTAACCTGCCAAGAATTCTACATACTTGCCTGTTCCGATTGCCACACATGTCATCGGATCCTCTGCCGTCATCGTATTGATACCTGTCTTTGCATAAATCAAATCTTCCAATCCGCGAAGGAGACTTCCTCCTCCTGTCAGGACAATACCTCTGTCTGCGATATCCGCAGCAAGCTCCGGCGGCGTTTTCTCAAGTACGCTGTGAATAGTTTCGATAATCTGTGAGGTCGCTTCTCTTAAAGCTTCTTCTGTCTCTTCACTGGTTACCTCCACCGTTCGCGGAAGACCTGTGACCAGGTTACGTCCACGTACTTCCACGGAATCCACTTCCGGTCTCTTATAGGCAGAACCGATCTTGATTTTAAGGTCTTCTGCGGTTCTTTCACCAATCAATAAATTATGTTTCTTTCTCATATAACGAACAATTGCTTCGTCAAAATCATCTCCTGCAATCTTGATCGATGCACTCACAACTGTTCCCCCAAGGGAAATTACCGCGATATCAGATGTACCTCCTCCGATATCTACAATCATATTTCCACATGGTTTCGAAATGTCGATTCCCGCACCGATTGCTGCTGCGATGGGTTCCTCAATAATAGAAACCTCTCTTGCACCTGCCTGATAAGTTGCATCCTCAACCGCTTTTTTCTCTACCTCTGTAACGCCACTTGGCACACACACGGCTATCCTCGGTTTACGAAACGTCTTCTTCCCAAGTGCTTTCTGGATGAAATATTTCATCATCTTCTCTGTCACGGTGTAATCTGATATAACACCCTGTCTGAGCGGTCTTACCGCTACAATATTTCCCGGTGTTCGTCCAAGCATAAGTCTTGCATCTTCACCGATTGCTTTGATTTTATTCGTATCGCGGTCAAAAGCCACCACACTCGGCTCTTTTAACACAACGCCTTTTCCTCTGATATAAACAAGAATACTTGCGGTTCCTAAATCAATTCCGATATCTGTATACTGCATCTTCTTTCCCCTTTCATGGTTTTCCTTTTATTGATATAGCAGGCAATTTACCCGCTCTGATGGTCAAAATTTGCATACGCGCAATTATTATAGCGCATTTCCATACCATTTTCAAAGGATTTTCAAAGAATTTACACTTTTTTTCGGAATAAGACAAGAACAAGAGCAAAGACGCACAGTTTTCGGAAGATTTCTTCCTTGAAATTCTGTGCGTCCATGCCCATGATATACTGTTTTCAACTTGTTCGTATATATTATCGGCTTACTCTCTGAAAACCTTTAGTATTTATTTTAACATTTTTTTGATATAAATCCCGGTATAGGATCCCGGGACCTGCGCCACTTCTTCCGGTGTTCCTTTCGCGATAATCTCCCCGCCACCTTCTCCTCCTTCCGGACCGATATCAATAATATAATCCGCCGTCTTAATGACATCCAGATTATGTTCGATAACCAAAACGGTATTTCCGCCTTCCGTGAGTCTTTGCAAAATCTCTACCAGTTTGTGCACATCCGCAAAATGAAGTCCTGTTGTCGGTTCATCCAGAATATAGATGGTTTTTCCCGTGCTTCGTTTTGAAAGTTCCGTTGCCAGTTTGACACGCTGCGCTTCACCACCCGAAAGCGTAGTAGACGGCTGTCCGAGTTGCACATAAGAAAGACCCACATCGTAGAGCGTCTGTATCTTACGATGAATCTGCGGAATATTCTCAAAAAATCCCAGTGCTTCTTCCACTGTCATGGCAAGTACATCTGCAATGGTCTTTCCTTTGTATTTCACATCAAGCGTTTCTCTGTTATAACGTTTCCCGCCACACACCTCACAAGGTACATAGACATCCGGAAGAAAATGCATCTCAATCTTAAGGATCCCATCGCCGCTGCAGGCTTCACAGCGACCGCCTTTGACATTAAAGCTGAAACGCCCCTTTTTATATCCTTTCGCCTTCGCATCCTGAGTGGATGCAAACAAATCTCGGATCTGATCAAACACACCGGTATAGGTCGCCGGATTGGAACGCGGCGTTCTTCCGATCGGAGACTGGTCAATATTGATTACTTTATCAAGCTGTTCAATTCCCTTTATATTTTTATGCTTGCCCGGTATGGTAAGCGCACGGTTTAAATCATGCGCCAGTCTTTTATATACAATCTCATTAACCAGCGAAGATTTACCAGAACCCGACACACCGGTCACACAGGTCATGACCCCCAGCGGAATATCTACATTGACATTTTTTAAGTTATTTTCTGCCGCTCCGGTTACCTTAAGGTAACTTGTAGCGCGTTTACGCATTTTCGGTACCGGTATCTTCTTTGCACCGCTCAGATACTGCCCTGTCACCGATTCGGGAATCTTCATAATATCTTCCGCCCGACCTTCCGCAACTACCTCTCCGCCGTGACTTCCCGCTCCCGGTCCGATATCCACAATCCAGTCTGCCTCACGCATCGTATCCTCATCGTGTTCTACCACAAGAAGCGTATTGCCAAGGTCCCTGAGTCTCTTCAGCGCTGCCAATAGTTTGTCATTATCTCTCTGGTGCAGACCGATACTCGGTTCATCCAGAATATAACACACTCCAACAAGTCCGGAGCCAATCTGCGTCGCCAGACGGATACGCTGCGCTTCTCCGCCGGAAAGCGTTCCGGTGGCGCGTGACAGAGAAAGATATTCCAAACCAACGTTCACCAGAAATCCGACGCGGTTGCGGATTTCTTTGATAATTCTTTTTCCAATCAGCTGCTGTTGCTCCGTCAGTTCCAGATTTTCCAAAAATTCATGAAGCCTCTTAATGGACATGGATGTAATCTCATGAATATTTTTATCTGCAATCGTCACAGCAAGCGACTCCTTTTTCAGTCGCATTCCGCCACACTCTTCACACGGAGTGATACTCATAAATGCTTCGTACTCCTGTTTCATGGTCTCTGATCCCGTCTCGCGATATCGACGGTTCATATTCTTGACCAAGCCCTCAAACGCAACCGGGTATACACCTTTTCCGCGTTGTCCCTCATAGTAAACATCAACCTCTTCGCCGCCCGTACCGTGTATCAGGATATCACGGATTTTTTGCGGATAATCCTGAAACGGAGTATCCAGACTAAATTGATATCTTTTGCAAAGCGCCTGCAAAATCGCATTGGTAAAGCTGCCCTTCTGATAACAGGACTGCCAGCCCATTGCCACAATGGCTCCTTCATTGATACTGAGGGATTCATCCGGAATCATGAGTTCCGATGCAAATTCCATTTTATAGCCAAGTCCGAAACAACACGGACATGCTCCGAACGGATTGTTAAACGAAAAGCTTCTCGGCTCAATTTCATCGATACTGACACCGCAATCCGGACAAGAAAAGCTCTGACTGAAATTCATCGGCTCTCCCTCTCCGGTATCAACCACCAAAAGTCCTTCTGCCAGTTCCAGTGCATTTTCCACAGAACCTGTCAGACGCTGCTCAATCCCCTCTTTCATAATCAATCTGTCCACGACAATCTCAATCGTATGTTTGATATTTTTATCGAGTTTGATTTCCTCCGAAAGTTCATACAGATTCCCGTCAATGCGGACACGTACATAGCCGCTTCGCTTTGCACGGTCAAGCACCTTGACATGTTCTCCTTTTCTTCCGCGCACAATCGGCGCCAGAATCTGCAGGCGCGTACGTTCCGGAAGCATCATGATCTGATCCACCATCTGATCCACCGTCTGCTTGGCAATTACCTTTCCGCATTTCGGACAATGCGGAGTCCCGACGCGCGCATAAAGAAGTCGGAAATAATCATAGATTTCCGTCACGGTTCCGACGGTAGAACGTGGATTCCGATTGGTTGATTTCTGATCGATGGAAATTGCCGGTGACAACCCTTCGATATTTTCCACATCCGGTTTCTCCATCTGTCCCAAAAACATACGGGCATACGAAGACAAGGACTCCATATAGCGCCTTTGTCCCTCCGCATAAATTGTATCAAACGCCAGTGAAGATTTTCCGGAACCGGAAAGTCCCGTCAAAACAACCAGTTCATTTCTCGGAATATTCAAATCAATATTTTTCAGATTGTGCTCTTTCGCACCTCTGATTTTAATAAACTCTTTTTTGTCACTCATAGCCTGACTCTTCTCCTCATTTATTCGTATGTCACATTTGCCAGATTCACATAAGCATAAAGATCATCCACAAATGACCGCTCTGCATTTTCATATACCACCACATCCGGACGCAAAGTTTCCACATAATACTGCATCCGCTCATAATTCTGTCTGGAAATCAGATACACTTCCTTATAGCGGTAAGTAAAATATTTCGCATTGTCCTGTAAAAAACTATCCTGCAAAATGAGAATTGTCTGATCCGACAAAGCCTTCTCATTCGTAAAATGCTGCACGCTGGTACCTTCCATGTGATCCAGTTTAAAGGCAAGTTCCCAGTCCTGCACGACACTTTCGCTATACTCCGGTTTTAATGTATAAACCGGAACCATCTCCGGAATCGGAACTGCCAGATATGCCACCTGTTTTTCTTCATGCGTAAGATTAAAAGCATCTTCCGACAAAGCCGGAACCAGCGGATTTTCCTCTCTTACTTTTTCGCTGAGCAATTTCAGACATGCCATGGCACCAAGATCATTCCAATGCGCGCAATCATAGCTTTTATTATAAATCTTCTGTGTCTTTTTCAGTTCTTCGTATTCTTGTAGCGGAATTACATAAGGAACACCTGCATCATCCAGCTTCCGCGAAAGCATCTCCATGACACTCTCATTATCTGCCACATGAATACTGTCGGAGATATACTCCCCGTAAACCGTCTTTTTATCCAGTCCCGTCATAAACACAAACGGGATTCCCTGCTCATCCAGATACGCATCCGTACGCGCCAGATACGTCACAAGGCTGTCGATCAGCGCTTCATCTGTTGCCAGATTCTGATAGGCGCGGACATAGTCCCTGTCTGCAGGGAAAATCTCTTTTTCCTCTCCGTACATATGCAGACCATCAGAAAACTCCCCAAACAAGGAATGGATGGAAACCGAATACGCACGGACCGCTTCCTCACGGAATCCGACACGGTCTTCCACATAATGACCGTACCACTCATTGATTGCGCGATCAAACCCCCAGCCCGGCCACATCGTCATACGGCGGTTTTCCAGCGTAGAGTCAATCACCTCCGTGGTATCAAGCATGCAAAACGGAACCGTGATCATTGTAAGAAACGCAATACAAAATATTATATTTACTATTTTCATTTTTTTCTTTTCCATAAGTTTTCATTCCTTTATCCGCTCAATCAGAAGCGGAAATAAATAAACGGATTATACGAACTGTTGATAACATACACATAACAAACAGCCAAAAGCATAAGCAGAAAAATTCGTTTTAAAATTTGTCCTGCAAACACCATCGCCTCCGGGTATTGTTTTGCTGCTATGATCCCCTTCTCCTGCAAAGTCGCCCATACCTGCTTCCATGGCACACACGCCAAAAGCGCAATCGTCAGATAGCAGATCATCTGGTTATTCAGATAGAATCGCAGACCATACGCAGTAAAGGCACCTGCATTCGCCCCAAACATTACCGCCAGATAATCCGTAAACCGTGACAGATCCACAATACCGAAAAGCACCCATCCAAGCATCACTACCAGCATGGTATAGATCCAGCCAAGCACGGATTTCAAAACACCCGGCTGCTTTCCATCTTTTTCCGGCGCTCCCCTTCCACTCAGGCCTTTCTCCGTCAGAAATCGCTCGAGCAGGATAAAAAATCCATGCCAGATGCCCCAAAGCAAAAATCCCCATGCGGCGCCGTGCCAGATTCCGGTTGCCAAAAAGACAATTGCCAGATTCACATACACATTTCCTCTGCGATTTCCGCCAAGCGGGATATAGAGATAATCGCGAAACCATCCTGAGAGCGAGATATGCCAGCGGCGCCAGAACTCACGTACCGAGCGGGAAATATATGGATAATTAAAGTTCTCCGCAAACTCAAATCCAAATATCCGCCCCAGACCGATTGCCATATCCGAATATCCCGAAAAGTCAAAATAAATCTGCAGAGTATAAGCAATCGCGCCAAGCCACGCAACCTGTGCGCTCATTGTTGCAAACTCTCCTGCTAGGATAGAGTTTGCCAATTCTCCGGTCATATTTGCAAGAATTGCTTTCTTTGCCAAGCCGATAACAAAGCGCTCAATTCCCGAAGCAAAACGCTCCGCTGAATGTTCGCGCCGAATCAGAGCATCGCTTACGTCCTTATAGCGTACAATCGGTCCGGCAATCAGCTGCGGGAACATGGAAATATAAAGCGCCAGACGAAACGGATTGCGCTGCGCGGCTTCTCCCCGGTAAACATCAATCACATAAGAAAGTCCCTGAAAGGTATAAAAAGAAATACCGATCGGAAGTGCAATCTCAATCACCGGAACCGATTCGGACAACCGGTGCAGTGTCTCCGAGACAAAAGCCAGATATTTAAAAACAAATAAAATACCGATATTGAGCACAACCGCAATGGTAACCGCCGCCTTCTTCTGTCTGCCGATTGTATTTATCTTCCCTCCGGACGATACGTTGTCGACCAACGCGTTACAGCGCGAAATCCACATTCCGAGCACGTAATTTACCAAAATAGACCCAAGCATCACCCAGACAAACTTCGGCTCACCCCAGGCGTAAAAAAACAAACTGGCTAAAAGCAGATAGTAATTTTTGAGCCGGGACGGCATGAGATAATATAGTATGATTGTAATAGGCAAAAATACACATAAAAATATAATGGTAGAAAAAACCATGGTTATCCCTCTATTTCATGTAAATGTTTCTTTAGTTCTATCATTTGGTCGCGAAGCTTCGCGGCCGTCTCAAAGTCAAGATCGGAAGCTGCTTTCTTCATCTGACGCTGCACCTTTCCGATCAGCTCTGTCAGTTCCTCAGCGCTCATGGATTCCGGATCTTTTTCCATACGGGTCTCCTTAGAATCCACAGATTTGGAAATACTGATCAGATCACGAATTTCTTTCTTGACCGACTGCGGCGTAATACCATGCTCATGGTTGTACGCATCCTGAATGCTGCGTCTGCGCTCCGTCTCCTCGATTGCGCTCTTCATCGAATCGGTCATCGTATCCGCATACATAATGACATGACCGTTTACATTACGCGCCGCACGG
>JAGAOK010000007.1 GCA_017623815.1 Lachnospiraceae bacterium
ATTTTTGATATTGACCGCTTTACTTCTTTTGAGGGAGATACCGGTCCGTACATCCTTTATACGATGGTGCGTATTAAATCTATCTTAAATAAGTATGCGGCAGCAGGCGGTAATGTGGATGCGGCGATGCTTCAGGCTCCGACAGGAAAAGATGAGAAAGAACTTATGCTCTGCATCAGCCGCTTTAATGCAATGATGAAAGGTGCATATGAAGATATTGCCCCGCATAAAGTATGTGCTTATGTATATGAAATGGCCAATGCATTCAACCATTTCTATCACGGAACCAAGATTCTTACGGAAGAGGATGAAACAAAGAAAGCAGGATATATCGCGCTTTTGAAGCTGACACTCGGTATCTTGGAAGACTGTATTGATGTGCTTGGTTTTGAAGCTCCGGAAAGAATGTAAAAAAAGTGTTGACAAACACATGTATTTAATAGTATACTAGCAAAGCGGGTTGAGAAATACCCGCATTACTATGGGATCTTAGCTCAGCTGGGAGAGCATCTGCCTTACAAGCAGAGGGTCACAGGTTCGAGCCCTGTAGGTCCCATAGATATACCTGGCGAGATAGCTCAGTTGGCTAGAGCATGCGGTTCATACCCGCAGTGTCGGGGGTTCGAATCCCTTTCTCGCTACGAATCAGAAACCTCGAGAGTTATGGCTTTCGAGGTTTTTTGTGTTTTCACAGCGCATCATAACGGTTGCGGATTTCATATATTTAGCAACCCGTGCGTGACAGAAAATTGTAGAAAAAATGTCCGGATAATGATATGATAGACACAGATTTGTGAAAAAAACATAAATATCATAAATTTTTTGAAAAGGAGGCAGAATCATGGCAGGTCAGCTGTTTGTTGACTTATATGAATGCGATGAAGAATTGCTTGATGATTTGGAGCGGATTCGGGATATCGCACATAAAATGGTAGCGGAGATCGGTGCAGGAATCGTGGAAGAATGCATGCACAAATTTGAGCCGATCGGTGTGACATATATTGCAGTGATTACGACTTCCCATTTTTCGATACATACCTGGCCGGAATACGGCTACGCAGCGGTGGATGTATTTTCCTGTGAGGAGGAATTGCCGCAGAAACTGGCGGATAAATTAAAAGAGGCTTTCAGCGCAAAGAGCGCAGTAGCAAATAGATTTATTAGAAATGTAGAGAGGAGGAATTACGATTGAATTTTGCATTAGGAGACAGACTTCGTATCGATGGAAATGACTATGAAGTAATCGGTATCATTTCTTATCGAAACCGCATGGATAATTGTATGTGGATGGAGTATAGGGTGTTTTCCAAAGCGCTCGGAAGAGAAAAATGGCTCAGCTATGACGAAGAGTACAAAGAATATTCTCTTTCCGTGGTTACACCTGGTACGACATCTACGGATGGTTATAAAGAAGTAGACCGCGGTGTGGAAGAGGTTATCGGCGCATGGGGAAATGTCGATGTCGAAATCGGAGACACAGCGAATTTCATTGAATACGAGGATGTAACAGAGGAAAAAATCATATCTCATGAAATATGGGATGACGGCCTGGAGGTTTCAACCGGATATTATCTGGATGAACATGAGGTAGTAAGGTTGTCAGGCGGTCAGGGGATGGCTTCCGGCGGATATAACACATATAATAACAATACGACATATGGCGCGTATCAGTCCAATGATTTTGTTTCCGGCGGTACAATGCAAACCGGCTCTTCCGGAGATTCAGGGAAAAAGATTGCAACAGTATTTGTCGTGCTGCTTCCGATCCTTGTAGTTTTTTCTATGTTCAAAGGGATGATTGGCGGCATTGGAACACCGAGTATTTCCAAGTATCTGGATAAGACAGCGACCTACATATATCAAACATCAATTACGGGAAATGAAGGCGAAAAAGCAGATGTTTATATGACTTATCAGGATGTGGATGCTGCCACGAAGGATATCATTGATGCTATTAACGGAAAAACCGAGGATGTACAGCAGAATACAGAGGATGGAGATAATTCAGTAGCGATTCTGACGAAAAAGGAATACTGTCTGATTTATACTTCAGAGGATGGTGAGACGCTGGTACAGGTTTCTACGCGTAAGTATGCATATTATAATGATGACGATCCGTATCGCTCGAGAACCGGTACGCGAAGATATTACAGAAGATATTATTATTCCAGAGGTTACAGTTCCGACTATTCTAGCTGGGGTTCAACCAATTCTCCGTATGACAGCTATTCGGGAGATACCTTAAGCAGCAATCCGTATGATGCATACAGCAGTTATGCAGGATCGGTAAGACAGTCCAGCACCACGTCGAGATCATCATCCGGCGGCGGAACAAGTTATGGTAAATAATCAGAAAAGGAGATATTAGAAATGGAAGGAATTTTATTTGATATTTTAGTTGTAGCAATTTACTCGCTCATCGGTATTGTGATGATGCTTCTTGGTAACTTTTTAATCGACCTTATCGTACCGTGTCATTTTCCGACAGAGATTCAGAAAGGAAACCAGGCAGTCGGCTGGCTTTCCGCAGGATCTTTCATCGGTATGGGTGTAATTCTCCGTTCGGCAGTTATGGCAGTTCCGGCAGCTGCAGTGGAAGAGGCTCTTGTTTCCGGTATCATCAGCAGTGTGTTATATGCTGTAATTGGAATTGTGTTCTTTATGCTTAGTTACCTTGCAGTCAGTCTCTTTAATAAAAAATACAATCTCAATGAAGAAATCGGAAAAGGTAACACAGCAGCGGGTATCATGGTATTTGGTATCTTTGTAGGTCTTGCAATCGTAATCAGCGGAGTGATTATGTAATATGAAAAAATATCGTTTACTGATGTTAACAACCCTGATCATTTCAGGGTGTTCCATCTGTTACGAACTGATTATCAGTGCTGTCAGCTCATATCTTGTGGGCGACAGCACTTTGCAGTATTCCGTAACAATAGGACTATATATGTGTGCGATGGGACTGGGCTCCTTTTTGTCAAAGTACATGAAAAAGGATTTGTTTAACTGGTTTGTCGGCATTGAGATCGGAGTCGGTCTGATCGGAGGAATCAGTTCGCTCATCTTATTTCTGGCCAATCTTTATCTGGAACAGTATCAGCTTGTCATGTACGCGGAGATTATCGTGATTGGTACCTTTGTCGGTGCGGAGATTCCGATTCTGACACGAATTATCGAGCAGGATGAAGAAAATCTGCGCGTGACAATTTCGTCGATTTTCAGTTTTGATTATATCGGGGGACTGATTGGCTCCATTGCATTTCCGCTTCTTTTATTGCCGCATCTGGGATACTTTGCAACGGCATTTCTGGTTGGAAGTATGAATGCGCTTGCGGCAATGCTGATTGTGTTTAAGTATGCAAAGAGAATAAAAAAAGCAGTGGGATACAAAATGGCAGCAGTCGGCCTGTTTCTGGCAATGATTATCGGGGCTGTTTTTTCGGAAAATATTTCGGCTGTCATTGAGGGCGGTCTTTACAGAGATAAAATTATTCTTTCGGAGCATACGCAGTATCAGCATATCGTGATGACAAAGCATAAAGACGATCTTCGTCTGTTTATTGACGGTAATATTCAGTTTTGTTCGCTGGATGAATATCGGTATCACGAGGCACTGGTTCATATTCCGATGGCACAGGCCTCGAAGCAGGAAAAGGTTCTGGTGCTTGGCGGCGGAGACGGTTTGGCAGTACGTGAGCTGTTAAAGTATCCGCAGACGGAGATTACACTGGTTGACCTTGATGCGGAAATGATTGCTCTTTGCAGGGATAATCCGCAGGTTTCGGCCTTAAATGAAGGGGCTTTGAGCTGCGAAAGACTGACGGTTGTGATTGATGACGCATACCGGTATCTGGAAGAGACGGAAGAGGTATATGATGTGATACTGGTCGATCTTCCGGATCCGAATAACGATGCACTTAACAAATTATATACCAATATTTTTTACCGCCTGTGCGGGAACCATCTGACACAGGACGGAGTTTTAGCCGTGCAGTCCACCAGCCCTTACTATGCGAAAAAAGCATACTGGTGTGTGGCGAAAACGCTGGAGAGCGAAGGTTTTTTTGTGGATTCCTATCATCTGCAGGTTCCGGCGTTCGGCGACTGGGGCTTCCATATGGCAGCAAAGCAGGAACTGTCCGAAGAGTATAAATTGTCCGTGGAGACGAAGTATTTGTCCGAGGAAAATATTCCGGCGCTTTTTGCGTTTGGAAAGGATGAAGTGGATCTGGATGTGCAGATCAACAGTCTTTCGCATCCGATGCTGATTCACTATTATTCCGAGGCGGTACGAAATTGGGAATAACATTGACGTGTCACGGATTTGATAAAAAGAATAAAAATATGATATACCCTTCCGGAAAGGAATGTTAGCATGAGACTAAAATATCGATATGGAAAGGGGTCACAACATGAATAATTTTAGTTTTTACAGTCCGACATTTTTTTCGTTCGGAAAAGAAAAAGAAAAAGAAGCCGGAGAGCTGGTAAAGAGATTCGGCGGAAGTAAGGTGCTTTTACACTACGGCGGCGGAAGCGTGAAACGTTCAGGGCTTTTAGACCGCGTGATGGCATCACTTCAGGAAAGTGGCATCGGCTATGTAGAGCTTGGTGGCGTTATGCCGAATCCGAGAAGCGGACTGGTATATGAAGGCATAGAAATTTGTAAAAAAGAAGGTATAGATTTTATTCTGGCGGTCGGCGGAGGAAGTTCGATCGATTCTGCAAAGGCGATTGCCATGGGGGCTGTTTATGATGGTGATTTCTGGGATTTTTATTCAGGAAAAGCAGCGCCGCAGGCAGCACTTCCGGTGGGTACGGTTTTAACAATTGCAGCAGCAGGAAGTGAAGGCTCTCCGGATTCTGTTATCACGCATGAAGACGGAATGCTGAAACGTGGTGCGGGATCCGATCTGATTCGACCGAAATTCTCTATCTTAAATCCGGCGCTGACACAGACGCTTCCGGCATACCAGACAGCGTGCGGTGCAACGGATATTATTGCGCATGTATTTGAAAGATACTATACCAATACAACAGAGGTAGAAGTGACAGACAGACTTTGTGAGGCAGTGGTTCTTACCATGCTCAAAGAAGTTCCGCGTGTGATTGCAGATCCGGACAATTATGATGCAAGAGCCAACATTATGTGGGCGGGAATGGTTGCGCATAACAATGTGGTAGGTGTCGGACGTGATCAGGACTGGAACAGCCACGGTATCGAGCATGAACTTTCTGCACTTTATGATTGTGCACACGGTGCAGGTCTTGCGGTGATTATGCCGGCCTGGATGGAGTATGTGGCAGAGCATCACGATGTGATGCGCATGGCTCAGATGGCGACCAGAATTTTTGGCTGTGAGATGAATTTTGCAGACCCGAAGGCAACTGCACTGGAAGGAATCCACAGATTCCGTCAGTTTTTGGTAGATATCGGAATGCCGATTAATTTCGAGCAGCTCGGTGCAAAGGTGGAAGATATTCCGGCACTGGTGGATAAATTCGGCATCGGTGATGGAAAAACCGGTGGATATGTAGCACTGGACAAAGCTGCGGTTACGGAGATTTATGAAATTGCAGCGCGTGCGACGGTGTAAATGATAAATTATACAAGAAAAGGGTCCTGACAGATGTCAGGATTCTTTTTTTGTGTTATACTGAAAGATATGAATGTAGAGAAAAAGGTGAGATTATGACAGAGATGAAAAGACAAAATGAAACGGATTCACTTGGGACGGAACGCATTGGCAAACTATTATTTCGTCTCTCAATGCCCGCGATTGCCGCACAACTTGTAAATCTTCTTTATAATGTAGTGGATCGAATGTACATAGGACATATTGAAGGAATCGGCAAATTAGCACTGACCGGTGTAGGAATATGCCTGCCACTGATATTGTTGATTTCTGCTTTTGCAGCGCTGGTTGGTATGGGAGCAGCACCGAGGGCGTCCATTTATCTTGGCAAGGATGAAAAAGAGAATGCGGAAGGGATTTTGGGAAATTCGTTTGTTTTGCTGCTTGGTGTTTCGGTGATTTTGACGATTGTATTTTTGGTGTTTGGTAAAAAACTTCTTATGACCTTCGGGGCAAGTGAAAATACAATAGGTTACGCGATGCAGTATATGGGGATTTACTGCATTGGTACAATGTTTGTGCAGATGACGATTGGGCTGAATCCCTTTATCAGTGCACAGGGATTTGCAAAATACAGTATGTTGACGGTCTGCATCGGAGCAGGATGCAATATTATTTTGGACCCGATATTTATATTCGGTTTTAAGATGGGAGTCCGGGGAGCGGCTCTTGCGACTATTCTTTCGCAGGCAGTATCTGCGATATGGATTTTGCGTTTTCTGACAGGGAAAAAGACGACGTTACGCTTGAAGATGAGCAATATGAAACTGCGAAAGGAATGGTATATTCCTTCACTGGCACTTGGACTTGCGCCGTTTATTATGCAGAGTACAGAGAGTCTGATTTCTGTCTGTTTCAATTCTTCGCTTTTAAAATATGGTGGAGATATTGCAGTTGGAAGTATGACGATTCTTTCCAGTGTGATGCAGTTCGCACTTATGCCGTTACAGGGAGTTACGCAGGGAGCACAACCAATCATCAGTTATAATTATGGCGCAGAGAATATGGAGCGTGTAAAACAGGCATTTCGCCTGCTTTTTACCATTTGCCTGTCATATTCGATGGTTATTTGGCTGTTTGTTATGATAATGCCGGGAGTTTTTGTGAAAATATTTAATAATGATCCGCAGCTTTTAACATTTGCCTCAAGGGCGCTTCGGATATATATGGGTGCGACCGGAATTTTCGGAATACAAATGGCATGCCAGAATACATTTATTGCCATCGGGAATGCAAAGTCATCTCTGTTTTTAGCCCTGTTTCGAAAAGTGTTTGTGCTTGTGCCTCTCATTTATCTGATGCCGGCTATTTTACCGGGACTTTTATATGTGGATAAGACGACAGCAGTATTTATGGCAGAGCCGGTGGCGGATTTTATTGCCGTGGTTACGACAGCAACGATGTTTTTTATACAGTTTAGAAAAATAGGAAGTAAAAAAGGAGAACTGCACCAATGATTTTAGACGTATCACATTTAACACACGGATTTGGAGATAGGGCGATTTTTAATGATGTTTCATTCCGCCTGCTTAAGGGAGAGCATATCGGTCTCATCGGAGCAAACGGAGAAGGAAAGTCGACTTTTATGAATATTGTGACCGGGCAGCTGATGCCGGATGAAGGAAAGGTAGAGTGGGCAAAGCATGTGCGTGCAGGGTATCTTGATCAGCATGCAGTACTGGAAAAAGGAATGACCATCGGAGATGTGCTTAAATCAGCATTTGGATTTTTATTTGAGATGGAGGCGCGGATTACGGAAATCTATGAAAAGTTAGCAGAGGCTAATGATGAAGAAATGGATGAGTTGATGGAAGAGGCAGGAACGTTGCAGGATCTTCTGACGAGCCATGATTTTTATGTCATTGATTCGAAGGTAGAGGAAATTGCAAGAGCTTTTGATTTGCTTTCCCTCGGTCTGGACCGCGATGTTACGGATCTTTCCGGTGGACAGAGAACCAAGCTTTTGCTTGCTAAGCTGTTGTTGGAAAAACCGGATATCCTGCTTTTGGACGAGCCGACCAACTACCTGGATGAACACCATATTGTGTGGCTCAAACGTTATCTGCAGGAGTATGAAAATGCCTTTATTTTGATTTCGCATGACATTCCGTTCTTAAATGAAGTGGTTAACATAATATACCATATGGAAAATCAGAAACTGGATCGTTATGTCGGCGACTATGACAAGTTCATGGAAGTTTATGAAATGAAAAAGATGCAGCTCGAGGCGGCTTACAAAAAGCAGCAGAAGGAAATCGAAGATCTTAAGGACTTTGTGGCGCGTAATAAGGCAAGGGTTGCAACGAGAAATATGGCGATGTCACGTCAAAAGAAACTGGACAAGATGGACGTGATTGAGTTGGCGCGTGAAAAGCCGAAGCCGGAGTTCCGCTTTAAAGAGGCGAGAACACCGGGCAAGATTTTGTTTGAGACGACAGATCTTGTAATTGGTTACGATAAAGAAAAGCCGCTTTCTAAGCCGATTAATCTGCGCATGGAGCGCGGAGAGAAGATTGCCTTGATCGGAACGAACGGTATCGGAAAGACGACGTTTTTAAAAAGCGTGCTCGGTATGATTGATTCGCTGGAAGGAAAGGTGGAACTCGGGGATTATTTGCACAAAGGATATTTCGAGCAGGAAATCAAGCCGGGCGACCAGTCCTGTATTGAAGAAATCTGGGAGGAGTTTCCGGGATTTACGCAGTATGAGGTGAGAAGCGCGCTCGCAAAATGCGGTCTGACAACCAAGCATATTGAAAGTAAGGTAAAGGTCCTTTCCGGTGGCGAACAGGCGAAAGTGAGATTATGTAAACTGATTAACCGTGAGACAAATTTACTTCTTTTGGATGAGCCGACCAACCATCTGGATGTGGATGCAAAAGAGGAGCTTAAGCGTGCTCTGCAGGATTATAAGGGATCCATTTTGCTTGTCTGTCATGAGCCGGAATTTTATCAGGGACTTGTAGATAAGGTCTGGAATCTGGAAGAATACTCCAGACTGTTTGTATAGAGGAGAAACACTATGGTAACAAGTATCGCAAGGCAGTCTGTAATCATCAAATCCAAGACGGGAAACAGTATTCTTTTAGGGAATTACGAATGCGGGTACGCACTCGGCCTTTTATCAAAGGTAGCGGGGCTGGATGAAAATGAGAGTTTTGAAGATATGCGTCAGTGGCATGAACATGTTATGTCTCAGCTGGATGATTTTAAAAGTCCGGATGAGCGCCTGACAGAGGTACTTCGCATTACGAAAAATTATGAGCCGGATCCGGAAGTGGACGAGCAGGTGAAACAGCTGTACCGGATGGGGTACGGCGAAGAACGTATGTGGCAGATGTAGTGGGGGAACATGATGAAATTTTTTCATATTTCAGATCTTCATATCGGAAAACAACTATATGGATACAGTCTGCTCGAGGATCAGGTTTATGTCCTGGAGCAGATATTGAAGGAGGCGCAGAAGGAGAAACCGGATGCGCTTCTTATCACGGGTGATATTTATGATAAGCCGGTGCCGGGTGCAGAGGCGGTGGCAGTGTTTGACCGCTTCTTAACAGGATTGTCCCGAAGTTGTCCGGCGATGCAGATTATGGTGATTGCCGGAAATCATGACGCGGCCAGACGTATTGATTATGCCGGAGATATTTTGTGTCAGCATGGTATTCATATTGTCGGAACTCCGTTGCAGCGGCCGGAAGATCAGATACGCCGCGTGACGATGGAGGATGTACACGGAGCGGTGGATTTTTATCTCCTGCCGTTTTTTAAGCCGGGAAATCTTCGCGGTGTGTTTACTGAGGAAGAAAATACGTGTTATGTAAACCGAGCAAAGGAAGAGGGACGCAGTGAATACGAAATATATCTGGAGGCGCTGCTCGGCAGAGAGGATTTGGATGCATCGAGACGAAAGGTGCTTCTGACGCATCAGTTTTTTGTGCCGGGGGACGGAGAAAAGCCGGAACGGACGGAATCGGAAATTATCACAGTCGGAACACTGGATCATATTTCCGCACATCTGCTTTCTGCCTTTGACTATGTGGCGATGGGGCATCTGCATAGACCGCAGAAGTGCGGCCGGGAAAATATAAGGTATTGCGGAACTCCGATGCCGTATTCGCTTAGTGAGGAAAAGGATCACAAGTCCATCACGGTTGTGACGCTTGGTTTACCGGGGCAGGAGGCACAGGTAGAAACGATTGCGCTGACACCGCTTCGCAGAGTAAGAAAACTTCGGGGGAGCGTAAAGGAACTGATTGCACTCGCGCAGCAGGAAGGAAAGATGTCTGATCAGCCGGGAAAGGCCGGTCAGAAGGAGATTAACGACTATGTATCGCTGGTTGTGACCGACGAGGAGCCGGGGCGCTATGTGCGCGAGCAGCTTGGCATGTATTATTCACATATTTTGGAAATACGTTTTGATAATCGTTTTATGCAAAGTCTGATGGAGGACCAACTTTCGGAAGGGTTGTCCGAGGATTATTTTGAGATGTTCCGCTCGTTTTATGAGATGAGAAACGGAGCCGGTATGAGCGGGGAAGAGGCAGAGATTTTTGCAAAACTTCTGGATGAGACAAAGGGGGGAGAGGCATGAAACCGATGACACTTACACTATCTGCATTTGGATCTTATGCAGGGGAAACACAGAGGATTGATCTGTCGCGTGCTTCAAATGGTCTTTTTTTGATCAGCGGTGACACCGGCGCAGGAAAAACAACGGTGTTTGATGCGATCGTATTTGCATTATACGGGAAAACAAGCGGCGGAGAGCGGAGCGGAAATATGATGCGCAGTCATTTTGCCGCTCCTTCGCAGGAGACGTTTGTCGAATTTACCTTTGAATACGACGGAGAAGTATATACGATACACCGCAGTCCGCAGTATGTCATTGAAAAGACAAAGAAAAACGGGGATACGAAGCTGCAGGAACTGGCGGAAAAGGTCTGGATGGATTATCCGGACGGGACGCGCAGTGACGGACGTCTGAAGGAAGTCAATGCGCAGATAGAGGAGCTGATCGGACTGGATTTTAATCAGTTTACACAGATCGCCATGATTGCCCAGGGTGATTTTATGAAGCTTCTCAGAGCAAAGACAGACGAAAAGAAGAAGATTTTTTCAAAACTGTTCCATACGCAGATTTGTTTTGTGATGCAGGAAAAACTAAAAAGAATGCGTTATGATCTTGAAAATGATCTTTCACAAAATGAAAGTCTTTGCCGGCAGGCCTTATCGCAGGTGAATATGACAGACCGGTTTGAGACAGAAGATGGCTCGCTGGCATCTGCGCTATCTCTACGCGGGGAGGAGATGCTTGATGCATTAAAGGTGAGAATAAAAGAGTATAAAGTTGAGGGAAAGAAGCTTCAAAAGAAGAAGTCGGATCTTTTAAAACAGCAGACAGAAGCAGAGCAGCTTCTATCAGAGCTTGAACGCGCGCTGGCAGAGAAGGAGAAGGCGCAGAACGAGTGGGAGAAAACTAGGAATGCGTATGCGGACGCCGGGCAGAAAAAAGAAGAGTATACGCAGCGGCTGCAAAGCGCAGAGGATGCGCTGAAAAAAAGCGGAGAAGATTTGCAGGAGAAGATTATCACATTGAAAAATACGCTCCCGAAATATAGTGAATGCGATGGGCTGAAAGAGAAACGGGCGCGTGCGCAGAAAACAGTAGAGGAACTTACAAAGCGGCAGAACATGCTGGAAGAGGAATCTGACAAACTTTATAAACAGATTGCGCAGCTTGCAGAGCAGGTGGAGCGTTCGGAAGGCTGTGAGAAAGAATTACTCCGCTTGCAGATACAGAAAGAACAGGATAAAAAGGCTTGTGAGCAGGCACAGCAATTGGAGAAGAAGGCCGAAGAGCTTGTGACCTGTAAAGAAGAAAGACAGAAACTGCAACAGGCGACAATAGAAGCAAAAAATACTTATGATGAGGCAAAGCATCGGGCAGATGCTGCGCAGGAAGCAATGCTTTTGGGATTTGCAGGAATTTTGGCTGAAGATCTTTTGCCGGGGGCTGCGTGTCCTGTCTGCGGTTCAACTTCACATCCGCAGAAGGCAGAGCATTCGGAGCATGTTCCGTCGCAGGAGCAGGTGGAAGCGGAAAAACAAGTGGCAGCCAAGGCAGAAAAAGTATTTTATGATGCTTCCGAAAAGGCTGCAAGAGCCAATGCGGCGTATGAAAGTCTGCGGAAGGTGGTTTTGCAGGAACTTAAGCAGCAAACCGGAAAAGATGCGGCGGAAAATATCGGCGAGGAGCAGATTCCGGAGCTGGTAGTTGATTGGAGTAAGCGTTGCACGCAGAAAGAAAACTCTACCATAGCAGCAGAGAAACAACAGGAAAAACTGGTCGCGGCCTATAAAGCCAATATTGCCGAGAAAGCAAAGTCAGAACGGATGGTGGAGGAGAAGAAAGAACTACACCGGACCGTGCAGGAAAATTTGGCAACGGAAAATCAAGGACTGGCTGCACTGTCGGCTTCTTATGAGAAAACGAGAGAAGGTCTTTTGTTTGCGGGAGCAAAGGAAGCAAAGCAGGAGATGCTGCGTCTCGAGAAGGAACTTGAAGTACTTCGTCAGGAGTGCCGGACAGCCCGTGAAGAAGAGAAGAAGTGGAGTGAGGAGACTTCTCGCATGGAAGGAATCCTCCGCGGTCAGAAGACAGTTATGGAAGAGAGCGGGGCAAACTATACCGCGCAGCAGGAAAAGGTTGACGGGTACTTTGGCCGGGTGGATGAGACGCGAGACAGCCTTATCATGCAATGGAAAACGGAAATTCGTGCCTGTGACAGCGCAATTGCAGAGTCAATCGGACTTTGCAGTATCTGCGAGGAGGCGCATAAGACTTTGGAAGGACTTTTGGCGAAACGTGAGGCAATCCAAAGACAACTGACACCGGTGGAAAAGCTTCATACAACGATGTCGGGAAGAATGTCAGGAAAGTCGAAGATGGATTTCGAGACTTATGTACAGCGCAGATATTTAAAGCAGATTTTATATGAAGCAAACCATCGTTTCCTTGAAATGTCGGGCGGTCAGTTTTATCTGCAGTTGAAAGAAAACGAGCAGGCAGGACAAAAGAGCAATGAAGGACTTGACTTTATGGTCTATTCCACAGTGACAGGAACGAGCCGCGACATTGCCACGCTTTCGGGAGGAGAATCCTTTATGGCAGCGCTGTGTCTGGCACTCGGACTTGCGGATGTAGTAAAACGCGCCGCCGGGAGCATTCACCTTGATATGATGTTTGTCGATGAAGGATTCGGATCACTTGATGACCATTCCCGTCAGCAGGCAGTGCAGATGCTGGTGGAACTTACCGGACGGGAAAACGGCGGCCGCATGATTGGTATTATCTCCCACGTGGCAGAATTAAAGCAGCAGATCGGTCACATACTAAGCGTGACAAAGACGGAGACGGGAAGCCGGATCAGCTGGAAGGATTGAAACAGAAAAGATTTATAGCTATAGAAATGGAGGAAATTTATGAGAATCGGAATGGGATATGATGTACACAAACTCGTGGAAGGACGTAAGCTGATTATCGGCGGGGTGGAAATTCCACATGAAAAAGGCCTGCTTGGACATTCGGATGCGGATGTGCTGTTGCACGCAATCAGCGATGCGCTTCTCGGTGCGGCAGCGCTCGGTGATATCGGAAAGCATTTTCCGGATACCGATCCGGAGTACAAAGATGCCGACAGTTTAAAGTTGCTTGCCCGCGTCGGACAGTTGCTGGAAGAAAACAATTATTTCATCGAAAATATAGATGCAACAATCATTGCACAGCAACCGAAAATGCGCCCGCATATTGACAAGATGCGAGAAAATATTGCCGGAGCGCTTGGCATTGAAGTATCACAGGTAAATGTCAAAGCAACAACCGAGGAAGGACTCGGTTTTACAGGTGCCAAAGAAGGAATCAGTTCGCAGGCAATCTGTATGCTCATTTCTCCGTCAAATCTTGTGGCAGAGGATGTGATGGCAAGAGGCTGCGAGGGTTGTCCGGGGTGCAAAGCCGGGAAATAAGGTGCGGAGAAAAATTCGCGTGCCATACCTTGACAAAACCGCATATTTTGCATATTCTAAGAAAAGAAGAAAGGCTATGAACGAAAAGAGTAACTGGAAAACCGATGGAAAGAGAATAACCGTCAGCGGCTGAAAGCGGTTAGCATCAGGAGTCAGTGAAGTGCATTCGGGAGCCGATGTGCGGAACATGTAGATTAAGCAGAACGATAGGAGCATTTGTTATTGGCAGCTGCTGTTAACATTTCCCATTAGCATTTGCTATTAGCAGTTGCTATTAATGCTTGCTGGTTTACATAAGTATACACATCCGAATCGTCCTCGTTACGGACTTTGAGCGTTGAAAGGGAAGGGCTTGTCCTTAGGCAGAGCAGGTGATATGTCCTGCAAACCTTTCAAAAGTAGAGTGGAACCGCGATAATATCGTCTCTATACATTGTATAGAGGCGATTTTTATATCTACGAAAAGATTGTTCGGAGAGGACGGATTTCGCTCAGCTGCTTTTGCTATTTGAGGCGATTTGGGTATTTGGTAAGAAAATGGTGCTCCAATACCCAGTTTTGAGCGAAAAAAAGGCGATTTTGGGTATTATACTATGAAAAGTAGGAAGAATACCCAGAAAAAGTGAAAAGTCTGGGTATTACAAGCTGTTTTTAGGCGTCAATACCCACGGGCAGGAAAAAACCGCCGGACAGAGAGACCGGGCAGGAAAAAACCGTCAGGCAGGGAGACCGAGCAGGAAAAAACCGCCGGACAGAGAGACCGGGCAGGGAAAAAGCCATCAAAACAGAAAGGTGCAGATATGGGCTACATCAGTAGAATTAAAGAAGAAATTGCAGTGATCCGGCAAAGGGATCCGGCGATTCATTCTAACATGGAAGTATTTTTATATCCGAGCTTCAAGGTGATGATTCACTACAGGCTTGCACATAAGATGTATCTGAAAAAACGATATTTTCTGGCGCGCTGGATATCCCAGAGAGCTGCGAGAAAAACCGGAATCGAGATTCATCCGGGAGCGCAGATCGGAAAAGGTTTTTTTATCGACCATGGAAACGGAGTTATCATCGGCGAGACAACGATTATCGGTGATAATGTAACGCTTTATCAGGGCGTGACACTCGGTGGTACCGGAAAAGAGCAGGGAAAGAGACATCCGACCATTGGAAATAATGTCATGATTAGTGCAGGAGCCAAGGTGCTCGGTTCATTTAAGATTGGTGACAATTCCAAAATCGGAGCCGGAAGCGTGGTCTTAGAGGAAGTTCCGGAAAACTCGACGGTGGTAGGTGTTCCGGGGCGTGTGGTAAAACGCAATAATGTTTCACTTCCGCAGGAGGAAATGGATCAGGTGCATTTGCCTGACCCGGTAAAAGAAGATATTGCACAGTTGCAGAAGACCAATACGGAGCTTACCAACCGCATGATCGAACTGGAAAATGAAATAAAGAAAATGAGGCAGCAGAGCCATAAAGAATAAAACGAAAAAGAAAGGAAACAACGATGGACAATAAAATGAAAATTTACAACACACTGACAAGAAAAAAAGAAGACTTTATCCCGAATGTCGACGGAAAAGTTAACATGTATACCTGTGGACCGACGGTGTACCATTTTGCACACATCGGAAATCTGCGCAGCTACATTATGGAAGATGTGCTGGAAAAAACACTCCGTTACGGTGGGTATGATGTAAAACGTGTTATGAATATTACAGACGTCGGTCACCTTGCTTCCGATGCGGACACAGGTGAGGATAAGATGCTCAAAGGTGCTAAAAGAGAGAACAAGACCGTTATGGAAATTGCCAAATTCTATACGGATGCATTTTTCTCGGATTGCGCAAAGCTTAACATCAAGACTCCGGATGTTGTGGAGCCGGCAACAAACTGTATTGATAATTTCATCGAGATGATTGAAAAACTGCTTGAGAAAGGATATGCATACCGGGCAGGAGAGAACATTTACTTTGATACCTCCAAGCTTGACAGCTATTATGTGTTCGGAAATCAGAGTGAAGAAGAACTCATGGTCGGAGTACGTGACGATGTCACAGAGGATGAAAATAAGAAAAATAAAAATGACTTCGTTCTTTGGTTTACCAAATCGAAATTCGAGGATCAGGCGCTCAAATGGAACAGTCCGTGGGGCGTAGGATATCCGGGATGGCACATTGAGTGCTCCTGCATCAGTATGAAGCACCTTGGTGAGTATATGGACATTCACTGCGGAGGTGTGGACAATATGTTCCCGCATCATACCAATGAAATTGCGCAGTCGGAGGCGTATCTGGGACATAAGTGGTGTAACTACTGGTTCCATGTACATCATTTAAATGACCAGTCAGGAAAAATGAGCAAATCCAAGGGAGAGTTTTTGACGGTATCCCTTCTGGAAGAAAAAGGCTATGATCCGCTTGCGTATCGTTTCTTCTGCCTTCAGTCACACTACAGAAAACCGCTCATTTTCTCGTTTGATGCACTGGATCAGGCGATGGGAACCTATAAGAAACTGAAAAAACGTATTGCAGAGCTTTCCAAAGAAGGAACGGCAGATGCTGCAATCGTAAAAGAATACAAAGACAAATTCGTGGAAGCAGTCGGCAATGACATGAATACCTCCATGGGTATTACACTTGTTTATGACGTGCTGAAATCAGAGCTGGATGATGCGACAAAGCGCGCTGTCATTGACAGCTATGATTACGTTCTCAGCTTAGATTTATTAAAAGAAGAGACCGAAAAAGAGAGCGGTGTGGATGCAGAGCTGGAAGCTTTTGTTCTGGCAAAAATCGAGGAGCGCAAAGTAGCAAAGAAAGAGAAAAACTTTGCACTTGCAGATGCCATTCGTGATGAACTTCTGGAAAAAGGCATTGCCATTAAGGATACAAGAGAAGGTGTGGTATGGGAGAGAGTTTAAGCTTACTTTCACGGATCAAAGAAGAATTTTCCTGCGAACCTGTGGATGTGAGAACCTATTCGCCGCTGACGCTGGCGTTTATCGGGGATTGTGTATTTGATCTGATTATACGTACAGTTGTGGTAGAACGGGGGAATCGCGCGGCAAACGGTTTACATAAAACCAAGAGCGCAATTGTAAAAGCACAGACCCAGGCAGAAATGATAGAGTTGCTTTTACCGGAACTGACAGCAGAGGAAAATTCTGTATACCGGAGAGGCCGGAATGCCAAATCCTATACAACAGCAAAGAATGCGTCGGTTGGAGATTACCGAAAGGCAACAGGATTCGAGGCTCTGATCGGGTATCTTTATTTGCAGGATGACATGGACAGAGTACTCTACCTTGTAAAAAAAGGATTGCAGGACAAAGGAATCGAAATATAGACAGTTGCCCATGCGGGGCAGAAAGAGGATACAATGCGTTACGAAGAATTTACAATCGAGGGAAGAAATGCAGTGATAGAGGCTTTTCGTAGCAAAAAGCCGATGGATAAAGTGTTTATGCTGGATGGTTGTCAGGATGGGCCGATGATGACAATCCGCCGTGAAGCCAAAAAGCATGATGTGATGATCAAATATGTGTCAAAAGATCGTCTGGATCAGATGTCGGAGACCGGAAAGCATCAAGGCGTCATTGCTTATGCAGCAGCCTATGAGTATGCACAGGTGGAAGATATTTTAGAGAATGCGAGAAGTAAGGGCGAAGATCCGTTTGTAATCCTGCTTGACAATATTGAGGATCCGCATAATCTCGGAGCGATTATCCGTACGGCAAATCAGGCGGGAGCGCATGGCGTTATCATTCCGAAAAACCGTGCGGTAGGACTCACGGCAACGGTGGCGAAAGCATCAGCAGGTGCGCTGAATTATACACCGGTGGCAAAGGTGACCAATCTTTCGAAGACAATTGAAGAACTTAAAAAAGAAGGGCTCTGGTTTGTCTGTGCGGATATGGACGGACAGGTGATGTATCAGCTTGATCTGAAAGGACCGATTGGCCTTGTAATAGGAAATGAAGGGGAAGGAGTCAGCCGTCTGGTAAAGGAAAAATGTGATTTTACGGCAACGATACCGATGAAAGGCGATATTGACTCCCTGAATGCGTCAGTTGCGGCCGGGATTTTGTCGTATGAAATTGTCAGACAGAGAATGGGAGCAGGAAAGTGAAAAGTAATTATGAGGACTACCGGGACGAAGAACTGATTATGATGCTTCGGGATGGTCAGCAGGAAGTAGTAGACTTTCTGATGAATAAGTATAAGAATCTGGTTCGAAGCAGAGCAAAGACCATGTACATTTTGGGAGCGGATACGGAGGATCTGATTCAGGAAGGAATGATTGGACTGTTTAAGGCAATCCGGGATTATGATTTCGGACGTGACGCGGGGTTTTATACGTTTGCACAGCTTTGTATTTCCCGACAGATTTACACAGCAGTACAGGCTTCGGGACGAAAGAAGCATATGCCGCTAAATACTTATATCTCAATATACAGTGAAGTGACTGCGGACGGAGAAAACGGGCAGAAGATGGAACTGTCGGGAATGCTGGAATCGGAGGAAAAAAGTCCGGAGGAAAGTATGATTGATCGGGAAAA
>JAGAOK010000051.1 GCA_017623815.1 Lachnospiraceae bacterium
CATTCTACTCCGCCAGAATCTTGAGCAGATACTCCCACACTCTCTGCGTAGATGAAATGCTCAGTCTCTCATCCGATGTATGGATATCTTTCATATTCGGACCCATAGACACCGCGTCGAGGTTTGGAATCTTTTCAGCCAGAATTCCGCATTCCAAGCCTGCATGAATTGAAATAATTTCTGCCTCTCTACCGAAATGTTCCTTGTAAATACGCACCATCTTCTCGCGAAGCGGGGAATCCACGCGGTAACTCCATCCCGGATACTCGCCGCTCTTAGTGCAGCTTCCCTGACTTTCCTTGATCATTTTTCTTACCTTAGACGCAAGCGCATTCTTTCCGTTCTCCTCACTGCTTCGAATCAAAAATCCGGCTTTCACACTTCCGCCGTTTTCCACGGAAAAGGTTCCGAAATTCAAAGAAGTCTCAACAACCCCTTCTAGATCTTTGCTCATTTCCTGTACACCGTTTGGTGCCTCCATAAAGAAGGAAAGCAGACGGAAAAAGTCACTGGTCTCCATCGTCTGCTGCTTTGCATCTTCTTCCACCAGCTCCACAGAAACCGAAAAATCCGGATCCGTTTCTTTCCACTCTTCTCTTAAAACCTCTCCCATCGCAGAAAGAACACTCTCTACCTGTGCGAACTCTTTTTTACACAAAAACTCTGCCTCTGCACGGAATGGAATCACATTGTCTGCGGTTCCTCCATTTGCAGAAATCAAACTTATGTCAACTTCTCTTTCAAGAAGATACAAAAGTTCCATCATGATCTTATTTGCATTTGCGCGCCCTTTGTGTATTTCTACACCGGAATGTCCGCCGGATAATCCAGTTAACATAATCTTGTATTTATTTCCTTCGGACTCATTCCATGATACCTGCCACTGTCCTGCCACATTGACACCACCTGCACAGGCCACGGTAAGTTCTGTTTCCTTTTCCGAATCAATATTTAAAAGCGTATGTCCTTTTAAGCCGGAAAGATCGATTACCATGGCCCCGTCCATTCCAACTTCCTCATCCACCGTAATCACCACTTCCAGACGCGGATGCGGTATTTCATTACTGTCAAGGATTGCAAGCGCATACGCCACTGCAATTCCGTCATCACCGCCAAGACTTGTCCCCTTAGCTCCGATCCAGTCACCGTCAACAAAAAGATCCAGTCCCTCTGTCTGCATGTCTTTTGTGCAGCCATCTTCTTTTACTGCCACCATGTCCATATGCCCCTGGATAATAACCGGTTCCTTATCCTCATAGCCGTGGCTCGCCTCTTTCACAATAATGACGTTACCGACTTTATCCTGTGTGTATTGCAGATTTCTCTGCTTCGCAAAATCAACCAGATAATCGCTGATTTTTGAAATATTGTAGGATCCGTGCGGAATGCTGCAAATCTCTTCAAAATAAGCAAATACAGATGCCGGCTGTAAACATTCTAACATAAATTACTCTCCTGACTTCTTTTCGATTTATTCATAAAAAGCATCGAATATTTCTATCCGATGCTTTTGTATAATCATTTATTATGCAAGTTTAGATTTTGCAAGTTCAGCTAATGAAGCAAATCCTGCTGCATCATTTACTGCCATCTCTGCTAACATCTTTCTGTTGATATCAATTTCAGCTAATTTTAAGCCGTACATAAATCTGCTGTAGCTTAATCCGTTTAATCTTGCTGCTGCATTGATACGTGCAATCCAAAGCTGTCTCATCTGACGTTTTCTTTCTTTACGTCCTTTGTATGAAGAAGCTAAAGCACGCATAACAGACTGTTTTGCTACTCTATACTGGTTTGATCTTGCTCCTCTGTAACCTTTTGCAAGTTTTAATACTCTATTGTGTTTTTTCTTTGCGTTTAAACCGCCTTTAATTCTAGCCATTTCTTTACATCCTCCTTACATCTTATAAATATGGTGTGATTTTCTTCATATTCTTAACGTTTGAAGCATCCGTCATCGCAGGTTTTCTAAGATTTCTCTTAGTCTTTGCTGATTTCTTTGTTAAGATATGGCGTTTGTAAGCTTTATTTCTTTTTAATTTACCTGTTCCTGTTACTTTGAAACGTTTTGCTGCTGATCTGTTTGTTTTAACCTTTGGCATTTTTAAATCCTCCTATCAAGTTGATCCAAATCTATTTTAACTCAAATTGTGAAAATTTAAGTCAAAAGCGTTTTTCTAGCGTTTCTCCGCTAAAATCATAGTCATGCTTCTTCCCTCTACCTTGGCCGGCTTTTCTACTACTGCAATCTCATTAAGCGCCTCAGCAAAGTCATCTAAAATATGTTTGCTGTTTGCCATATGAGCCATCTCACGTCCGCGGAAACGAAGCGTCACTTTTACCTTATCACCCTTTGTGATAAATTTCTTAGCTGCATTTACTTTTGTATTCAGGTCATTCGTATCAATGTTCGGCGAAAGACGAATTTCTTTAATTTCTATCGTCTTCTGTTTTTTCTTAGCCTCTTTCTCTCTACGCGCCTGCTCATAGCGATATTTACCGTAGTCGACAATCTTACAAACCGGTGGTTTTGCTGTCGGCGCAATCTTTACAAGATCAAGTCCAGCTTCATCCGCAAGTTTCTGTGCATCTCTTGAGGACATGATTCCAAGCTGCTCGCCATCTTCACCGATTACTCGTACTTCTTTGTCTCTGATTTGTTCGTTAATCATTAAGTCGCTAATAATGAAACACCTCCATAAAAAATTCATACAAAAAAGTGGGCAGACAGACTACCCACTTACATTCAAATAAAAAGAAGTTTCCTTATACTTCTAACTCTTCAAATATAAACGCCTATAAGCCCGATTGCCACAGGGTGAGAGCGGATACTCTGCTTTGTTTTATGCATATGTAATTCACATGCTCAAATAGAATAACATTTTGAGCATGGAATGTCAAGCCTATATTTTATTTTTCTTTAAATGTTGCGCAAACTGTCTCACGGCTGGTTCCTGCGTGACTACCGCTGATTTTTACCTTCTCAGCCCGGCACTTATAGTCGGAATTATAAACACACTTTACCGCCTCACAATCAATACTGATTGTCTGGCTCGGATGTTCCAGTGCGCTCATATAACGGTCACCCTTTGCTTCACGGAATGATTCACAGCACGTATCTTTGGACTGATCCGCCTGTTTTCCGCCTACCAAAATATCACCTTTGCAACAACATTTTTCCTTATTGTACGTACATGTTTCTACGCCACACTGTAAAATTGCCATATCGCACCTCCTGATTGTCTCATACCTACAACCTTAGTATGAGACAATCAAAGGCACTTTATGCACGCTATTTATTTTTTCTTTTCATCTTCCGGAAGTTCTACGCGGATTTCCTTTGTACGAATTTCTTTGCAGATGGCATCTGTAAACTCTTCGATGCTCTTCTGTCCTTCATTTCCTTCAAAACGACTTCTTACTGATACAAGTCCCTGTTCTTCTTCCTGCTGTCCGACTACGAGCATATATGGAACCTTGGAAAGTCTTGCATCACGAATCTTGTAGCCGATTTTTTCGGAACGATTGTCCACTGTGACATCCACATTGTTTTTCGCAAGCTCTTTGCGTACTTTTTCCGCATAATCCGCGTATTTTTCAGAAATCGGAAGTACACGAACCTGCTCCGGACAAAGCCATGTCGGGAACTTGCCTGCATATTTTTCGATAAGCCATGCGAGTGTTCTTTCATAGCATCCGAGTGATGTTCTGTGGATGATGTACGGGCGCTGTTTTTCACCATTCTGATCGATATAGTACATATCGAACTTCTCTGCGATTGCACAGTCAAGCTGGATGGTAATCATCGTATCTTCTTTTCCGTATACGTTCTTTGCCTGAATGTCGATCTTCGGTCCGTAGAAAGCAGCTTCGCCGTCCGCCTCTGTAAACGGAAGGTTCTCTTCCTGAAGAATCTTGCGCAGTGCCCCCTGTGTGCTCTCCCAGTAATTCTCATCTCCGAGATATTTTTCTTTATTTTCCGGATCCCATTTTGACAAGCGATATGTCACGTCATTCTGAAGTCCGAGCGTATTCAAAATGTAATTTGCAAGATGCAGGCAGTTTGCAAGTTCTTCTTCTGCCTGATCCGGACGAATTACATTGTGACCTTCAGAAATTGTAAACTGGCGCACACGTGTCAGACCGTGCATCTCACCGGATTCCTCATTACGGAACAATGTTGATGTCTCACCCATACGGTATGGTAAATCGCGGTAAGATTTCTGTGAATTTTTATAAACATAGTACTGGAACGGACATGTCATCGGACGAAGAGCAAATACTTCTTTGTCCACTTCCTCATCTCCGAGCACAAACATACCGTCTTTGTAATGATCCCAGTGTCCTGAAATCTTATAAAGATCACTCTTTGCCATGAGCGGTGTCTTTGTGCGGACATATCCCCACTCTTTATCCTCAAGATCTTCGATCCATCTCTGCATCTTCATAATCATCTTTACGCCCTTCGGCAAAATAAGCGGAAGTCCCTGTCCGATAACATCAACGGTTGCAAACAATTCCATCTCACGGCCAAGTTTGTTATGATCACGCTTTTTAATATCCTCAAGATGCTCAAGATAAGCAGCCAGATCTTCTTTGTTATTAAATGCAGTTCCGTAAATACGCTGAAGCTGCGCTTTGTTGGAATCTCCTCTCCAATACGCCATGGAAGAAGAAATCAATTTGAACGCTTTTATGCCTTTTGTACGCATAAGATGCGGTCCCGCACAAAGGTCTACAAAGTCTCCCTGGCTATAGAAAGAGATGATACTGTCTTCCGGAAGGTCCTGAATAAGCTCTACCTTATACGGCTCCCCCTTCTCTTCCATATATTTGATTGCTTCCTCACGAGGAAGTGTAAATTTCTCAAGCTTATTACCTTCTTTGATAATCTTTTTCATCTCTTTTTCCAGATTATCAAGATCCTCTCTTGAGAACGGTGCATGCTCAAAATCATAATAGTATCCTTCGTCGATAGAAGGTCCGATCGCAAGCTTTGCCTCCGGGAACAATCTCTTTACAGCCTCTGCAAGCACATGCGAACATGTGTGGCGCATCGTGCGAAGTCCCTGTTCATCATTTCCTGTCAAAATGCTGAGTTCGCAGTCTGCATCCACAACCGTACGCAAATCCACAACCTCTCCGTTTACTTCTCCGGCGCAGGCTGCTCTTGCAAGTCCTTCACTGATATCAAGTGCAATGTCATATACGCTCATTGCCTGTGCGTATTCTTTTACGCTTCCGTCTTTTAATGTAATCTTCATCTGTTTACTCCTCTTCCTCATCACATTCGCAGCATCCGATGCATTCACATTCATCGCACTCTTCCTCTGCTTCATTTACATTGTTGTTATTTCCGTTATTGCTGCCGATGGTCATGTTAACTCCGTGTGTCCAAGGTGCTTTTTTTAAACCATACAACACTCCGACTAAAAACACCAGCATCACAACAAGCCAGAAATCAATCTTGGTTATAGTGACTTCACCATCAAGTAGCTGTTCTTTCTTTTCTTCCAAAAACTCTCTCATTTCGTTTCCTCCTTCTCTTTGCTTAACCTATACTGCATGAAATTTATGGTAATTAAAAAAATCCCATGCACATCATTTGTGCATGGGACGTAATAAACGCGGTTCCACCCAGCTTGCCTGTGCGCATATCTACGACTTACCAGACCTCTCATTCTGATGATAACGGAATCACCGGACCGGATTGGGGCCACTCAGAGTTAGTTTTCATCTGTTTCTGTAAGAAAGCGCTTCCAGCACTGCTTTCGCAGGCGCTTCTCTCTGTCATTTTTCGCAGATTACTCGTCTCTTCAACGTGTTACAACTATATTATGCCCGGTATTTAGTTTTTACCACAGCATTTTTTATACTTTTTGCCTGATCCGCATGGACATGGATCGTTTGGATAGATTCTCTCTTCCTTTACAATCGTTGTCGATTTCTTCTGTTCTTTGTAAAGCTGTTTGCGCTTTTCTTCATCAAAAATCTTTTCCCACTGCGGAAGTTCATATAACCACTCTGCTTCAGCAGCTACCATGTTTTTGTAAAGAAGTTCTTTGTCAAATTTCAAAGAAACCACGGTATCTTCTGTCATTTCCTCGATTGGATTTGGCTCCACCAAAGAATCATTGATACCATCCAGGAATCCTGTCATTGCCATAAGATCTATTTTAAATTTCTCAGCGAGTTCCTTTACTGTACCTTTCACTTCCTCATCAGGATTTTCAAGAAGCTTTGCATACATATCTTTTTCCAGGCGGAAGTAGTTCTTCCATAACTTCTGTAAATCCGATTTATTGGCGGTCTCAGAATACGCCATTTTACGCCATTTTTCTAATAATAACATGATATTATACTCCTTATTCATTTGCTTCCATGTTCGCTACACAAACATATCTTTAAACAGTATATACTATTTCTGTCAATTTTTCAAAACTTTTTTCTATTTATTTTATTTTTCGTACTTTACTGACACCGATTCTTCTAAACGTTTTCCGTTCTCATCAACAGAAACCTTACGCACCTCATAGGTATTGCTGCTTGTCGGTATCAGACTGATCACAGTCTGCTCATCACCCGCATCTGATATATAACTGACCCAGATTTCTTTCTCCCAGTAGTCGATCTTCATATATTCATAATACCGTGTATCCGTACTGAACTTTTCCTGGGTTATATATTTTTTCAACTGAAAATCATAGTACTTTATCTCGGTTTGGTTCGCCTTTTCTTCCTCTGTCATACTATCATCTAAGCCGGTATAATTGTTCGTATAAAGGTCCTTTTGCCAATCCGACAGTTCCATCAGCATTTCAAACTGTCCGGCCACATCCTTCTTCAGAAACCTTTTATAAAACACATCAATCATAACGCCTTTCCCGACCTGCGTAAGCCCCGGTCCCAGCATCAAAACCGCCAGCAAAATCACCGCCCCGATAAAAATGAAATATCTCTTCCTTAACGACTTTTCATAGCTTCGTCCAAATGTTCTCGCTGTTGTGTTGCGCGCCACATTCATCTCTGAATTCAAATTTCCGTAATCCACGTCTTCCGGACAAAGCGCGTTCTTTAATTCCTGCATTGTTGCAAAACGTTCAAAATCATAAACTGCCACCCCCTTCATGATTGCCTCGCTCTGGAATTCCATTACGCGAGTCATCATCTCCGTCGGGGCCGTGGCCATTGCCTCTTCATTTACCCTGTCATAATAAACCGGAAGTGCTTCTCCTGTCGCATAGCGGTAAAGAATTGCTGCAACCTCAAAAATATCGGTCGAAGGCCCTCTTCCTGCCTCCGGAACATAGATTTCTACCGGTGCATATGCATCATTTCGCACTGAAATTCCGGAAAGCTGCGGTGCCGCCACATCCTCTGTCGGCATTGCACAGCCAATCAAAATCGGTCCCTTATCTTTCGTCAGGCGTATATTCTCCGGATAAACCGCTCCGTGAAACAATCCGTTTTCATGCAGACGCGATAATGTATCCATCACCGGTGCCATATATTGCAACAGATCTTCCGGCAAAAACTTGGCACTATGCCTTTTCCAAAGAAACTGCTCCAGTGTCTGTCCCTGTATATATTCCTCAATAACATACACGGTCTCTCTCTCTTCCAAATACGTGAGCACATTTGCAATACCTTCCACCGGATAGAGACGGATCAATTTTTTCGCCTTCTGAATCATATGCTCTTTCATCGTCTGAAACAATTCTTCATCCGATAATCTTTTACACTCCACCTTATGATCCCGGTCAAAGTCTCTTTGCATCAGAACCTGCGGAAATAATTCACGAATCACAACTTCGTTCTTGCGAAATGTATCATAACCTTTATATGTTACGGTCAGACCATTATCTCCGAGAAGTTCATCTACCCGGTACCTACGGTCTGCCAGCGTCATACCCTTTTGTAAAAAATTCTTTGGAATCGCACTTTTTCTCATTCCGACAATCTCTCCCTTTTCAAAACTTTCACATCAGTATAACATTGTAGGAAATCTCTTGTCAAAACTATTCTAAGAGATTAAAATAAGCATAACTCTTATCAGGCACATAACACAAAGAAAGGATTTATATTATGTACAGCAAAAAACAACGTACCGCCGCCCTTATCGGCGTCATCGCACTTGTTCTTTTATATATTGTCACACTGATCTGTGCGATCTTCGACTTTGACGGTACCGGGAAACTGTTCTCCGTATGTCTGTATGCTACCATTGTAATCCCGCTGGTCAGCTGGGGATATATCTGGATTTACGGAAAACTAACCGACAAAAAGACCATTGCAGATTTTGATCATGGTACTGATATTGAAAGAGAAAAATAAGAAAACGCGTGGCCATTTACACACCACGCGTTTTCTTATATTCCCATTTCTTCCATTTTGCCAAGCACTTCTTCCCTTGTCGTATATTGTATCGCATGATATCCTTCTCGAATCGCCGCCTCACAATTGTCTGCCCGGTCATCAATAAACAGACACTCCTGCGCGTTCAGCTCGTACATAGAAAGTAATTTCCTATAAATATCTCCATCCGGCTTTACCATTCCGATCTTGTAAGACAGAATCCCTCCATCCATATAGTTTAAGAATTTCATATCATCCGCACATTCTCTTGCAATCTTTGACGGATAATTCGAAAGATAGTATACTTTATACCCTTTTTCGTGCAAATCCTTAATCCACGGAATCGTCTCCTGCCGTTCTCTGACAATTCCGTCAAAGTTTTCATACACCATTCGCAGTTCCTGTTCAATCCCCGGATCCTGTGCAATAAATATCTCGAGCAGTTCCTCCTCCGAATGTTTCCCTACATCTCCCAGGTTCCAAGCTTCATTTTCCGTTGTCGCAAGACAGATACGCCTTGTAATTTCCTCCGAAAAACCAAAACTATCAAAAAAATCTTTATAACAAAAATCGACACAAACATTTCCGATGTCAAACACAATATTTTTAATCATTACCTCTTCCTCTTCGCTTTTCTTTTTTGGCTATCCTAACACACTGTTTACATGAACGCAACCAAAAACGACATGAACGCCGTTTTTTGCAACTATTTCCCTCTCGACAACAACTCTTTCGCATGGTAAAATAGCAAAGTAAAATTATTCTTAGGAGGAGATACATATGACAACAGATTATTCTACTATGATGGATCCGGCAATGACCGAAGCCATGGCAGGTTTTATGACAATCTACTATATTGTAGCACTTGCTCTTGGTATCGTAAGCATTATCGGTATGTGGAAAATGTTTGCAAAGGCAGGAAAGCCGGGATGGGCTTCTATCGTTCCGTTCTACAACTACTACTGCATGTTTGACATTGCATGGGGCAACGGATGGATGTTCTTACTTCTTCTTGTTCCTTGCGTAAACTACGTTTTCCTTATCATCCTTGCATTTAAGACTGCTTCTGCATTCGGTAAAGGTGTTGGTTTCGGTTTCGGACTTCTGTTCTTATCACCGATTTTCTATATGATCCTTGGTTTCGGCGATGCAGAGTACATCGGTCCACAGTAAGAATGTGATTCTAAAAGCAACTTGCATTTTGAAATGCAGGTTGCTTTTTTATTTTCTTTTTCCTTAATAATTTTCATATTTTTTTAAAAAAAGAAACACAAAATGGTCACACTTTTTTTCTATACTACAAATGTCAGAAGGAACCCCCCCTCATATTTCTTCTGATACGTGTTTCAACTCTTTATATTTTTTCATGAATCCCTCATAAGAAAAAAGAAGCGGTCCCCTACGGGACCGTTTCTTTTTCTATTATATACATCTTTAAAATCCTGTTTCAATCTTTCCGATAAATTCACGGATACGTTCGTTCTCAGAATGAAAAATCTCATCCGGAGTGCCTTCCTGCACCACCACACCATTTTCCATAAATATAATGCGATCAGAAAGTTCTCTGGCAAACTGCATCTCATGCGTTACAATAATCATGGTCATTTTTTGCGAAGCCAGTTCCTTGATTACTTTTAAAACTTCGCCGGTCAGTTCCGGGTCAAGAGCACTGGTCGGCTCATCAAAAAACAAAATTTTTGGTTCCAATGCAAGCGCTCTGGCTATCGAAACACGTTGTTGCTGCCCGCCGGAAAGCTGACACGGATATGCTTTTCCCTTTTCGGAAAGGCCGAGCTGTTCTAACAGTTTCAGCGCACGCGTCTTTGCCTCTTCCTTCGAAACTTTGTTCACTGTCATCGGCGCATCCATAATATTCTTCAGCACATTGTAATGCGGAAACAGGTTAAAATTCTGAAATACAAGACCGAAAAAACGTCGAATTTTCTTCAGTTCATTTTTCGGCATATACACACTTTTTCCCTTTATACTCTTTGCCGCATGCTGCTGCATATAAATCAGTTCACCATCATCCATCTGTTCCAAAAGTGTGGCGCAGCGAAGAATCGTTGATTTGCCGCTTCCGGAAGGTCCGATAATGGAAACAACCTCTCCTTCTTTTACCGAAAGGGAAAAATCTTTGATTACTTCCAGATCACCGAATGATTTTTTCATGTGATTAATTTCAAGTAAATTCATGTCCTTCCCTCCTTATCTGTAATACGCCAGTTTCTTTTCAATTGCTTCCATGACAAACGCCACTAAAAGGTTAAATATGTAATAGAACAGACCTGCCACCATCAGCGGTATCACCGTCGTCTGCGCCGCCGCGACCTGCTTGGCAAGCGTAAACATTTCTGCCACAGTAAGCACAAACGCAAGTGAAGTATCTTTCACCAGTGTGATAACCTCATTTGTCACCGGCGGAAGAATTCTTTTGATTACCTGCGGAAGAATAATCTTAAAAAATGTCTGTCCTTTTGAATATCCGAGTACCTGTGCCGCCTCATGCTGTCCCGCTGGTATCGCCTGAATACCCGCGCGATAAATCTCCGCAAAATAAGCTGCATAATTCAGTACAAATCCTAAGATTACCGCCACCATACGATAGCCTGATCCCATCTTGATTCCAAACACATAGTACGGCGCAAAATACACCACAATAAGCTGAAGCATAAGAGGTGTTCCGCGCATGATTGATATATATATTTTAGAAACCGTACGCAGTATCGGATTTTTAGCCATACGTCCAAACGCGATTACAAGACCGAGCGGAAGCGCAAACAAAAGTGTCAGGAAAAATATTTCTCCTGTCACAATCATTCCTTCTCCTAATTGTTTCAGCATTGTCAGTGAATCCATAAGTTCCTCCTTTTTGCTTTCTCAAAAAGCATAAAAGGCGCCTTGATCAAGACGCCTCCGTCATTCTCTTATTTTTCATCTGCAGAAAGACATACCACATCGGAAAGTCCCCATTCTTCTGCGATTTTCGCAAATGTTCCATCTTCAAGCATCTCAAATAATGTATTCTGCACCTGATCGCGAAGTTCTTTATTTCCAAGGAAAAAGCCTACGCCATACTGCTCTGTTGAAATATAGTCATCCAGAATCACAAATTTGCCTGCTTCTCTTGACTCAATCTGGTAATTTGCAACACCGATGTCCATGGCAACCGCATCAACAGAACCTGCTTCTAAATCCATAAATGCTGTATTATAATCCGCAAACTGATTTAGAGAACCAAATGTTGCAGTCATTTCTGCATTCTCCTCACTGTTTAAAGCAGCAAGCGCAGACGAATCCGCCTGAACCGCCACGACTTTTCCTGCAAGATCTGCCGATGATGCAATCCCTGCATCTGCAGCAACCACAAATACCTGACTGTTATCTACATATGGTACCGACCATGTATATTCTTCCTCACGACCGTTGATGGTAAAACCGTTCCATATACAATCGATTGCTCCGGATGACAGCTCCATATCCTTCGTATCCCAGTTAATTGGCTGTTTTACAAGTTCCCATCCATTTCTGTCGCACACTTCCTGCGCCAAAGACAGGTCAAAGCCTACATATTCCCCATTGTCATCCATATATCCATATGGCGGGAATTCTGCATCAAAACCAACTGTAAATGTCTTTTTTCCGCCTTCCTGAGCAGTTTCGCTTACATCTTCTTTTTCCTCAACTGCCGACTGCGCTTCCGGCGTCTTTTCTCCGCAGCCGGTTAACATTGCTGCTGTCATAGCTGCACATAATAATAATGCAAATAATTTTTTCATAATATCCTCCTCTTTTCTGCTTTAGCATACGAAAACAAAATACGTTGTAATGGTATCACGAGATATGTTCAAAGTCAACTCCGGGAACATTCTATTGCTTATCGCTCTTCATAATCTGATAGCATTCGCAATATCTCTTTTGCATACTGCGGATATTCACTGACCAGTTCCCTTACCTGCGCCTGTGCCCTCTCTGCATTCTGTGTATTAAACTCCATCTGCTTTCGAAGTTTCTGCCTGCGCATAATCAGCGCATGCCTTACCTCAACCATCTCTTTTGAATCCAGTATTGCCTCCGTCTGATGCAACCAGATCAGCGGATCATGCAAGTGATATCTGCGCAAAATACGCACCAACTGGTCCTGACTGAACGACAATTCTTTCATCGTTTCTTTTATCCTCTCCCGCTCCTCTTTTTCCGACAAATACTGTTCCCACATCGTTGCCAAATCTTTTGCCGACTTAATTTCAAACTTCATATAGAGGTACTCCAGAAGATTCGTGTTATTCACATAGCGGATTTTTACCCGGTTCTGCAGCAATATCACCTTATTCAGGCTCGCAGAAGACCGTCTCTTTTCTCCGGCCGCTTCCAGATATTTCATATAAATCGCCGTCAGCGCAATAGCGGCCACAGCCGCTGTCAGAATATATCCGATCTGCGTCTTCATTTCGAGCACAAATTGCATAAACAACAGCATTCCCATGCACGCAAATAACGCCACCGTACAAATCAGTGCCATTCCCCTCAGATTTTCCATTGCCATACCCGCTTCCTGCTTACGATAAAGACAGGCCTGTTTTTCATTCTCAAGCCTTGTCAGATCGCTTCGGATCGCCTGCTGATACTCCTCTGCTTCCCGTAGTTTTTTCACAGCTTCATCCGTATCATCTTCCAGGCGTTCCATCTTTGCAAAATCCGCATCACTGAGCCGCTGCTTCTTCTCCTCATACTTATGTTTATCCAGTTCCAGCAGATGAATTGCTTTTGCGTGTTCCTGCAGACTTTCCCTGTCTTCTCCGGCGATTTGATCCATATCCTCCATATCCTGCAGATAACGGTTTACTGTATTGTATTCCGTTTTATACGTATCAATCTGTTTTTGCGCATCCGCAATCTGCTCAAGCAAACTTTCCACATACCGCTGCCGATCAGACGAACTTTTCATATCCACCTGATCTTTGGATAGCACATAGGATTCCTCTTCTGCTACCAATTCTTCCTCTATCAATTCTTCTATTGGTTTGTACTTTTCTGTCCGCTTAAACCATGTTTTCCAAAATTTCATATTTACTCCAGTACCATACGCCGGAATTCCTCTTTCATCTGATTCAGTTCCGCCGCACTGTTATTTTCCTGTATCTGAGTTACCACTGTCTGCTTTGCCTGTTCATATTCCCGAAGTACATCCGCAGACCATTCATCATATTCTTCCTTTTCTGCCACCCACTCTAAATACTGCTCCTTTGACATTAAAAAGCGTTGACACAAGAGATATTTTTTCCGCACTTTACCTTTATCCCTATAGCGACAGCTCTTTTCAAAACAATATGCCGCTGTTTCATAGTGAAACATTAAAGCCGCTGCATTGCCGAGTTGTTCATACACTTCCGCCACAAGTACCTTGTCACTTTGCACATCCTCACGATGTAACATATTGCGGCAAGCCTTCTGCACCTTGTAATACTGCTTTTGCTGCATGTAAACTTCCGTCTGCTTCTGAAGTCGCCGGATTACAGGAAGCGTTTCATTTTCCCGAATCCTTTGGATCACCTGCTCCCTTCGCACTGCATCCGGGAAATCAACATACTCTAATATCGCATTACAAAACATATGGAGCGGTTCTCCTATTCGAAGCAGCTGCCCCAGCGTCTGCGAAAGCTGCGAAAGCCCCAGCTGCAGCTCAATAAACTCAATCAGTGAACTGCTCATCAGCTCATCATCCAGAATTTCCGCACGGTCACAGATATAATAACATAGCTCTTCGATTGTAAAAAAGCGTATATGCTCCGTTGTCATACAATATGGAATTGTTGCCTTTTTCCCAACACAGAAAAACAGTTTACTCATCTTTTCCCTTTCTCTCCAAGTATCAGATCATACGTGATGCTAATCGGAAGTTTTTCATACCAATCGCCGAATCCTTCATCTTTCATATCCAGATGCAATCTATGATCCGACTGCATATATGTCGTCATGGACAATCGATAACTACGCCACGGTCTCGGTGAAAGTTCCGGCAGCGGAATGGATTCAACGTAAGATCCACTCCCGTCAATTGGTGTAATCAAAATGTCAATACACTTAGTATCTTCCATTAAAAATTCCACTTCAGCCCGTGCATCATACCAGTTAGTTCCCGCATCCAAAAGCGGAACATACTCTTCTTTTTCTCCACGCCACATGGAAATCCCCACATTATATCTGAGCATATCATTTCCAAGAAACAGATACTTTCTTGCAATTTCAGACTCCCATATCTCACCGGCTGCACTGTAGCAGGCACCCTTTCCGTAAAGATTATTTCCTGCAAACACTTTTCGATTACGGCAAAACAGTTTAAGACTTTCCGGATACCATTCTCCTTTAAAACCATCACCAATCAAATATAAAGCTGTCACAATACGCCCCTGTACAAACGCTTCAAAATACGCCTTCATCTGTTCATCCAGTTGTGCAAGGCAACGGTCATGCTCTGTAATGGACGGATAATGTTTCTTTTTAATCAGTTCTTTTACCATTTGTTTTTGCATTGTAGTTACAATCGGTCTTGTCTTATGATTCATCTCCACCCGGTAAGTAACAAGTTCTTCTCCTGTCAGATCAAAAACCGCCGTCTCATATCCCAGCAAACGCTGCGGCTGATACACTAGGTAAGAAAACAAACTGTCTTCATGTCCCTGCACCCGGATACGCTCCTTCGGAATGCAAAGACCATCTGTCACCTCTCCCATAAATTCCCTATAATCATCATTCCATGGTTCTGCCGTCAGCACCATAGCACGAATCTGTACGGATTCCCCAAAAATCTCTTCCAGTCTCTGAATCGCCCATTCCAGTGTCCGTCCCAAAAACAACTGACACAGTTTTGGCACCGCGTACTCTTGCTTTTCAATTACGATTGTCTCCTGCTCCCCCAAAAGTTTCCATAGTTTCTCTACCAAAATCCCCTCTCCGGAAACCCCTTTTTTAACCGCCTCTTTTCCGCAGAACCATTGATTCACACCGCTTCTTTTGCAAAGCGCCGTCTCAATATTTCCGCCTTCTCTGCGCGCCGGGAACTCCAGTGTTTCCGGTTCATTCCCCTGCGTCGCATAGGATATCTGGGCATAATATTCATTTATATCATATCCGATTACTACATCCACTCTAACTCTCTCCAAACAAGACTTCTGATAACAGTGACTTTTCCTCATAGGTACGAATCAATTCCCGCTTTGTACGTTCATCACCCAAAGCCTCACACATAATAATATCATTCAAAAGTCCATACCGGCTCTCTGCATCTTCTCCGGTCATATCACTCTTTTCAAGATATCCGCTTTCCGTCAATATCGATTCCAGCCCCTGCTGTTCCATAAAATAATATTGAAGACGATCTCCGAAAAACAACACAAACTTCTGACAATAATATCCCGCACATACTTCTTTCAGCCTGATTCTGATATATTGACCATCATCGCCATCTTTAAGATAGTGCAGCGTCACATTGCTTCCCGGTGTCGTACGATACACAAGATACGTTAGTTCCGCATATGGTCGAAGCCATGGTATAAATTCGACAAATGCTGAAAAAAACGGAACATACTGTTTTTCCGCAATCATCCGATTGACAAGCCGGGCAATCAGTATCTTCTGCCTGTCACTGTAATTACTTTCTTCTGTTGCCATATAGTACAAATAAGCAATCACACTTTCATTTGGCATTTCACATCCATCTTCCAGCATTTCCTCCAGCACACGGAACACATCCGGCTGCGACAACTGCTGCTTGACAAAATAGCGATAGGTCATATCATAAATATACCCTCTTACCACGCTTTCCCGCCGGCGGTGCGCCACATAATACGAAAACACATCCGCAATTCCTGCCAGATATCCGTGTGAAAACAGATAGCACTGCAAAATCCGTTCTGCTATAGCCGAAGCCTCCACTTCAAATTCAATACATGCCCGCCAGATTTCTTTCATCTGTTTTAATGTTCCTTCAAAATAGCGGCAAAGATATTCGAGCATCTCTTGCGTATACTTTCCAAAACAGAATGTATGATACACAAGTGCCATTCTGCGATGATCAAATTCCGGATACCGCTCCAGTTCTCTTCCCAAAAGTCTGGTCAGCGCCTTTATTGATACCTGTGCAAATCCAAACTCATACAGAAGTTCCAGCGCCTTTTCATCACGCCGCATATAAATCAGATAACGAATCAGTTCAGCCCTCTCATCTTCGGACACTGCTGCCACATCATACACTTCTAAAAGTGCATCCATTTTTTCATACTGTTCCCTTTCGAAATACAGCTTTAATAATTTCCCTGTCAGCTCTCGTACGTAAGTTTCATCCACTTCGCCGCTTAATATCAATTTCTCATACATCGGCCATAGCGATTCATCCGCCTGTTCCGGACTTCCTGCAATGTGCGTCCGGTACATCCAGAATCCTACATTCAAAAGATCCTGTTCCTCCAGATACATCGCCATTTTTTCTACCGCCATCAACCTCTCATCTGTCCATAACTGTTCATCGCAATAGCGGTTCCCATGCACATCCTCCAGCATAATCACATAATCGGAAGTGTAACAATCAATATACGCGCGCTGTTTTTCAATCGGATATACACTTTCCGTGCGAAGTTTATCCCGGACTACCACCACATTGACCACATCCGGATCCTTTACCTTGACCAGGTGCTTAAATGCAATCTTCTGTATTTTATCCTTTGGTATCGTAATAGTCTCCCGCGCCAGCACGTGACGATAAAGAATCGCGAGATTTTCACTAATCATCCCCTTCTCCATCTCGCTAAGCACAAATTCCTCTATCGTCTGTTCATACTGATGCAGCAGTTCCGGTATTTCATCACCATGACGCACCAAAAGCGAAAACAGGTATGCCTTCCTCCGCTCATCAAGTTCACAATGATACGCAAAATACATCAGCACACTTCTCGGTGGAAGTTTGTCCACTCGCGTATCCGCTGACAACATATAGTACTCATATAAAGAAGTAATCCGAAGTTGTTTTTTTACTGCGCGCTCATACCACACAAAACACTCTCTTGTACTCATCCCACTACGTATCATCAGGGTACAAAGCACTCGCAAAGTCTCCTCATCCCGGTACATCTCATAACTTTTGCAAAGAAAACGGAACAGTTCCTTCGACATCTGTTTTCTCCTGCTTGCAATCTCTGACACCCGCTTTGCCATCTCACTTGTATACATCCCATAACGCATGGCAAAGGAAAGCACCTGCAATTCAAAAGCATCTGTCTTTGTTAAATATGCCAAACTTTCCTTAAATAATGAAAGCGTCTCCAAATACAGAATCGGACTACTGCTTCCATACTCGTACTGCTGCTCATATATCTCAAGACACTGATGCGCACTGAGACTCCCTTTATTCATACGCACATACAGACACGCCACAAACATATTATCCGGATTCATTTCATATATGTGCGCAATCTCTTCCCTTGCACTTCTCCGAAAACTATCACTTTCTTCCAAAAGCGTGCGCACGTACAAGTAATATCCATAATCCTCCGGCTCCATCCGGTCCATACGCTGCGTTTTTTCTACATGGGACAGTACCCACTTTGCCTCACCATGGCGTCCAAGCCCTTCTAACAGATGCGCCTGACAGAGTCTTCCAAATACACTTCTTCCATGTCCCTGGTTGAATTTTTCTGCTGTCTTTTCCGCCTCAGAAAGTGCCTCCTGTTTGCTTTTCCCCTGTGTCGTTTTATATATAATATATTCTCTCATCAGTTGTGCCAACAGCCTGCGTCTCTCTCTGGCTTCCTCTTTTTTCCATGACACTTCCTGTGGCATTTCCACTATCACGGGAATCTCTGCCTTGCCATCCTCAAAGCAAATTACCAAGGCTCCTATATTCGTCCCGGGTTTGAGCCACTTTTTATGCAGTCTGATTCCGACTTGGCACCGGTTGTCCTCAAAATCATCATTGGTCACAACAGACCGCAGCGGCGCAAGGAACTCCCCCCGGGTTTCAATCTCCACCCGCCGATATCCCCAGCCGTGACAGATGATTGAAACAAACTCCTGCTGTCCATCTGTCACATCCTGCAAGAGCAATCCCTCTTCTTGTACACGGTAGGTGTTTTTTTGTTTTTTATGTATCGCCACCAGAAACTCGTCCACATTATGCGCATTCTGCTTGTGAGATGACAAGCCGCGATACAGGTTGTAATATCTTCTGTCATGTCCGTCAAACAGCATTGAAAATTCTTTGGAATAAAAAAGTGCTACCGCTTCTTCCCAATGCTCACGGGCAAGATTTGCAAAATGAAACAGATTACGTATTTCTCCAAGTGATGTTTCTGCGAGCTGCTGACGTACTGACACCATAAAGGGCACCCGGTATTCTCCAAGTTCTGACAGGATGCACAATTCACCCTTTTCTACGGTTCCCGGGTTCATCCCCGCTGTATCAAACCGATAAGATAACACGCCCTCTCTGACTATAAGTTCAGAGACTCTGCACTGCATACGATAATGATCGGAATAGAAAAAAATGTGCACCTCCCGCCCACTGCGTGAGCGCACCTTTATCTCACCTCCGGGTTTTTCTCCCGGATATGCGGTCAGTTCTAAACGGCTCTCTGATACTTCCAGCAAATCATCCTCATATGCCATCGGTTCCTCTGTCAGATATCTTTCAATTCGGTACATCCTGCTCACCACGCTTTCCTGCATAAAACTCTTTCTTGTAAGTATACCATTTTTCCATTTATTGTGGTATACTTAAAACATCATTTTTAGGAAGGAATTCAACTATGCATATAAATGAGTCTGCCGAAAACTATCTGGAAACCATTTTGGTACTGAGCCGTAAACTTCCGGTTGTCCGTTCTATCGACATCGCAACCGAACTTAACTTTAAAAAGTCCAGCATCAGTATTGCAATGAAGAATCTACGCGAAAAAAATTATATCACTGTCACAGATGCCGGCTTTATCTATTTGACCGATGCCGGAAGAGAAATTGCGGAAATGGTTCTTGAACGCCACGAAGTGATTTCCCGTTGGCTTATCAGCCTTGGCGTCCCTGAAGACATAGCCTCCGAAGATGCCTGCAAGATAGAGCATGTCATCAGCAAGCAGAGCTTCGAAGCCATTAAACGTCAACTATAATTTCATTCCGCAATCCTTGTCACTCCGACAAAAATGTTCGAAATTTCATACCATGTCGGATAATCAGTGACACCGGTCTGCGGAAGCCTGAATATTTTCTGAAATGTGCGGACGGCCTCGGCTGTCCGCTCACCATATACTCCGTCTGCTGTCACGACCGGAATGGCCGGATAGTTTTGTGCGATTCTGTTTAGCTGATTTTGCAGCTGTCTCACTTTATCTCCCGTCGCTCCAATCTCCAGATTATACCCCGGCCACGAAGCCGGAATTCCTGCTATCGCTTCTGTCGTATTAATATACATATCATTTCCGAAATAATACCGTATAATTTCTATCGCCGAATACCCCTCCTGTGCCAGATACTGGCTTCCCCATTGCTTCAATCCGTCGCAATTTGTTCTTCTGCCGTCACAATATCCGGCATAGATTGGCTGCTTCACTCCCGGCCTTGACAGATAATTTGCAAAAATACTGTCCACGATCCGATCTGTATTTTCATACGTATTGCGTCCATAAATCCATTTCTGGTCAAATGCTGTGGAACTGGTGATTGTAAAATCATAACCCTTTCCCCGATACCATTCTGTGTAAACGCGGTTCAGTGTCACCGACAAAATACAAAGTGTATTGGCATAAATCGCCGCTTCATCCCATGTCGCATATATCTCGGACGAAACCACATTTTTGATATAATCCTTATACCGGACATAATAATTTGGTGCCGACGAATCGGAAGGTACTCCGTCATGCACAATCACATACTCCGGAATCACCACACGGGAAAGCACAATCTCGCCTGTTTCTGCCATCGGCTTAATCTCTGCCTCCGGAATTTTGGCCGGATATTCTCCGTAGAGAGTGTGTTCCGGAATATTAATATCCTCTTCCCTCTGCACTGTGCTCTCCAGCGGATTCATTACAATATTCTGCACCGCTGTCCGCTCCGGCAAAAGTTCCGTTCCGCTGATAAACACCGGTTCATACCCCGGCGCCTCCACCGAAATATTGTATTCCGAATACGGTCTGATTTCTGAAGGTGATAAACTAAATTCAATCGGCGGAGCGGCCAGCTGCACATTTTCCGTCTCACCGCTTTCATCCGTCAAAAGTTCCTCCCTCACCTGCTGTCCCTCACCGGTATAGGAAATACTGACTTTAGCTCCCTCCACCGGAATCTGACCAACGGAACTGCTTACTCTTATTCCAAGCGTTCCGCGGTCAATCAAATCCTCCGTCTGTGCCTGTCTTACATGATATTTATCCATAAAAAAACCTCTGCATTTTTTATTATCCTATGCAGAGGTTTTCTATTCTGTTATTTAATTTATATTTTCAAAATGCTATTCCAGATTCAATTTGTTTTTCATAATCGAATGTGTCAAATAATAGAATCC
>JAGAOK010000008.1 GCA_017623815.1 Lachnospiraceae bacterium
CAAAACCAATCGCAAGAAATTTCAGCAAAAGCTGAAAGCTACAAAGAAATGGTTGTATGAGAATCGCACTATGCCAGTAAAGGAAATGATTTCCAAGTTAAACTTGAAGTTAATTGGTCATTACAAATACTATGGTGTTTCACACAACAGTGCTAAGATTGGAGCGTTTCTGCACTTTATGCAGCGTTATCTGTATAAGGTTTTAAACAGAAGGAGCCACAAAAGAAGCTATACATGGGACGGATATATTGAAATGCTGAAAGTATATCCTCTGGCTAAACCAAAGATATATGTTAAGCTGTTCTAGGAAATGAATGTTATTATGAAAAGCCGTATGCGGGAAAGCCGCACGTACGGATTTGTGAGGGGCTAGTGTCGTGAGGCATTAGTCTACTCGACTTCTGTTGAGGCTGAAAATACACAAAACTTTGAAGGTTATGAATGAGATAAGGGAGGAATAGGATGAAGCAATTTTTTGATGAAATCCGATTAGAAGTAGTTAAAGCAGTAAAAGAGGACGCTAAGAAAATTTTAAATCAAATAGGTAAAGAGCAGATATATGGGGCGGCATTAGTGACAGACAGTGACTGTATTACTTTGTATTTGGCCGTAAATACTTATGAAAAAATGAGAGAAAAAGATTTGAAGTATATGAATATGTTTCAGGCTCATTTGACTGAGGAACAGATTGAGGGATTAAAAAATGGAACGCTTAGTATGACCAAGTGGGTCCCGGCTGAATGGGCATATTCAGATGGTAGGGGAAGTGAATTAAATAATGTAAGCACGCTGCTTTACCAAAAAGAAGAAGCAAATTCTGCTGAGTATGCAGAAAACATGGCTTTATTTTTTGAAGCAGTTACCGGAGCGTGGAGAATATTGATTACAGATAAAATTTTTGGGGAAAAGACAGAAGATATTACATATTTCGTATCTATGTCAGATGATAATAGGTCAGAAACTATAGAAAACTATTCTGCAAGTCAGTTAAACAGACAGGAACTTTATGAAGCATTTTTAAAACATGCTGAGGAAAGGGCATAAGAAGTAACATTAAGAGGTTTAAAGATGCAAGCTGAAAAAACAATGAATTACAATTGGAATTATCGAAAATGGTATGTATGGGTAATATTTTCAGAGTTCTTTCTGCTACTTGCTATTTTGGGAATATCTTTTGTACTATGGGATGTACCGGATGTGTTTAAAGAGAGAGAAGAACTGCTTTATATGCTTTGTCGTATAGCAGCTGTACTGCTGGGAGTCATTTGGACATTGATGTTATCAAGAGCTATGCTTGCGATGGAGATAATCAATAATGATTCCAGATATCTGGTGGTAAGAGGTCAGTATATGACAACCCAAAAGACCTGCATTTTTACGGGAGAAACGGCACAAACCACTGCTGTAATATTGCCCGTATGGATAACGTATCCATTAGCAACGTTGGTATTTTCTATCAGTTTTTGGAAAACGGTAAAAAAGGATGAAAAGCTACAGAGGAAATATCGAACGAAAGAAAAATATAATGCTGCCAGAAAACGTGTGGTAAAAAAGACGATAGAGCAGTTGAATCAGGAACTTGGAGTGTTTGAATTTTTTTCTACGATCTTCTTTTTATTTCCGTATCTGGTATTTTTGTTTTATGTATTTGCTTTTGGGAAATAAAATTATTTGTGCCCAAGTTGTAAAGGGCTTGCGAAATAGGAGGCTTATGAAAACAATCACCACGGAAGAAGAACGCATGCAATTACATAAAAATGGATATTTTTTGGAAGGTTATTTTAATTCTCTGCATTCCACAGGTATCGATAAAATGACATGCCTGATTATTGTACTGGGGGCGACGTTTTTCTTACTGCTTGTTTATTTCTTTGAGGCATGGGAAATGATGGTGGTTCTCGTCTTTATTAGTGCTGTGATTGGAGTGCTTTTTGAACCGCTTCTACTTGTGTTAGAGTTTAGATGCTTCCAAAAAAGAAAGTTAAAGCAATTGCTGAAAGAACAACATATTGAAATAAACTGGGTAACGATTGTACAGATAGACAAAGAGAATCATCGGATTTCATATTTGGAAGATGATGCAAAGAATCCCGAAGGGGAGCCGTACATTGTGGATTATATTGCGACAGAGAGAGATTGCCGATGGGTAGTAAAAGGAGAGCGTATTATCTTAGTACATATCAGAGATAAAAGAGGAAAAGAAATACTGCTGCCGATGATTCCGAAACGTGAGTTTAATCTGTTGCGTGAAAGAGAAAAGTGCGCACCGGTTCGTGTTTCAGGGGTAGTTCATGTGCCACATCCGAATGCGTTTTTGAGGAAAGAGAATGAGGTTCTTTTTCATTCGTATGCTGCTTCGTTTAACTGGACAATAGCTCCTAACGAAAGATCAGTTGGAAGAGCTATATGGATATTGGTATATGAATGGAATGGAGAGGTTTATGAACGGAAGTGGTATTGGGTAGAGCGGATGCGCCGCTGGTCCTATGGGGATATTCTGCAAAAGAAGGAAAAGAGATTTATCATCGGGAATCCGGAATATTATTTCGTGGGAAAATAGTGAAAAAATAGTGGATTTTTGATTCCGAATATTGTAAGACAGAGAATTCGTTCGTATTCGTTAAGTGAGTTTGCAAAGAGAAATCAAAAGAAGATTCTTTCGAAAATTGAATGAAATAGTATTAAAGTAGGAAGATAAAAAGCATCTTACCCGCAAATAATGCATCTTACCGCCGGGGCTGTTGTGGCCCCGGCTATTTTTGTGTATAGTCACCCTATCAAAGAAAGGAAGGGTGACAGATATGAAAAAGACAAAAAGAGGATGGAAAATTGCAGGGATTATTTCAGGGGCGTTACTACTGCTGATTGTTGCAGCAATTCTCATACTTCCGAAGGTTTTGTTTACGGATTATGAAGGTCTTCCGACCACCGGTGAGTATGGTGTAAAACAGACCGCAGCGATTTTGATAGATGAAAGCAGAGTGGAAACCTTTGAAAAGGATGGTTCTAAAAGGGAGGTTCCGGTTTATTTCTTTTATCCGGAGGTAAAAGCAGGTGAGGGGGATAAGAAGGAGTTTCCGCTGGTGCTGTTTTCGCACGGCGCATTCGGATATTATCAGAGTAATATGTCGACGTACATGGAACTGGCCAGTCGCGGTTATGTGGTTGTCAGTCTCGATCATCCGTACCATTCCTTTTTTACAAAGGATACCGACGGAAAAACAATCACAGTAAATTCGCAGTTCATGAGTGAGGTTATGGAAATTAACGGAGAGAACATCGGGGAGAACGAAATTATTCAGATGTCCCGTAGCTGGTTGGATATTCGTGTGGCTGATATGGGATTTGCGCTGGACAGCATCAAAACCGCCAATCAAAAAGGGCAGACCGCGAAAGAAACATGGTTTGTTACCGGGGAAGATGCAAGGGAGGAAATAGAATATGTGCTTGGAATGACAGACGTGGAAAAAATCGGTCTGATGGGACATTCGCTCGGAGGCGCAGCAAGTGTGACGCTGGGAAGAACCAGAGAAGATATCGATGCAGTCATTGATCTGGACGGAACGATGATCGGTGAAGAATTTGGCTATGAAAATGGGGTCTATGCGCTTTACCGGGAATCCTATCCGGTCCCGCTGCTTGCATTCAGCAATGAAGAGCATCATTTTGAGAGAGAAAAATTCGGAAGTATGTATGTCAATAACGTCGTGCTTGAAAATGCAAAAGATGCTTCGTATACTTATATTGAGGGAAGCGGACACATGAATTTTACGGATCTTCCGCTGTTTTCACCGCCGCTGGCATCCATGCTGGGAGTCGGTGATGTGGACCCGAAAGAGTGTGTGTTATCCATGAACCGTACGATATTGAAATATTATGATTATTACCTGAAAGACAAAGGGGACAGAGCCGAATGGTGCTTAAATTATTAAAAATAAAAAAAGAGGAGCCGGAGCAGATTGAGATCCGCTGTCATGAGGTGACGGACCGGGTCCGGGAAATTGTGACCTTTATAAAGACAAGACAAGGACAGCTGACAGGAGTGCAGGATGGAAATCAATATGAAATTCCGGTGACAGACATATGTTATGTTGAGGCTGTGGATAATCGGGTGTTTTTGTATACCGGTCAGCAGGTTTATGAGACCAGGCAAAAGCTTTACGAGCTGGAAGAGGTGTTGCGGGAAAAATATTTTCTGCGCATATCAAAATCCATGCTATTGAATCTGATGAAAATCAAAGCGATCAAGCCGGCGCTGAATGGCCGTTTTATGGCGATTTTGCAAAGCGGGGAAGAGATCATTATTTCGCGCAAATATGTACCTGCGCTGAAAGAGATGTTGAAAGGTGGTGTCTGCTGATGCACGGAAAAGAATTTTTGATGGATACGCTTCGGACATTTTTTGCAATATCAACGCTCAGTACGATAGCAATTCTGGTGCTGGGACTTATGTTTGTGCCGGGACAGCCGATCGGGCAGGGATATGAAGCATTTGCAACGCCGCTTATATTCGGACTGGTCGGATCAGTGCCGAATCTGGTGATGTATTCCAAAAGGGAGCTGAGTGTAAAGGAGCTTCTGATCAGGAAGGTCGTGCAGCTTATTCTCGTGGAAGTGCTGGTGCTTTATACGGCTTTCGGGGATGCGAAGGATATGTGGGATGATTATACACTGATTGCTGCAGTGGCTGTCAGTATCTTCTTGATCTATTTGATCGTGACAGCCATCAGCTGGTGTCAGAATTACCTTGAAGCCAAGCGCCTGACCGAAGATTTGATGAAATTCCAGAACCGGTAGCGGAAAATCCTTGACATTCCACAAAGATGGCATATAATAAAGAAAGAGCTTTTGACAATTGCATATTTTTATAAACCGTTGATGTGGAGATAAAAATAAACGGGCACTCACAGAGAGTCGGAGGGGCTGAGAACCGGCAGAACGCTATTTATTAAATGGACCACGGAGGGCATAGGGAACAGAATCTTATCCTTGGATTCCCAGTATTCTATGACGTGTGAGCATACGTAAGTTGCTGAGAATATGTTTGTATTCTATGAGTGTGTGGATTCCACAAATCAAGGTGGCACCGCGGTATAAGAATTTACCGTCCTTGACAATAGAGTTACTATTGTCAGGGGCGTTTTTGTTTGATAGGAGGAAAAAACATGGCAAAAGGAAGATATGGTATCCATGGAGGTCAGTATATACCGGAATCTCTGATGGATGAGGTATTAAAGCTGGAAGAGGCTTATGAGTTTTACAAAAACGATGCAGATTTTAACAACGAGTTAAATGCGCTTTTAGCAGAGTATGCGGGCAGACCGTCACTTCTTTACTACGCTGAGAAGATGACAAAGGATCTGGGCGGCGCAAAGATTTACTTTAAGAGAGAGGACCTAAATCACACAGGTTCGCATAAGATTAACAACGTGCTTGGTCAGGCACTTTTAGCAAAGAAGATGGGCAAAACCAGAATTATTGCAGAGACAGGCGCAGGCCAGCACGGCGTGGCAACAGCGACGGCAGCAGCACTTTTAGGTCTTGAGTGTGAGATTTTCATGGGCGAGGAGGATACGATCCGTCAGGCGCTTAATGTATATCGTATGGAGCTTCTCGGTGCCAAAGTAAATGCGGTTAAGACAGGTACGAGAACATTAAAAGATGCGGTAAATGAGTGTATGCGTGAGTGGACCATGCGTATGGATGACACGCTTTATGTACTCGGTTCTGTTATGGGACCGCATCCGTTCCCGATGATTGTAAGAGATTTTCAGAGTGTGATCAGCCGTGAGGCGAGAGCTCAGATTTTGGAAAAAGAAGGAAAACTTCCGGACGTTGTCATGGCATGTGTCGGCGGCGGAAGCAATGCGATGGGTATGTTCTATGAATTTATCAAGGACGAATCCGTAAAACTGATCGGCTGTGAGGCAGCAGGTCTCGGCGCTGATACGGATAAGACAGCGGCAACGGTAACCACCGGTTCTATCGGTGTATTCCACGGAATGAAATCTTATTTCTGTCAGGATGAGTATGGTCAGATTGCACCGGTTTATTCTATTTCTGCAGGTCTTGATTACCCGGGAGTAGGTCCGGAGCATGCAAATCTGCATGATATGGGAAGAGCGCAGTATGTTCCGGTGACGGACGATGAGGCGGTAGAAGCATTTGAATATATTGCAAGAACCGAAGGTATCATTGCAGCGATTGAGAGTTCTCACGCGGTGGCGCACCTTATGAAGATTGCGCCGAAGATGGATAAGGATCAGATTATTATCTGTTGTCTGTCAGGCCGTGGTGACAAAGACGTAGCCGCGATTGCGAGATATAGAGGAGTGGATTTACATGAGTAAGATTAGTGAAGCGTTTAAGAATAGAAAGAAATTTGTCGGCTTTTTGACAGCCGGAGATCCGAGTCTTGATAAGACCGAGGAATTCATTATAACCATGGAAAAAGCAGGTGCGTCTGTGATTGAGATCGGTGTTCCGTTCTCGGATCCGATTGCAGAGACTCCGGTGGTACAGGAAGCAAATGTACGTGCACTTTCCGCAGAAGGCGGATGTACGACGGATATGATTTTTGACATGCTCGCACGTGTCAAGGATAAGGTATCGGTTCCTCTTGTGCTGATGACCTACTTAAATCCGGTATTTAAGTACGGATACGAAGCGTTTATGGAAAAATGCAGCCAGACAGGAGTGTCCGGAATCATCATTCCGGATATGCCATACGATGAGAGAGATGAGATACTTCCGATGGCAGAGAAATACGGTGTGGATGTGATTTCGCTGGTGGCACCGGCGAGCAAGAGCCGTATCCGCATGATTGCAGCCGATGCGAAGGGATATATTTATGTACTTCCTGCTCAGGATGCAAAGGACAGCCGTAAGGATGTGGTGACAGATATTTCCGATATCGTGGCACAGATTCGAAAAGTGACTGACACACCGGTGATTTTGGAGATCGGTGTAGATTATCCGGAAGCAGAGTACGAAACGATTGCAGACGGATTTGTTGTGGAAAATGCGATTGTAAATCTGATTGCAAAGCATGGAAATGATGCAGCGCAGCCGATTTATGACTATGTGAAAAAGACGGTAGAAAGTTTGTAAAGTGTTGCCGGGATATTGACCGGAAAGCAGGGGGATTTGATGGGAGAACAGAAAGAAAAGAGAGAATATCATAAAGCAACGTATGTGTTTGCGGTGATACTTTCGGTGGCTGCGACCGTGGCAGTTTTACACTGGGCGATCCGCCCGAGACCGTCGCATTTAGGAATGGCTTTGTTATTGCTGTTTGTTACGTGGCGTGTATGGCGGATGGCGCCGCTTGAGGTATATGAGGCGGATCCGAAAAAGTGCAGCAAATCTCTTCGGGGATATTTGTTCGGGCTTCCGGTTATGTTGTGGATTGTTCTGGTTTTCTTATCGCCGCTTGAACTGGCGTTTCCTACGCATATGCCTTGGGAATACAAGTGGGAAGTTAAGGCGATGAAGGAGAATGCTCCAAACCGCTATTATTATTTTCCGGATGAGATTCCGAAGGGTGCAAAGAAGGTAATCTGGAAGCAGTATCCGGGATATCTTCAGGGGAAGGCATTTAAGTATCTGATCTTTCAGGCGGATGAGGCCTATATCCGTGCGGAGATGGAAAAGTACGAGGCGGATGCAAAGGTTCTGACGCCGGATGAGGCAGAACAGGTTTCGATATATCCGCTTTCTTGCGAAGTTGCGCCGGAGCGACGGGAACATATGAAGATTTATATGCTGTATCAGGCGGAAAATCCGGAGGAATATCCGCAGGCGATGGGGATTATGGTAGACAAAGAGCAGGGGATGATTTGCTATTTCTATGAATAAGGAAATTTTCAATAGCAAATCAAGTGTTTTGAGGAGTTTTTAGTTGAGAGATTGGGTCTTGGCGCACGGATTTTGACGCCAAGACCCATTTTTGCTTGGAACCGTGCGCCGGAAATTGCGTTTGGGTCAGGAGAGTGAGTTTGGGGCGCCGATACCCACGAATTTGTAGGATGTGTGGGTATTTTGTGTGTTTTGCAAGCCTGCTGACCCAAAGGCGAAAAACACGCTGACTTGCAGAAGTGAAATTGGGTATTTGAATAGCATTTATGTCATTATGACCCAATCCTGATTGGCGGAGAAGAAATCCCCGCGTTGCCCGGCCGAAGAAATTCCGCGTTGCCCGCCCGGGCGACGAAACATAAAACCACCAAGGAACAGAATCATCAAAGCAATGAGTTGGAAAATAAATCAAAAAAATCACAAAAAGTTTGTAACGAAACGTATCACTTGATGGACATATTATCAGAAAGGGGGAAAGGAGTGTGGGGATGAAAGAGATTTACGAACAGTATTTTAATACGGTTTACGGCTATTTATGTACGCTCTGCGGCGGTGACCGGGACTTGGCGGAAGAACTGACACAGGAAACATTTTATCGCGCTACGGTCAAAATATCACAGTTTAGGGGCGACTGTAAGATGTCGACATGGCTTTGCCAGATTGCTAAGTACGTGTTTTACCAAAGTTTGGACAAAAAAAGACGGCGAAAAGAAGTTCCGTTTGATGAAGCAGTGGAAACCGCCATGCAGGAAGAGACGGAAAACAGCGTGGTCGGAGCGGAAAGCAAGCTACATATATACAGGACGATTCAAAGTCTCCCGTCGCCGATGCGCGACGTGGTCATGCTCCGCCTGACGGGGGAACTCAGTTTTAAAGAAATCGGTGAGGTGTTGTCGCAGTCGGAAAACTGGGCGCGCGTGACCTTTTACCGGGCAAAACAGATATTAGGAAAGGAGCTTAAGGAAAGATGAATAAGCAATATACATGCGATGTTATTTTTGATTTGCTCCCACTTTATATCGATGGAATGACAAGCGGAGAGACCGCGAAGGTAGTAGAGGAGCATCTTAAGGAGTGCGAGGTATGCAGGCAGATGTATGAGGAGATGACCGGGGAGATTGATTTTAGTCCGGCAGAGCAGAAGAAAAAACGCCGCAGACACCGTTATAAGAAAAAGAGCACGGCAAGAATGCTGATTCTGGGGTATATTTTGTTTTTACTTCTGATTATGGCATTATGTATGCTGGATGCGATGTGTATTATGTAAAGAAAGGGGGAGAAGTGGTGAGGAATACAGAGTGTTGCGTGGTACAGGATTTGATTCCGCTTGCACTGGATGATTTGCTGAGTGAGGATTCTAAGAGACTGGTGCAGACGCATATAGAGACCTGTAAAAAATGCAGAGAATATATAGAAGAGGTCAAGGAAGATCGATGCGAGATGCAAAAGGCGGAGGCTTCCAGAGACGGGCGTCTTGGACGGGCGCTGAAACGCCGGAAATATGAAATGCTCGGAATGATCGGCGGGATAGTGATCTTTGTGGTGGTACTATTCCTTTGTCTGTTTCAACCATTTTCGGGGAAACAGGAAGAGGTATACACGGTAAAAGAACACTATGAAAAATCGGAGGATTACGGGAAACAGAACTACAAGGGGATTGCGCGCCTTGCGCTCTTTCCGAAAGCAGACGCTGTGAGTGGACAGGTTGAGAAGTTCTACTATGATTGCAAAGGAAGCAAGATCTATCAGACGTATCAGATTTATCTGGAGTGCAGTTATACGGCGACAGAGTTTTTGCAGGAAAAAGAGAGACTTCTTTCCGTGACGGACGAAAAGACAGGGCGAAGCGTGCAGTACTCGGAGGAGGAAAACGATCTTCCGTGCGTGTATGCAATGTTATATGATGAAGGATTTGAATATGCGCTTTTGTCCGAGGCGGAATATAAGGTGATTTACATTTACTTGCAGGGGACGGATATCAGACAGCTGTATTTTAACAGGAAATATCTGCCGAAAGACTACGGACAGGCGGGGTATCCGTTTGAGACGGAACGGGAAGCGTTCCGGATTTATCCGACAGATCAGGAGGAGTTTTTTGATGAAACATAAAACAAAGCGAAAGATAAAGAAAATTAGCAAAGGATTCTTAATTGGTGTGGGTTTGGCAGCAGCCACGTTGTATACGGTAATATTTGTGTTTGTCTATTTGTTTTTGCTCGGACCGCCGGGGAAGGCGACAAGAGATGTATCGCGCTATGAGGAGATTTTTACGGAGCAGAGCATACAGACGGGATATATGACCTTCCCGGAGACGATACCGGAAGGCGCGCAGGTGCTCGATTATTATCATTATTATCGGGACACGTGGAATATGCCGACGGTGCAGACCTATCTGAAATGTGCCTATGACGATGTGACGTACCGTGCGGAGATTGACCGCTTGGAGAACACATCTAAGACTTACGGCGGAAAGAAGAAAGAACTGTTGCGTGACGAGAAAAAGAAATTTAATTTTCCTGTTTATATTGCGGTGGAAAATGCGGCGCACAGCTACGAATATGCGCTTCTTCCGGGAGGAAACGAGATCGTATATATTTATACCAGCTATATTGAAAAAAACAAGGTGGAATTCGACGAGGCGTATCTTCCGTACGATTTTATGACGGAGGAAGGCAGAGAGTTCGGTAGCGGATATTCGATTTACTATGGCTCAGTAAGCTCGACGGGAATCAGCACCTATTTTACCCGTGATCCGGTTCCGGAAGTGACGGATGCACATGTGCGGATGGCGGGCGATGATATGTTCTTTGTTCATGTCAGACTAAACGAGGAAGGAAAAGAGATTATAACGAGCTGTTCCTTCCATGTGTATGAAAAGAGCGGCGAGGAATCTTCAAGCGAAGAATACCACGACATCGACGGTGCGCAGTATAAAGATATGGAGGTAAACCGTGACCGGACAGAGGTTACCGTTACCTACATCGAAAACGGAGCCGAAAAGACCATCACATATCCTCTAACAGAATAAGGAAAATTGTATTTTTATCTTTTAGTTGCATTTCGAATTTGTTATAATATATAAAATGGTGATATGGTATATAGGATAAGAACAGGAAGGCACTATATGTTATATCTTGTGGTACTCAAAAAACGTCGGTCCTTAGTCGCAGCCTGCTGCGGCTTAGTACCGCTACGTTTTTTGCGTAGCGAGAGCGTGCCGCAAGGATAACATATAGTGCCTGTTGTATTATATATACAGTATGACTTTTATAAAATAATGAAGTAGAAAGCAGGAAATTATTATGGCTTGGTATGATGAGGCAGTATTTTATCACATTTATCCGCTCGGGCTGTGCGGAGCACCAAAGGAGAATTCTTATGGCCAGCCGGTGCACAGACTCAAAGAGGCGGAAAAATGGATTGATCATATAAAGGAGACGGGATTTAACGCTATTTATATCGGACCGTTGTTTGAATCGGTCGGTCACGGTTATGAGACGACCGATTATAAAAAACTCGACAGCCGTCTCGGAGACAATGAAGATTTAAAACAGTTTGTAAAGGCGTGCCATGACAAGGGTATCCGCGTTATCTTTGACGGTGTGTTTAATCATACAGGAAGAGATTTCTTCGCTTTTCAGGATATTAAGAAAAATCGCGAAAACTCCCGTTACAAAGACTGGTATTGCAATGTGAATTTCTGGGGAAACAACAGTTATAATGACGGCTTCTCTTATGAAAACTGGGGCGGATATGATCTGCTGGTAAAATTGAACCAGCACAATCCGGAGGTAAAGGATTATATTGCGGATGTAATCCGGTTCTGGGTGAGCGAGTTTGATGTGGACGGAATTCGTCTTGACGCAGCAGATGTGCTCGATTTTGAATACATGAAAATGATGCGCCGCGTGGCAAATGAAGTGAAACCGGATTTCTGGCTGATGGGTGAAGTAATCCACGGCGATTACAGCAAGTGGGCTAATGCAGATACGCTGCATTCTGTGACCAACTACATGCTTCACAAGGCACTTTATTCCGGACACAATGATCACAACTATTTTGAAATCGCACATACGATTAAATATTTGGGCGACCGCTGCAGCAATTTAAAACTTTACAATTTCACGGACAATCATGACGTGGAACGTATTTATACAAAACTGAATAACAAACAGCATTTTGCGCCGGTACACATTTTATCTTATACCCTTCCGGGAGTACCATCCGTATACTATGGCTCCGAATTCGGAATCGAGGGTAAAAAGGAAAAGTGGTCCGATGATTCGCTTCGTCCGGCGTTAAATTATGCGGATTATAAAGATGCAGTCAAAAACAATCCGCATACGATGCTGATTGCCAAACTCGGAAAAGTCCGTCAGAATGTGAAGGCGCTTTCCTATGGTGACTATAAAGAACTGGTTCTTACAAACAGACAGTTTGCATTTTCGCGCAGCCATGACGGAGTCAGTGTACTGGTGACGGTAAATAATGACGACAGTGATTATGTTATGACGTTAGCAGCGGGTAATTGCAATGAATATATCGGAGCCCTGTCCGGAGAAAAAGTATCTGTAATAAACGGAAACATTACGGTAAATGTAAAAGCAAACTCCGGAGACATCTGGGTACCGAATACGGAGGAGGACTTCCTGAAGGATGTTCCGATGGCAAAGATTGAGCCTGAATCGGAAGTTGCAGAGCCGGTGACAGAGCCGGTGCCGCAGCCGGAAGAAACAAAGCTGACAGAGCCGGTGCCGCAGCCGGAAGAAACAAAGCCGGCAGAACCCGTGGCGCCGCAGGAAAATGCGGATTATGAAAACGCATTTGAGCAGGGAAGAATCGCCGGACTCCAGGAGGCAATCATTGCCCGTATGGAGAAAAACGGATATGTGAACGATCAGATGAGAAATGATGTGTATAATCAGACGCACATTCCTTCATTGATCAACTGGATTAAGAGTTTCTGATTTTGAGTTTTAGGAAAAAGGAGATATCAGGTGCAGCGTTTTGAAGGAAAATCTGTATATAATGGAATCGCAATGGGACCTGCTGTTGTCTTTCGCAGAAGCCGGCAGGTGATTAAAAAAGATATAGAAGATCCGCAGGCAGAGCTTGAGCGGCTGCGCGCAGCACTTGAGATATCTGCCGGGCAGCTTACGCAGCTTTATGACAAAGCCGCAGAACAAATCGGGCAGGCAAGCGCCGCTGTTTTTGAAGTACACCGAATGCTGCTTGAGGATGAGATGTATCTTTCTGCGGTCCGCAATGTCATAGAGACAGAGAAGGTAAATGCGGAATATGCGGTGGCATTGACCGGGGATGAATTTTCGGCCATGTTTTCTGCTATGGAAGATGAATATATGAATGCGCGTGCGGCGGATGTGTGGGATGTTTCGTCCAGACTGGTACATAATCTGCAGGGCGATGAGCAGGCCGGTCCGCAGCTGACACAGCCTTCTGTGATTGTGGCACAGGACCTTTCACCGAGTGAGACCGTGCAATTAAATAAAGATTATGTATTAGCGTTTGTGACCCAGCAGGGATCAATCAATTCGCATACAGCGATATTAGCGCGAATGATGAATGTTCCGGCAATCGTTTCGGTGCCGTTTTCGGAGGAAGAAATACAGGACGGAGAGTGTGTGATTGTAGATGGTTTTTCCGGCGTTGTGACATTTTCGCCGGATGAGGCGGCACAGGCTGAGGCCGAAAAAACGATTCAGAGGGAACGAGAAAAAGACGCGAAGCTGGAACATCTGAAAGGGAAAGAGAATATTACACGAGACGGCCATAAGATAGATATTTTGGCCAATATCGGAAGCGTGGCGGATATCGGACAGGTATTGGAAAATGATGCGGGCGGAATCGGGCTGTTCCGCAGTGAGTTTTTGTATCTGGAGCGGGATACTTTTCCGACGGAAGAAGAACAGTTTGAGATATATAAACAGGCGGTAGAAAAAATGAAGGGGAAAAAGGTCGTCATTCGTACGTTGGACATCGGAGCGGACAAGCAGGCGGAGTATTTCAGAATGGAAAAAGAAGAGAATCCGGCGATGGGATGTCGCGCGATACGTTTCTGCCTGACAAGGCCTGAGATTTTTAAAGTACAGATCAGGGCACTTTTGCGAGCAGCGCATTACGGCAATCTTTCCATTTTATATCCGATGATAATTTCAGAGGATGAGGTTTCCAAGGTGCAGAGCTTGGTCGAGGAAGCAAGAGCGGAGCTGGAGGCAGAAGGGACTGCTTACAGAATTCCGGAACAGGGAATTATGATAGAGACACCGGCGGCGGTCATGATTAGTGACAGGCTCGCCAAAATGGTGGATTTTTTCAGCATTGGAACCAACGACCTGATACAGTATACCTTGGCACTTGACAGGACAAATGCAAAACTGGATGCGTTTTACGATGCGCATCACGAGGCGGTTCTTCGTATGATTCAGATGGTAACAGACCATGCGCATGCGCAGGAAAAGTGGGTAGGAATCTGCGGGGAACTTGCAGCAGATGAACAGATGATGCCACAATTTCTGAAAATGGGGATCGATGAATTGTCGGTGGCACCGGCCATGGTTTTGAAATTACGTAAAAAAGTCCGTGAAATGTGCATGAAAGACGCATTTTAATGCACCAATGCCGGATTTACACTTTGGGAAGTGTGTGATACGATAAAGATAAGTCATACAATAGGGGGTACAGATGAAAGATTTAGTTTTTGTTGGAGTGCAGAGCATTGCGCACAGAGATGCGCTTGATATGTTAAAAGGAATATTTCAGGTAGATACCATTGAACCTACGGCAAAGGCTCTCAGAGCCCGTATTCAACGTGAAACTCCGGATTTGATTCTTTTGACTCTCGGAAATGATGCGGTGGAAGAGTCTATGATGATAAATCTTCTCAACATGGATTTTATCAATATTCCGGTTGTGACACTGGGAACAGAATATGAAAGTCTTCCGTATAACAAATATTATGAAACGACGCAGTTTGAAAAGATTACTACGCCGTTTACAAAGAAAGGATTATTGGATGTCTGCTGTAATATGGCAGGTCTGGATCCGGATTCCTATGTGGTAGAGTTTCAAAAGCATATCCTCATTGTGGATGATAATGCGCTGACGCTTCGTAATATCAAGAAAATGCTGGATGACAAATATTCGGTTGCGGTTGCAGTGTCTGCAGTACAGGCATTTACTTCCATCGGCCGCAGAAAACCGGATTTGATTTTGCTGGATTATGCGATGCCTGTGACCGATGGTAAAAAGATGTATGAAATGCTTCAGGCAGATGTGGAATATGCCAAAATACCGGTGGTGTTTTTAACAAGTATGGCAGATGAACATGTCGTTGTTGAACTTCTTTCACTCAAGCCGGCAGGTTATTTTTTGAAACCGCCGAAGCAGGAGAAACTGCTTGAGACCATTGAGAAGATTATTTAAAACAGAGGGTATTTATGTACATATTACAAATTTCCTGTATGATGATACTGGGATTCCTGCTGATAATGTTTTTGTCAGAAAAAAGAATCCGGAAAGCAACAGATAAATGGTATATTTTGATACTGATTGTGTCGATGTTGCAACTTGTTTTTGAGTGCCTGTCCATCTGGTCGGTGCATAGAGTTTCGGAAATCTCCCCTTTGCTATTTAAAAGCATAAACCGTTCGTATTTTACGTTGATTCTTACCTATTTTTATCTGGGATTTCGTTATAAGTCAGCATTTGTCAGAGAAGAAACAGGAGCAGAAGATAAAGGACTTGCTTTTATTCATGTAGCACAGGTGATATTGTATGCGGGAATTTTTATTTTACCGCTGGGATATGAGTTGACAGAGACCGGAGCGGTATATAATCATGGTCCCGGAATGTGGACCGTTTATGTCGGCGCAGCGTTTTATCTGTTTGTTATTTTTTCGAACTATGTTGAACAGATGCGCAGGATTGCCAGAGAAAAATTGTTCCCGCTGGTGTTTGGGGTCGGCTGCGGAATGTTTTTGTGTTTTTGTTATATGATTTATCCGGTGTCCCGTATTACGGGGGTAGCGCTGGTTGTTATGGGGATTGCAATGTTTGTTTCCATTTTCGCATCGGACAGGGAGGTAAAGGAGCCGGAGCCTGTCGGGCTGTGTGAAAAAGAGCCGGCTGAAAAAGAAACCATCGAAAAGACGGTTCTTTCTCCGGATGCAAAGGTTTCTTTCAGTGCAGAGATGGCACGGATTTTACTTGTGGATGACACCGCTATGAACCGCAGAATTGTCCGCAATCTCCTTCAGAAAAGCCGGATACAGGTGGAAGAAGCTTCCGGAGGGGAAGAGTGTCTTGCGATGCTTCGCGAAAGGCGCTATCATGTAATATTCATGGATCATCTGATGCCTGAAATGGATGGACTTGAGACGTTTGAAAGAATCAAAAATGAGCATTTGGCGGATGGAGTGCCTGTGGTAGTAATGACGGCCAATGCGATGTCAATGACAGAGCAGGAATATCAGGCGCTTGGTTTTGCAGCGTATCTTTCCAAACCGGTTCTGCCGGAAAAGTTAAATCTTATGCTGTATCAGCTCTTGGATAGGTCCTTGATATCAGAACTTGAAATAGAAGAACCTGCGACAGTGATAGAAAAAAACGAAGAGATGATAGAGAAGGAATCTGCCAAGGAAGACGAAAAAGAAAACTGGGCAGATTTACCGGCGGTAAATGGGCTGGATTATGATTATGCGGCTCTGCATTTTAATACAGCGGAAGAGTTTACGGATATGATTCGTTTTTTGGTCGGAGTGATGCAGTCAGACCTGGATCAATTGCAGGAATACTTCCGAAACAGAGAACAGGAGCAGGAACTTGAGAAGTTCTGCACGAAAGTTCACAGTATGAAGAATTCGGCAATGACGGTGGGGATTGTACCGCTTGCGGGGCTGGCAAAAACACTGGAAGATGCATCGCGGGGAAAGAATGAGGCGCATATGAGTGCGATGATGCCTGTGTTTGCAGATAAGTGGGAGGAGTACCGCTTGCTGCTGCTTCAGAAATTTATGGCGGATGCATCCGATAAGAGTGAAGCAGATCCGCATTCGGAAGAGGTAACAAAGCTATTTACGAAGCTAAGATTGGCAGCGGAAGAGATGGACATTGATGCACTGGATGCGATTATGAAGCAGATTGACGCGTATGCGTTCCCGGAGGAGTATGCTGAGAAATTACAGGAAATCCGGCGGGCAGTGACCAATTTTGATGTGGATTATCTGCAGGAGCAGGGATATTTATAAAAGAATGAGTGAAATAGGATGAAGATAGTTACATTGATAGAAAATCAGACAGACAGTGATCTTGAGTGTGAACACGGTTTGTCATTTTATATCGAATACAATGGTTCGTCTTATCTGCTGGATGCAGGACAAAGCGGGCTTTTTGCGGCAAATGCAGAAAAGCTTGGCATTGATCTTGCAAAAGTAGATAAGGCGATTCTTTCGCATGCACATTATGATCACGCGGGAGGTTTTGAAGCATTTGCGGACATCAATGCTAAGGCAGCTGTATTTATGCAAAAGGCGGCCGGGCTTCAGTGTTTTTCAAAAAAACCGGATGGAATGAAGGATATCGGGATCCCGCAACAGGTCCGCCGGAAACTTGGGGAACGGATTTGTTATGTAGATGGGGATAAAAAACTGGAAGAAGGCGTTTTTTTAATCGCACATCATGCGCAGGGACTTTCCGTGCGAGGCAGCCGTATGCATATGTTTACACAGGTGGGAGACACTATGCTGGTGGATGATTTTGCGCATGAGCAAAGTCTCGTATTTGAATTACCGGAGGGATTGGTTGTTCTTAACAGCTGCAGCCACGGAGGGGTGGATCTGATTTTGGAGGAAGTGCAGCAGGCGTTTGGCGGCCGCAGGGTAATTGCCATGATCGGCGGTTTTCATCTGATGGGGGCAGCAGGACCGGACAGTATGCGTGAAAGTGAGCAGGAAGTGCGCGCGCTGGCATCGAAACTGCGCGCGATGCAGGTGGATAAGATATATACCGGCCATTGTACGGGAACAAAGGCATTTCCGATCCTGAAGGAAGAACTGGGAGAGAAACTGGAACTTCTGGTTACCGGAAGGACGATAGAAATATAAAAGAAACGGCCTTAAAATCAAAAAAAGCGGAAGAGTTTTTCGTATCTCTTTCGGAGGAAGATAGTATGAACAAAAATTCAATTGATGAAAATAAAGCAATCCAGGACGGACTGGAACGGTTTCTGGATCAGGAACTTGAGGTGCAGATACCGCCGATCCGCAGGGATGCGCAGGTTAGATCTCAAATGCCGCGGAAAGCGGAGGCGATAGAAACTCCGCAGCGCAGAGAACAGAGGGCGGCGTATACAGAAACTCCGCAGCGCAGAGAGCAGAGGGCGGCGTATACAGAAACTCCGCAGCGCAGAGAATTGAAAACGGAGTTTGCAACGGATGTGACTCGTCCGCAGATGCAGGCGCCGCCGACATCGGTTAAAGACAGTGCGCGGATTCAGCCGACACCGGTCAGAGAGCGCCGGAGTGGACAGACAAGGCCACAGGTGCGTGCAGAGAAAAAACGAGAAAGTGTGGCTCCGCCGGCCGGAAGGAAGCCGTCGGATGGGCCGAGCCGCAGAAGAGCAGCGAAACCTAAAAAAATAAAAAAGAAGAAATCCAAATGGAAAAAAGTTCTGATAGTGTTACTTTTGGTTGTTCTTGCATTTTTTATATGGTGGTATTTGACAGTCGGAAAAATTTACAGAGAGATGGGATATGAGAAAACACCGGGGATTGGGTCGGAGCCGATGAAATCAGAAGGTGTGACGAATGTTCTGCTGATCGGAAACGATTCAAGAGAGGGCGGCGAGGACGGCCGTTCCGACGCTATGATTCTTTTGTCCATCAGTAACGAGACTAAGACCATTCACATGACATCGCTTCTTCGCGATATGTATGTGGAGATTCCGGGATATGAGGGAAATCGTCTGAATGCAGCATATGCATATGGCGGACCGTCGCTTTTGTGCGAGACAATCGAGCACAATTTCGGAATCGAAGTCAATCGCTATGTCCTTGTAAATTTCCAGGCGTTTGCGGCGCTGGTTGATGCAGTCGGCGGAATTGATTTGGAAGTGACAAACGAGGAAGTTCAGTGGATCAATGCATATTTAAATGAGTATAATCTGCTGGAAGGACGCGAGATGACGACAGATTATCTGGATACTTCACTTTTCGGGGAAATTCATTTAAACGGACCGCAGGCTTTGGCGTACAGCAGAAACCGTTATATCGGAACGGATTTCGGACGTACGGAGCGGCAGAGAAAAGTGCTCAGTGCAGTGATTAAAAAATTGCCGGTTGCATTTGCGACGAATCAAAATGAGCTGATAGAGCAGCTTTTTCCGAATTTGACTACTAACCTGACACAAAATGAAGTCTTTGTGCTCAGTATGGATGCAGGGAAGCTGTTAAGCTACGAAATCCTGCAGACGGTTATTCCGGCAGAGGGTACGTATTCGAATGCTTCTATCCGGGGAATGTCGGTACTTGAAGTGGATTTTGAGGCAAACAAAGCGATTATTCAGAAAGAAATATATGGAAAAGACGACGTTTGAGAAAATATATGATGTGGTAAGAAAAATTCCATACGGACAGGTGGCAACATACGGACAGGTAGCAGCACTGGCAGGAAACAAGCGCTGGGCGCGAGTGGTCGGATATGCACTTCATGTCAATCCCGACCCGGATAGGATTCCGTGTTATCGTGTGGTAACAAAGGACGGGAATGTGTCCCGTGCATTCGCTTTTGGCGGAGAAAACAGACAGATTGAATTGCTGGAGGCAGAGGGTATTGTATTTGTGGACGGTCATGTTGATATGGAGAAGTATCAGTGGGAAGTACCTACCGATTGGTAAAGGAGGCACAAATGAAGTTTAAAGAAAGATTTCTGGCAGGAGAAATAGAATTTGAAGAAATTGATGATTATATCGTGGAGTGGAACAATTCCGACACGACGGAGACGCTTGCCAAATTTTTGGGCTTAAACGGAGAGGAAGAAGCTGTCTGGATTGATGAAAGTGACGATGCACTGAAAAATGTACTTGAAAAATTAAAAAAATAGGACTAATATAATTCTCGGCGCGAGTGGCTGTTGTATTGGGGAATAGAGTAGCGTGCTCGCAGGGAGGAATTATGGAAAAATTAAAACCAAAGTTGTTTTCCGTCATGAAAACATACACAAAACAGCAGTTTGTAAAAGACGTTGTAGCAGGAATTATTGTAGCGATCATTGCGCTTCCGTTGTCGATTGCGTTGGCGCTGGCTTCCGGGGTAACACCTGAGCAGGGTATCTACACAGCTATCTTTGCGGGATTTGTGATTTCGTTTCTCGGTGGATCCCGTGTGCAGATTGCAGGACCGACGGCTGCGTTTGCGACGATTGTTGCAGGTATTGTGGCAACCAACGGAATGGAAGGCTTGATTGTGGCGACAATTCTGGCAGGAGTCTTTTTGATTTTAATGGGCGTATTCCGGTTCGGAAGCCTGATTAAATTCATTCCTTTTACCATCACGACAGGATTTACATCCGGTATCGCGGTGACGATTTTTGTCGGACAGATCAAGGATTTTCTCGGACTTACCGTTGTGACCGAAGAACCTTTGATTGAAACCATGGAAAAACTTGAGGCAGTGGTCCGCTTTATGCCTACGATAAACTGGCAGGCAGTGGTTGTCGGTATGGTCTGCATGGTGATTTTGATCGGATGGCCTCGTATTGAGAAAAGAATACCACCTTCACTGATCGCAGTGCTTGTCAGCATTGCAATGGTGAAAGGCTTACATATGGAAGTAAATACAATCGGAGATTTGTATGAAATTTCCAATAAACTTCCGGCGCCGCACCTCCCGGACTTTTCATTCGGTCTGGTGAAACGCGTGCTTCCGGATGCGTTTACCATCGCAATCCTTGCAGCGATTGAGTCTCTGCTTTCCTGCGTGGTTTCCGACAGTATGGTAAACAGTAAGCATCGTTCCAATATGGAGCTGATCGCACAGGGAGCAGGAAATATTACTTCAGCTCTGTTTGGAGGAATTCCGGCCACAGGTGCGATTGCAAGAACTGCAGCAAACGTGAAAAACGGCGGACGTACACCGATTGCAGGTATGGTACATTCCGTAACACTTCTTTTGATTCTTGTGGTACTGATGCCTTATGCAACACTGATTCCGATGCCTACGATTGCAGCGATTCTGTTTATGGTTGCATACAACATGAGTGAGTGGCGTGAATTTGTTCATCTGCTTAAAACTGCACCAAAGAGTGATATTATGGTGCTGGTACTTACTTTTGTTTTGACGGTTGTATTTGACCTGGTTGTAGCAATCGAGTTTGGTATGATTCTGGCAGCACTTTTGTTCATGAAGCGCATGAGCGATGTGACAGAGGTAGAGGGCTGGACCTATGTCGATCCGGAAGATGACCCGGATAATATCGGACTGAAGGCAGTGCCTGAGAATACATTTGTTTATGAAATCAGCGGACCGATGTTCTTTGGAGCAGCGGATAAGATTATGAAGATTTCGCTCAAGAAAACAGATACTTGTATTATTCTTCGAATGAGAAGTGTAAATGCGATTGATGCAACAGCGATGCATTCGCTCGAACAGCTCTTGGAAAAGTGTGAGAAAAAGAACATTAAGCTGATTCTTTCCCATGTCAATGAACAGCCGATGCGCATTATGGAAAAGGCCGGATTTGTAGACAAAATCGGAAGAGAATATTTCTGCGAGCATATTGATGATGCGATTGCAAAGGCGGCAGGAGTTGTAAATGAAAAATAACATCCTTTTGGTGTATAACAGAATAAAGAAGGATATTGTCAATAACAGGATGGGGATTCTGGCGTTTGCCGGAATCTTTCTCCTGTTTTTTGTGCTTTTGGATGAGGTCTGTATCACGCAGATTTTATTTGGATTTCCGTGCCCGGGATGCGGGCTGACAAGAGCCGGTATTCTGCTGCTGAAATTCCGTTTTGCTGAGGCGTGGCAGATGCACCCGTTTATATACGTGTGGTTGTGCTTTGCCGTATATATATGTTATAAAAGATATATCAGAGGAACTAAAATAAAAGGACTGATTCCGCTTTTTGTCGGTATCACACTTGCGATGTTTGTGTTTTATGTATACCGCATGTACCGGTTTTATCCGGATGTGGCACCGCTGACACAAAAGAGTGAGAGTGTCTATCATACCGTGATGGATGTGCTGCATAAAACCGGAATCATAAAATAGTGTAAAAAAGGAGAAGAAACATGGAAGAAAATCAGATGCCAAAGAAAAGAAACTACGAACGATACTTGGAGGCGCAGAATATGCAGACGCCACAAAGCGCACCATATGAGGTGCCGGAAGAGACTGCGGATGCATGGACGCAGGATCCGTTCGCAGCTTATGAGACACCGGATTATACCGAACCTGCTTATAGTGAATATGTTGACACAAATTTTACACCTTCACAGAATTCTTACAGCGCAGAATATCCGCAGCCGAATATGCCACAAAGCTACGCAGGGCTGGAAGAACCGGTGAGCAAAGGAGAATGGGCGCTGTGCTTTCTGCTTATGATGATTCCGTGTGTCGGTTTTATCATGATGTTTGTCTGGGCATTCAGCAGTTCGGAGAAGAAGTCAAAATCTAATTTCTTTAAAGTGCAGCTTATCTTTGTAGGAGTTGTTTTTGTGCTGTACTTCCTGTTGTTTTTGGTTGCTATGATTGCGGGAATTGCGATAGGTGCGTAGATGGGAAAAAATAGGAAAGAGTATGAAGTGGTTCTGGACAGTACTCCTACGTTTTTAGAATATGTGATCGGTATAGGAACTGTACTGAAATACTTTCTTATCATGATGCTGGTCATGTCCGTGATTGTTTTTGGGAGTCTGGCAATAGTTTGATGACTCTGTCAAAAAAGTTTAACAAAAGAGAAACTATTAGTACGGAAAGTATTGTATGGAATGGTAATAGTATTCCTGTTTAAGCGCTGAGTAGAAAAAAAGATTTTTAATAGTCGTACGAATATATATAGTAAAAACTATTATATAGACGTACGGCTTTTTTGCGTTTGTTGTATGTACTATGTCTTAAATGAACGATTTTGCATAATGGTCGCTTTTGTTTGCCATATATTGAAAACAAGCAATATATATGATATTTTTATTACAATATTTTGGTCGCTATTAAATGATAAAACCGTCGAGGGAAAGAAATGCAGATAAAGAAAGATGAAATAAGACAACGAATTTTGAATGTTTCTAAAGGGCTCTTCATACATGCCGGATATGATAAAACATCATTACGTATGGTCGCTGATAAGTGTTTTATTAGTAAGAGCAATATTTACAGATATTTTCGTTCTAAGGAAGAAATATATGAAACACTTGTGGGGAAGGCCAGGCGAAGTCTTATAGATGCAATCAGCAGATTTGGTAGTTCAGATTATGCCGCCAATTATACTGAAGATAAGATAGAAGAAGTATCAAAAGTACTTGCAAGGATAATGAGTGAGCATCGTGAAGGGATACTCATAATGCTTAAGTCTGTTGGAAGTAAAGATCAGGCGTTCCTTACAGAAATGATGACCGGCTTCTTTGTTGAAGCTTGTCCGATAGATGACAAAGAGTTTAAGATTCAGATTGTCTCACTTCTAATAATGGGACTGACAGACATACTGATTAAGTACAGTGAAGAGGATGAAATGCGGTATAGATTAAAGATGCTTATTTCATATCATTATCTTGGATTAAATGGGATAAAGGAAAGGATTGGAATTCATTATGAAGGATAAAGCTAAGCGTAATAACAAAGGAGTAAAGAAAAACGGAAGAGGACGTCGTGGCTTATCCATTGGGGTAGGCGTATTTCTGGTAGTCGTTGGTATATTTCTGGTTTGGTACACAAATCATATGCATTATGATATAGAGGCGCATGAATATTATGATGTAGAAACCTTGCAGTCTGAGGGCAGAAGCTATGACCGGTCATCGGTTGTATATATGACCAATGATATTAGTCCTGAAGGTCTTGATAAGGTATATCAGGCACTGAATGTAACTCCTTCAGGTAAAGTGGCTATCAAGCTCTCAACAGGGGAAGCGGGTAATCCTAATCATCTGGATCCAAATCTTATCAAGAATTTGGTTCAAAGTGTGGATGGAACAATTGTTGAGTGTAATACAGCATATTCCGGTTCGAAAAGAATTGAGACAGAAATGCATATGCAGGTTGCCAAGGATCATGGTTTTACTGAAATTGCAGATGTAGATATTATGGACCGTGATGGCTATATTAAGATTCCTGTGGAAGGTGGTACCAATCTAGAGGAAAACTGGGTTGGAAAGAATTTGGCGAATTATGGTTATGTGATTGTTCTTACACATTTCAAGGGACATCCGATGGCCGGATTTGGTGGAGCACTCAAGAATATTTCAATCGGTATTGCATCAAGTCAGGGGAAGACCAGAATACATACAGGCGGAGTATTTTCAAAGCCTCCGATTACTTTGGGAAGTCTGCTTACGAATCAGGATGTATTTACAGAGTCCATGGCAGAGGCTGCAAAGTCAGTTTCAGATTATGAGGAAAATGGACAGAATATGGTATATATAAGCGTAATGAATAATATGTCTATTGACTGTGATTGTGTTTCTAAACCTACTGAAGTTGATATGCACGATATCGGTATTCTTGCCTCTACTGATCCGGTTGCGTTAGATCAGGCATGTATAGATCTTGTGTTTAGAGCGAAGGATGGGCAGTCGCTTCAAAATAGAATACTAGAGAAAAATGGACTTCATATATTAACACATGCTGAAGCAATTGGTTTTGGCAGCAGAGCGTATGAGATGATATATGTTGATGAGAAGGAATCTGATAGTGCGACAGAGTCATCAGAAGAGTAGTCGGAGGCCGGTTAATATATGGTTGATATAATAAAAAGAGAATTTATATATTTAGGATACTATTTTCTTGTACAATTCAGACAGATCTTTTTATATTGGGTCGTAGGAATGGTAATTGGTTCAATCATTTCTGTATTTTTTAAGGACAAGATCCATAATCTAATGAGAAATATGAAAAGTGACGGAAGCAGTATAATAGGAATTACATTTGCTTCTATGTTGGGGGTTGCATCTCCGCTTTGCATGTATGGTACGATTCCGATTGCTGCCTCGTTTTCAAAAGGTGGAATAAGAGATGAATGGCTGGCTTCATTTATGATGAGTTCCATCCTGCTGAATCC
>JAGAOK010000052.1 GCA_017623815.1 Lachnospiraceae bacterium
AGTTTTGGTGTGTTGCATAGTTAAAAACTCCTTTCGATATGAAAATTTAATGATTGTGTGAAAAGGTGGCGAATTGCCAAGGATTTTGTTTGCGGATATGTGAACATCCGCGGATTAGATTATGGGTAGAGTATAGAAGAAAAGGGAATCGGTGTCAATAGATTTATTTCTGTATTCTTATCGGCCGGAAACTATGTTATAATCGTTATAAAATCCGGTTGGATTTGAGATGGGATGGTGGAAAATGAAAAACAAAGGAAAACTTATAGGTCTTATTGCTTGTGTAATGTGTATGGTGTTTGCAGTGCCGTGTTTGAGTGAACATGCTTATGCTACAACTGTGCTGGAGACAGACGTGGCAGAGCCTTCCGAGGATTGTGTCATGCTTGGCGTGTATGGCTCTTATTACAGCCAGGCGCAGGAGGCGCTGGAGCGCATAAATGAAATCCGCAGGGAAGCCTGCGAAGCCGGGGATGTACCGGATCCGAGAGATGAGAGTCGTATGCTGGAGCCGGGCGACTATGTTCCGATTAAGTGGTCGAGGGATTTGGAGAGCGTTGCCAGAATTCGTGCGGTGGAGGGGGGACTTGCCATAAATCACGTACGTTTTAATGGAAAAAACTGGTCCTCAGTTGCATTTAATGGCATGAGTAGCCAGGCAGAGGTTTTGGCTTTTAATCATGGAACTGACATGGTTTCCGGTATTGAGCAGTGGTATGCGGAAAAGGAAGCGTGGGTAAATCAGGTATCAGGAGCGGTGACAGGTCATTATACCAGTATGATCAATCCGAAATATACCTATGTCGGTCTGGGCGATTTTTATACGAAGGCAGCGGTATATCCGAATACACTTGCCGGAGAGTTTAATAGTAGTTCTGCGGAACTGGATCAGATGATGCAGGCGGCAGCGACAGATGTCATGCAGAAAATAGAAGTAAAGTCGTCTTATATTACAGATTATACCTTAGAGGGGGAGACTGCCCTTTCTACAGATGGCTCGGCAGGACTGACGTTGAAAGCGACAGTGGATACCGGTTCTGTTACGCGCAAGTTATGGGTATTGGACGAGGTGACATATACGTCTTCGAACCCTTCGGTTGCAATGGTGGACAGCGAAGGGCTTGTCACCGGATTAAAGAACGGGACTGCTACAATTACGGTCAAAAAGGGCGGCGCTGCGCTGACTACGGCAGAGATTACCGTAAAATGTAATCATGACAAGAAGTTAAAATCAGAGATGCTTCCTACATGTACATCCACAGGATGGAAGGTTTACGAGTGTGAAACCTGCGGTGATAACGTGAAGGAAGAGATTCCGGCGACGGCGCATGCGTACGTTTATGGAGAAGCGGATGCGGACGGATACCGAACCGGAACGTGTGACGTTTGCAAAGATGTCATTTCGATTATTCCGCCGACGAAGTTTTCTCTTTATTGGAATGCAGATGGAGTGGGAGGTTTCTCTACTCTGTTTCCGGAGAAGCTTTCAGTAGGAGCAAATTTGTACTGTTGGATTTCGAATGTAAATGGTGATAGTAATTATCAGGATATGGTAATAGAATCAACGGATGAGTCTGTTATTTCTGTGCCGCAGGTGGTCAGACCGAATTCATCCCAAAATCATTTAAAGGTTTTAAAGGCGGGAATTACCACCATTACAGTGTATCCGCGTTATAATGCATCTTATAAAAGACAGGTGGTCGCCAGAGTGGGGGATACCGGCAGTGTAGATTTGTCATCTGCAAAAACGATTCTTTCGCAGACGACATTCGAGTATGATGGCTCGGCTTGGGCGCCTTCGGTGACGGTTTCTTATCGTGGTACGGTTTTGGAAAAAGGGACAGATTATACATTGACCTTTGAGAATAACAAAGAGATCGGAACAGCTTTTGCGGTAATCACCGGAAAAGGGATTTTTTCAGGAACGATTCGAAGGGAATTTCGAATTGTACACACACATAATTACGTGGATGGGCGATGTGAAAAGTGTGGCGATTTGAAGAGTGTAAACAGTGATGTTTTTTCATACAAACTACTGGAAAATGGGCAGAAGTTCTGTGTCAGTGTTTCAGTGAAGGATGGAGTGGTTTTGGCGGGGACAGTAAATATACCGTCTTCGATCGTTGTGGATGGTCAGGTGTATCAGGTGACTGCAATAGAGGAAAAGGCGTTTTACGGTCAAAGTCAGATAAAGGCACTTACAATTCCGGACACAGTGACGCAGGTAAATGGTCAGGCCTTTGCACAGTGTGGTAATCTTGAAGGTGTGATGTTTTTTGGTAAAGTTGCACCAAGCTTAGGTGATGGCGTGTTTGAGGGATGTTCAAACGTAGAAATCATTGTTTCGGAAGATGCAGTTGGCTTTGAAGCTCTGGCAGAGAAAGCAGGAGTTACATGGAGAGTAGAACATATACATGACTTATCATACCATGAAAAAGTAGAAGCTACCTGCGTGGTAAATGGGAATGTGGCATACTATTCCTGCAATGAATGCGGAAAGATGTATGCGGATGAATTCGGGAATGCTTCTATATCAAAGGAAGATATGGTAATTGCAGCGCCGGGACATAGATGGGAGACCGGGTATACAATAGACCTTCCGGCAACGGATACAACGAATGGTTCGAAATCGATTCATTGCATGAAGTGCAATGCGGTCAAAAGTCAGACGGTGATTCCGGCAACAGGAACTGTAGTGGGAACGCGTTTTAAGAAGAGTGGTATGACGTATCAGGTAGTGAAATCCGATGCCGCAAAGCGTGGAGTTGCTGTTTCCTGTATCAAGATAAATTCGAAGAAGGTAAAAACGGCGAAGATACCGGATACGGTTATGTATAAAGGTGTTAAATATCAGGTGGAAAGTATCGGAAAAAATGCATTTTCCGGATGTAAGAAACTGAAGTCTGTTACGATTGGAAAGAATGTAAAGTCCATTGGAAAAAGCGCATTTTCCGGATGCAGGAATCTAAAGAGGATTACAATTAGAACGAAGGCATTGAAAACAGCGAAAATCGGTAAGAATGCCTTTAAGGGAATTTCCGGAAATGTTACAATCAAGGTTCCGAAGAAGTATGTGAAAGCATACAAAAAGATGCTGAGAAAGAAAGGTGTAAGCGCTAAGGCAAATTATAAAGGGGTGTAAAGCATGTCAGGCTGTCCGCTTGGAAGGGACAGCCTGATTTCGTGCGGAGTATGGTAGAATACGATTGTCCAAATAATTTTTTTTCAAAAACTACCCGATATTCGGTAAGTGTGCTATACTAACCAAAGCAAATAAAAATGGAGAATAGACAAATGAAATATATATTATGGAAAATAAAAAAATGCACCATGGCAATTATGTTGATACTTTGTGTAGGGCTTGCGCCGTGGCAGACGCCGATGACGGTGCAGGCTTACACACAGGAAGAGATTGATGCAGCGAAAGCATGGCTTTCTGCCAATGGCTATTCGCCGGACATGGGGGGAGCGCAAGCTGCGTATGCGGATTATATGAACGGAAAGTTCGGAGCGATTCCGGGACTTCCGGAGCCGAATGTTCCGCAGTCACCGTCGCAGGAAACTCCGTCGCAGGATACACCGCAGTCACCGCAGCAGGAGCAGCCAAGTGAGGAACAGCCGGAGAAAGAAAAGCCGAATGATGCAGGAAAAGAAGACGCAGAGGCGGAAAATCCGGAGACGGAACAGCCGGGGGCAGAGGTGTCAGCGCCGCAGTCACCGGGAAGAGGAGATGAGCCGGAAACGGAGGCAGGTTCTGAGCCGAATGTGTTACCGGATGATGAAGCATCTGAGGGGCTAAAGGAACTTGTAGAGAGTGTGGAACTTCCGGAAGGGACGGATGAACTGGTATTGCCGACACCATCCCAGCAGGAATTTGCAGATATGATAGATGTGTTTATAAGTGGTTTTTCAGAGAGTGAACAGGAAGAAATCAAGAAGGCGAAAGAGCGTTTGGAACGCCAGAAGCAGGAGAGAGCACAGGCGGAAAAAGAAGCGGAAGGTGTAACGCAGGTGGAACATAAGCCGCAGAAGAACATAGTTATGATACTAGGCGCAGTTCTGGCAGCAGCTGTCATTGGTTTAATTGTGGTAATCGTAAAGAAGAATTCTGAAAAATAGAGAAGAGGAATACAAAAGATTATGAATAGAAAACGATTAATTCATCTTTTAATCGGACCGGTGCTTTTGATTTTGTTTGCGACTTTATTGCCGGATTCGATTTTTACGACCTTTGAGAGCCGGGCGGCAGTCGGAACCGTTGCGTGGATGGCATACTGGTGGGTGACAGGGCCGGTAGACTATGCGGTAACGGCATTTTTGCCGATTGCTCTTAATGCACTGTTGCAGATGACAGATATGGCTCCCGTGATTGCCAATTACGCGTCGGAAACGATTCTGCTTTTGTTGGGAGCTTCTATTTTGACGGTTTCCTGGGAGCAGACGGGACTTGATGAGCGGATTGCTGCCGCATTTTTAAAGATGGTCGGAACGAATTTCAGAGCACAGCTTGTTTTTTGGTTTTTGCTTTCGGCGGCACTTTCATCGGTGCTTCCGAATGCGGTTGTATGTGCAACGGTAACACCGATTGCAGTTTCCATGCTCACCTACATCGGAGAAGGAGATATTAAAAATAGCAGAATCGGTGCCAAGCTTCTTTTGACAATTGCTTATGCCGCAGGGCTTGGGGGGCTTGCATCACCGCTTGGAGGAGCGATGAACCTTGTGACGGTAGATTACATACAGCAGCTGACCGGAGAGGAATACATGTACAGTTCGTGGGTGAGTCGCTTTCTGCCGATTATGCTTGTGCTTCTTGTAAGCAATATTCTCTTTATGATTCGTGATATTAAAAAGACAGAGGAGCTTGGCGGTTCGAAAGAGTATTTCGTCGAGCAGTATAAAAAATTTCCGAAAATGGGATTTGAGGAAAAGATGTCGCTTGCATTATTTGTGATTGCAACACTGCTTTCGTTTACCAGACAGTTGTATCAGGATTATCTTCCGGGCTTAAAGCCGGCGTATTCTTTCGTGATTTGTGCGATTCTTTCGTTTTTAATTGCAAATAAAAACGGGGAGCGTCTCATGATATGGAAGTCGGTGCAGACCAAGATTGTGTGGGAGATGATTTATATCTTTGCAGGCGGTTTGGCAGCGGGAACGCTGATTCAGAAATCCGGCGCAGCGGATTCCATAGGTACGATGGTTGCGCAGTTTAATTTAACGGGCGGGTTTGTTACGGTGCTTGTCATTATTACGGTTACGCTTCTGATGTCCGATGTGACGTCTAATACAGCGACAGCAGCGGTTTCTATCCCGATTGTAATTTCTATCATGCAGGGGGCGGGACAGAATCCGATTCCGTATGTATATATCGCCTCTGTCGGGGTGAATTTGTCCTATATGCTTCCGACGTCCATTCGTGCGATTCCGGTCGGATATGGCCTGCAACCGAAGTATATGCTAAAAGAAGGATGGAAGATGACGGTTCTGGTGATTGCACTCATGACAGTGCTTTGTTATCTGATGCTTACGTATTGGCCGGCATTTAGTACTACATAACAGGGGGAATAGAGAGATGAAATATGGAGTGATTTTGCACAAAGAAACCTCAAATCTGGGGGATGATATACAGACGTATGCAGCAGCAAAGCTTTTGCCGCATGTGGACTATGTGATTGATCGTGAAAAAATCGATACATTTAGAACGGAAGACGGAAAGCCTGTGGGAGTGATTATGTCAGGCTGGTGGTTCTGGCAGAAGTGGAATTGGCCGCCTGCGGATTGCATCGTTCCGCTTTTGACCAGTATGCATATGAACAATTATTCAATATATGACCGGGGAACACCGGTAGGAGACAAGTGGCTCAGAGGACTTGGCGGGGATTATATGAAAGAGTATGGCCCGGTTGGAGCAAGAGATCAGTCGTCGCTGGAATTTTTCCAAGAACATAATATTCCGGCATTTTTCAGCAGTTGTATTACAACGACGATTCCGAAGCAAAAAGAAACAGAAAACAAAGGGAAGTATATCTGCCTGGTTGACTTGAACGCAAAACTGAAAAAGAAAGCATATGAGATTTTGGATGGATGTGGTTATGAGATTATTGAAGTGTCTCATGACTGTCACTATCGATATTCTCAAAAGACATTAGAGGAGCGATTTGCAGAGGTGGAAAAATACCTGACGTTGTACCAGAATGCGCATTGTGTGATTACGCGGCGTCTGCACGTGACATTGCCTTGTCTGGCGCTGGAAGTTCCGGTATTTTCTATTGTGAATTTTAAAACAGAAGGAAATAAAACCAGATGGTATCCGTATCGAAAATGGTTGCATTGTACCAGCAATGCTAAGTTTTTAAAAGGCAAATTTGATTATGATTTTATCAATCCGCCGGAAAATAAGCCGGATTATAAACAGTATCGGGAAGCGCTGATTGCACAGGTTAATGATTTTATAAAAGAGTGCGAAAAGAACTCGGACATGTCAGTGGAGAAATTAAAGAAAACAACCTATTCCCAACAGGATGTTCTGGAATGGCAGAATGCTCTCATGAAGGAAACTCTGGAAGAGTGGATGTTTGAAAGTCGGGAAATGATGTTCAAGTATAAGGACAGCTTAGATAGACTAAAATATTTGGAAAAAGAGGGTGGGATGTCACTCGGAGCAATCCTCAAAAAGCGGTTTGAGTTGTGGTGGCAGACGTTTTGGAAGCGTATTAGGAATGTTGTAAAAAAAATATGTAAAAAATAAGCAAAGTTTAGGTAAAATAATATCTTGAGACTTTTTGTCAAATACAGTATGATAGTGTAGTAGGACGCTATAGTGGCGCCTGCTACATTTTTCATTTAAGAGGATAAGAGTATGGACACAATTTTAATGATCATCAAACTTCTCGGTGGTCTTGCCATGTTTTTATATGGTATGGAGATCATGGGAGACGGACTCAAACAGGGATCCGGTAACACACTTAAAAATGTACTCGGAAAATTAACTAAAAATGTATTTTTAGGATTATTGACCGGTACACTCGTAACAGCAGTTATCCAGAGTTCGACAGCGACCATCGTGCTTACGGTTGGTCTTCTCGGAGCCGGGATCTTGAATCTGCGTCAGGCAGTCAGTATTGTACTCGGTGCCAACATCGGTACAACGGTAACAGCTCAGATTATCCGTCTTATGGATATTGAGTCATCCGGCGGATCGATTCTTGTATTTTTCAAACCGGATACATTGGCACCGATAGCGCTTGTCATCGGTATTATCTGTGTGATGTTCCTGAAAAAAGAAAGTGCAAAAAATGTGGGTATGATTGCGCTCGGTTTCGGTATTTTGTTTATGGGACTTCTCGGTATGACCGATGCGGTAGAGCCGCTTTCCAGCTCCAAGGCATTTGCTGACATACTTGCATATTTTACAAATATGCCGCTTTTAGGCATTTTGACAGGACTTGTACTTACGGTCATCGTACAGAGTTCTTCTGCGATGGTCGGTATTTTGCAGGCGCTTTCATCCACAGGTGTTATGACCTTTAATCTCGTATATCCGATTATTATGGGTATTAACCTCGGTACCTGTGTAACAACAGCACTGGTATGTTCCATCGGATCGTCCAAGGATGCAAAGCGTACAGGTATTGTGCATATCGTATTTAATACCATCGGAACGATTTTATTCATGATTCTGATGGAGGTTCTTCGAAGAGTCGGATTTATGCCGGATCTTTGGAATGGAGTGGTAGACAGCGGTATCATCGCTAACTTCCAGACGATATTCAACCTTGTGACAGCGATTGTTCTGCTTCCGTTTACCGGAGTGCTTGTTAAGATTGCATGTGCGATTGTAAAAGACGATGAGGTGGAAGAAGGCGAGACGTATCCGGAGCTTGCAGCACTTGATTCCAAGCTTATGATGACGCCGCCGATTGCTCTTTCGGCAGTGACCAAGCTTGCAGTAAATATGGCACAGATTGCACAGGAAAATATTGCACTCGGTATCAAACAGTTTAAAGAGTTTGATGCGGAACGTTCAACGCAGATTAACCTTTCAGAGGATAAACTGGACTGCTTTACGGATCGTGCAGACCACTATTTGATTGAGCTTTCTACGCACATTAAGTCAGAAAGTGATAAACGTCAGCACAGCATGCTTATGCAGTGCATCCGCGATATTGAGCGTATCGGTGATTATGCAACGAATTTTGATGAACTGGCCAAGAAAAAGGAAGATCAGGATGTTTCCTTCTCCAAGACGGCAAAGAAAGAGCTTGCTTTGATCAATGACGCGATTCAGGAAATTCTTCGTCTTACCATCGAAGCAATGCAGGATGAGGATAATGATTACGTGGCAAGACGTATTGAGCCGCTGGAAGAGGTTATTGACGACATGGTACTGCTGCTTAAGAATCGTCATACAGACCGTCTCTGTGAGGGGGTCTGCTCGATTAACGGAGGACTTATCTTCATGGATATTCTTACCTATTTAGAGCGTACTGCGGACCAGTGTTCTAACATTGCGATGCTGGTACTCGGCAAGAATAATGACGAGATTTCCAAGAATCATCATCTGTATATGCAGGAACTTCATGCTTCCAATGACCAGTCTTATCTGGCAGAGCAGGAGAACCGCAGAGCACAGTATCTGGTACCGATTAAAAACTTAAAATAGACGGCGGTGAAGCCGTAAATATAAAAAGCAGGGAAGTTCCTCGTCGGAGTTTCCCTGCTTTTTGAATGGTGCATAAGCATGCGGTTATTTTGTGAATTGTGAAATGAATTTCCATGCATTCTCACAGGTGTGATGCCTGCATTCGTGAACCTGACCGCTGACACTGGCAAATGCAGTGCGGCAGACACCGTCGGCGCTGTCATAGTAATGAATCGTTAAAGTACTGTCGCGGGTAGGATCGTAGATCTTCTCAACGCGGTCTCCGGCGATTCCGAAAATCGGATCCGGCCAGTTTTCTTTGTCCTCAAATGACAGGTCAAAGGTGGTATTGCATTTATTGACCTGAGCTGCATATTTTACTCTGTCCAGACCGTCGATGCCCTGGAATGGGAGTTCGGTCAGATGCGATGCCTCGCCGCCGGAGTAGAAAATCGGAACAGAAACCTCGGTGTTAAAGTAATCGCCATGTGACTGTGCAAGTGGATTATCCTTTACCGGAAACAGTGCGCTTGCAGGTGCAAAGGCAGCAAAGTGAGAAGGATATTCCTGAAAGAGTTCCCAGGTTTTGCAGCTGCCCATCGAAAAACCGGTTGCATAGATGCGTGTCTCGTCAATGGAGTAGCGTTTTTTCAGCTCTGCAAGGAGGTCAATGACTTCCGTTGCGGTAACAAACTGGTGGTTTTCCAGAGAAACAAACAGAAAACCGTATTTGTGGGCGATTTTATACCATTCGGCCACAAAGGTCAGATACATGGAGGAATCGCCGCCGCCGTGGAATCCCAGCACCAGTGGCACAGGTCCTCCGGAAAAAAGATTGTGATTGTAGTAGGCAAAGTATCCGACATCGTGGTGGGATGCTCCGCCGAAATCATTCCGGTTATCCTTGGAAACCGGAACAGAGATACATCCGGCTTCTTCGGTCATATGCATTTCGTCAAAATCCGGTTCGAATTCGATGATTCCGCACCAGCGTTTATATTTGCGAACAAAAGAGTAAAAATCATTTTTGTAATCTGCCTCCTGCTTGATCAGCAGATACTCGCAGTCGCGCAGAGCCTCATTAACGGCATCGTTGTTTCCGACGCTTAGGATGGCAATGTCGTTGCGCTGCAGGTTTGGAATCACACTCAAGTTTTCCATGCTGCACATGGCCGGGGTAATGTCACCCGGTCCCCAGAGATAATCGCCCTGTACGGCTTTGAGCAGATGCGTGGCAACGTAATCTGCGGAAGCGCCGAAGCTGTATATGTCTGCTCTGAATTTAGCGCCTTGTATAAAGTACCCCCGGAATGCTCCGGTAAAGAAATCTTCCATTTTTACGATTCCGTCCTGATAACGAGGGTCCATTTTGACCTCGGCAATCACGGAAGCATAGAGTGTTTCATCCGCGTTCTGCCAGCCACCCTCACAGGTAGGATGGACGAATAAAACAGAGGAATTGGTCGCAGCAGCAATTTCGGCTAAACCGCTTGCGTTTGCAAAGGAAACAGCGGATTCCATGCTTTGCTTATGCTCTTCAAAGACAAGCAGAAGAGGCGAACGGAAGGTGTAGTTATTGATATATCCGTTCACCGGGCTTGTCGGGATGTAAGATTTGAGGTGGAAGCTGTCATAGGTGTTCTCCCAGCATTTGCTTCCGTCTGGAAGTATATGAACTTCCGGTCGTTTTGTCATTCCCATAGTTGAAATCTCCTTCCTTGTGTCATATAGATGGAAAAGGAGCCTTGCTTGCGCTTGGCTCCCTTATTTGTGAATTTATTATTAATATTCTTTGGCTTCTTCTTCACCGTTTAATACGCGAAGTGCACCCTGTGTCAGAGCTAAAAGTTCATCCTCGCCCGGATATACAGTAAATGGAGCCATCCATTCACAGCGCTCTTTTAAGCCTGCTACAACAGCTTTGTCGTATGCGATACCGCCGGTTACGATGATCTGGTCAATTTTACCGGAAAGTACGCAAGCCATAGATCCGATGTCTTTTGCCATCTGAAGAATGAAAGCGTCACGAACTTCAATTGCATGTGCATCGCCTTCGTCTGCCATCTTTTCTACATCACGCATATCGTTGGTTCCGCAGTAAGCGTTGAAACCGCCGCCGCCAACGATCTTTTTGTAAACTTCTTTTTCTGTGTACTGTCCGCTGAAGCACATTTTGATAAGTGCGCCGCTTGGAACTGCGCCGGCTCTCTCAGGAGAGAAAGCACCGTCGCCGTCAAGGGCGTTGAATACGTCCACGATACGTCCTTTGTCATGTGCGCCGACAGAAACACCGCCGCCCATGTGAACAACAACAAGGTTCAGTGACTCATAAGGAACGCCTTTTTCTTTTGCGTAGCGTTTTGCAACTGCCTTCTGGTTGAGTGCATGGAAAACGCTTGTACGAGGCAGTTCCGGAACACCGGAGTAACGAGCGATAGGCATTAATTCATCAACAACTACCGGGTCAACAATGTAAGAAGGAACACCGATGGAATCACCGATCTCGCGTGCAAGAATACCGCCGAGGTTGGATGCATGCTGTCCTTGTTTACCGATCTTTAAGTCCTCAAGGAGAGCATCTGTAACAGCGTAAGTACCGCCCGGAATCGGTTTTAACATACCGCCGCGGCCTACAACTACATTTAATGATTTAATATCGAAATTTTTCTCATTTAAAAGATTTATGATGATGTTTTTACGGAAATCTTTCTGGTCTACGATAGAAGCGTACTGAGAAATCTCTTCTGTAGAATGTCTTAAGGTTTCTTCAAATAATAAGGTTTCATCTTCGAAAACACCGATTTTGGTGGAAGTGGAACCCGGATTGATAATTAAACTTTTAATTGACATAAATCCGTCCTCCCTGTCTTAGTTTTGTTTTGCCATTGCTTCTGCAACAACAGCTGCAAGAGCGATGGAATTTACTTTTGTTTCAAAAGAGTCGGAACGTGATGTAAGAATGGCAGGAGCACTTGTTCCTGTTAAGATACATCCGTTTTTGAACTCTGTGGTATGTACAAGTACTTTGTATACCAGGTTACCTGCGTGGATGTCAGGGAAGAGAAGTACATCTGCATCTCCGACAATCTTTCGATCTGTAGCACCTTTGTGAAGGGCTGCTTCCGGCTCGATAGCAAGGTCCATGGAAAGAGGACCGTCCACGATACATCCTGTAATCTGTCCTTCTTCGTTCATTTTAGCAAGCTCTGCAGCTTCTACAGTACAAGGCATCTTAGGATTTACAACCTCAACAGCTGCAATCGGAGCAACCTTCGGAGTATCGATACCGCAGGCATGACATACTTCAACCGTGCTGTTAATGATGTTTACTTTATCCTCGAGTGTCGGATAAGGAATAAATGCAACGTCTGTCAGGAATAACAGATGGTCGATTCCCTTGATATCAAATACAGCCACGTGAGATAACGGTCTTCCGGTACGGAGTCCGCGCTCTTTATTTAAAATGCTCTTTAAGAAAGATTTGGTATCAATGATACCTTTCATATACATATCTGCTTTTTTATCGTGTACAAGACCGACTGCGATAAGAGCAGCTTCCTGTACATCAGCTTCGTGAATCACTTCGTATTCGGAAAGATCCATACCGATTTCATCTGCGATTTTTTTGATTTCGGTTTCATCACCAACTAAGATGGCATCTGCAATGCCTCTTTCTTTTGCAGCTTTTACTGCCTCAAGTACCGGCTTGTCCTGCGCAACGGCTACGGCAAGTTTTTTCTTGGAGCAGGTGCTGACTTTTGCTAATAAATCATCAAAACTTTTTGACATTTCTTTGCACCTCTTCTTTTCTTTTTTTGTAAGGGATTTCGTGAAAAACCCCATTTGATAAAATAATAACACTTATAAATAGGAAAATCAATCTTAACAAAAATTTAACTTCTGCAAATGCCTTTTTTATTGAATACTCCTATCAAATCTGTTACAATGATATAGTTTAAGACGCAAAAACGATAAGTTAGGAGTCGAAAGTAAAAATGGGAATGTTTGAAAAGGTATTCGGAACCCATAGTGAAAGGGAACTGAAACGAATTATGCCGATCGTAGATAAAATCGAAGCAATGAGAGATTCTATGATGGCTTTGTCTGATTTCGAATTAAAGGACAAAACAAAAGAATTTAAGGAGCGTCTGGCAGCAGGAGAAACCCTGGATGATATTCTGCCGGAGGCATTCGCTGTAGTAAGAGAGGCCGGACGCCGTGTTTTGGATATGGAGCATTACCGTGTGCAGCTCATCGGTGGTGTGATTCTTCACCAGGGGCGTATTTCAGAGATGCGTAC
>JAGAOK010000053.1 GCA_017623815.1 Lachnospiraceae bacterium
GAACTTCCGACTGCAGATGCGGTTCTTGATGCCAAAGCACTGGCAAAAAATGAGCAAAAGAAAAAAGAAAAGGAACTTATCAGCGAAGTCGCTTCTCTGAAAGAAACGCTGGCACAGGTTCAGGATGAAAGCGGAAAAACAAACTATGTCGATCCTGACACCGGCGAGGTTATTGCTGCGGAGGATGACGAAACCCAAAAGCTTTGCGATGTCTTTGTACGCATGAAGCCGGAACGTGCCTCTCTCGTAAAAGCACAGATTATCGACGGACAGAAATGCCTTGTCATTCCTGTGGAGGACGGCGACGATATCGACATTAACGGAATCAAAATGGATTCATAAAAAATACATAAAAAGGAATTCTTGAAATGAAAACAAAATCAGAACGCTTTTACCGGCGGGGATTCTGGATTCTTCTGGCCGGTTGCTTTCTGCTCGGATGCATGACACTCTTTCTTCTGATCCGCGGTAACTATTTTTCCATGCTGGCACAAACCATGTCACATGACAAGGATAGCTACGACTACGAAAGCAACGCTTCTTACATCCAGCGCAGCACACAGTTTGATATGCTTCCGGTGCAGGATACGGACATCGTCTTTGTCGGTGATTCCATCACTGCACGCTTTGAATGGGATGAATATTTTACGGATTACACGGTTGCCAACCGCGGCATCGACTCCGATGTGTCGGAAGGTGTCCTAAACCGTCTTGACACCATCATATCTCAAACTCCGGAAAAGATTTTTCTCATGATCGGAATCAATGATATCCGTCAGGGCATCGCCCCGGAGACAACGCTCGCAAATTACGAAAAAATTATAGACGGGCTTATGACAGCGCTTCCGGATTGTCAGATTTATGTGCAAAGCATCCTTCCGGTGCACACATCTACCGGAATTGACAATACAAAGGTACAGAGTTTAAATCTCTCTCTGGAAGAACTTGCAAAGAGCAAAGGACTCACCTATCTGGATATCTATTCATCTGTGGCCGACAGCGAAAACAACTTCACCTACACCGTGGACGGTGTTCACCCGACCGGCGAAGGATATGCCATCTGGACAGGGATTGTGGAAGATGTACTAAAAAAACAATTACTATATTAAACCTTGGCAGTTGTCCTATTTAGGACAACTGCTGTCGTTATCCAACATCTTATATTCAAAAACACTTGACTTTCTGTCAACTCCTCTTTATACTCTAGTCACAATCATTTTCGTGAAAATCTTATTCGTGATATCTATCGCGAAGTCTATGGCAGTTCGCCGCGTTTTCACAACGATTAAATCTATAACTGAAAGGAGTTTTTGCCTATGAAGCAAAACGAACCAACTATGATTGCCGGCGCTCTTGCGTCAGCCACAGGAAAAATTGAGTACGGATTTACCAACGACTACATGTTCCGCGCCATCTTGCAGCAGAACAAAAAAGTATTGAAGGCATTAATTGGTGCACTTCTCCACCTAAAACCTGAGAACATACTCTCCGTTGAAATCACCAATCCGATCGAGCTCGGTAAAAAAATCGATGCCAAGGAATTCATCCTTGATATCAAGATATCCCTGAACAACCGCTCAACTATCAACTTGGAGATGCAGGTACGAAACCAATACAACTGGGAAGAAATATCTCTCTCCTACCTATGCCGAAGCTTTGACCAGCTAAACTCCGGCGACGAATATAAAAAAGCACTTCCTGCCATACATATCGGCTTTCTCGATTTCACGCCTTTTCCAAAAGTTCCTGAATTTTATGCCACTTATAAACTATTAAATGTGAAAAACCACCATTTGTATAGTAGTAAATTTTCTCTCGGCGTGGTAGACTTAACTAAAATAGACCTTGCAACAGAGGAAGACCGAAAATGGCAAATCGATCACTGGGCGCGCCTTTTCAAGGCAAAGACATGGGAGGATCTCAAAATGATAGCGAAAGAAAACGAAGCGATGCAGGAAGCATCAGAAACTTTATACAATATGCACTGCGAGCAGACTATCCGTGATATGGCCAGAGCACGCGAAGATCAACTCCGCTGGGAAAATGGTATGAAGAGACACATCGCAGATTTGGAGGCTGATATTGAAAAACTCTCCAGCGACAACGAAGACCTTTCCTCTGAGCTTGCTAAAAAAGATGCAAAAATCGCCGAGCTTGAACGTTTATTAAATAACAGATAATTAGTTTACGGGGCATATTACGATGATATGCCCCGTAGTTTATGTCCTTTATACTCTTACCACATCTTCTGCTCCGCCATCTCGATATCCGCATATCCGTACATATGCACGGTATGCTCCATCGTCAGGTAGGCAAGATTTTTCTCTTCTTTGGCAAGTCCTGCGACAAAAGCCCCATAAAGCAAAAGCATGGTATCGGAATATGTTCCGATTTCACCGCGCAAATAGGTTTCGTAGGATGTGCGGTAAGCGGTATCCTCCGAGGTATGAATCGCACGGGCATTGCCTGCTACCTTTGGATACTTCGCCGCAAATGCTTCCATCCATGCTACCTGTATCGAAATGATCCCTTCCATGATTTCTTTCTTCTCCGCCGGAATCTCCGGAAGATCGGCGCGAAGCTTTTCATATTCCTCCGGTGCCGTACTCTCCATCATACGCGCGTACTTTTCCGTAATCGGATTCCAGCCGCGCGCTGTCGCTGCTGCAAAATCCTCGCGGTACTGCATCAGCATCTCAGTTGTCCAAGTCAGATACTGACTTTTTCTCATGATTTCAAAGGTCAGCCAGTCGTCCTGACAGCTTGCCCTTCCGCCTTCATTTTTTACATGGTCAAAGGCTTCCCATTCCATCTTTACGATTTCATCTACGAGTTGTTCTTTCATTTCTTCTCCTAACATCATCGTCAATTGCTCCAGCCTTTTCATATTTGCAGACACAACCTTACTATCTCCGGACAAGTGCTCCGCCATCTCACAGATCAGTGCCACTGCCCGTTCCAAATTGTCTGCCTGCTCATTGCCCGCAGCCGCTTCCTGCTTTGCTAATTCTTTCAAACCACGAATCAGCCACTTTTTATGCGGTGCGTACGTCTGCCTCGAAAGATATAACACCTTCGCCGCATGTTCTATCGCCTCTGCCAGCAAAAGGTTTGCCGCCGCCATATCGCCGCGCCCGGCCATACGCGGATAATTATATGGTCCGCACTGCTCATACAATGCAAATTCCTGCATTTTCTTACGTTTGCAAAGTTCTTTCGGATAATGCTTTTTCAGCTGCTCCAGCATTGCCGCAAACGTCCCCGCTGGATCATGAAAAATCTCTCCGCTCACTGCTGCCCGGAGCGCATACTCCTCCACATAAATCCATTCTGCTTCCGTCTGCGGCAGATGATCCAGTCCTAAAATCCTCTCAAAATAACTTGCATACGTTGTCACACCCGTCCGTCCGCTTCCCTGCGCAGATTCTGTGCGGCGATACCCGTTCCACTCCTTCGGAAGATTATCATAAGCTGCCTGCAACTTTTCACCGATATTTGCATAATCCTCTTCCGACAGCCAAATCGCGAACCCCGGTCCGTGGTCGTGGTCCGTGCTCACTCTATCATCAAATCCAAGACAATCACTGCCCTCTCCGCACAGTCCGATTGCCATACGGTCATAATATTCCGAAAAATCGGAACGAAGCATCGGCTTTCCAACTTGCTCAAAATAATCACGCGCGATCGAAAGACCGCTCTTTTGTCCCAATGTCTTTGCATGCTCGAGTTTTTCCTTTACACGCACATAACTTTCTGTCCGGCCAACCAGACTCTCAATCCTGACAAGCGCCTCTTCATAATATTCTGCAGCCTGCTCATAATCTTCCATGAGCATCATGGCATCACCATAAGCCGCCAGTGCCGCCGCCGAATGAACATCCTTTACTCCAAGCTGTTCGAACGTGCGAATCGCCACCAGCGCTTCCTGCGCTGCCTGACCTGCAATATCTGACGACTCCTCCTGCTCAGCAATCCGGCAAAGCGTTGTCGCCAGATTCGCATGCGTCACCGCCCCTTCAAATCTGCGTCCGTCGATGGCTTCCAAAACCTTAAGCGCCTTTCCCTGACATTCCGCAGCACGCTCATACTCACCCGTTTCCTGAAACAAAAGACTCATGTTGTTGTACAAGCTTGCAAAATGCCAGTCACCCGGCTCCAGCCATTTTTCATAAAGCGGGAACACCTCCATGTAAAACTGATACGCTTCCACGTGTTTTCCCGCGGCTCTGCATGCTGTCGCTACATTGAGAAGCGTCGTGGCATACGCCTCACTGTCCTGCATACCAAGCTGCTGCATAAGCTCAAGCACCTGCCCGCCATAGGCAAGCGACTTATCCTTCTGCCCGCTTTCCCTGCAAAGACCGATCATCTCATTCAGCAGCATAATCAGACTGTTATAATCTCCGATCTGCTGCGTTTGCTGCATCATTTCGATTAAAAAATCCTCTGCCTCCGCGGTCCGGCCGCCGGCAAAAAACTCCTGCAATTTTTTATATATTTGTTTCATGTCCATGATATTTTTTCCTTTCAAAATACTGTCATTCCACTCTACAGTGTAAAACTATGCTTATCAATCCGCTCCTGTTCTCCCATCATGAGATGATATGTGACAAATAACACAATTGCTGCAGCTGCAAGCGAATATAACACAACAAAAAACAAATTTCCTCTATGTGCCAGCACCCACCACAAAGTCAACACCACTATTCCCAGTTCTATGAGCCAGCCAATTCCTGACATGACCTTGATTGAAATTTCAGTAAAACGTGAACAACTATAATAAGTACGTCGTCCTCCGCCCCTTATGACACAGCCCGTCTTCGGATGAATCAAAACCTGTATCCTACCATGAAGCCTGTCATCTTTGTCCCGATATATAATCCTCGTACACTCTTTCACACTATCCCGGTATTTTATCTTCACAAGTGATCGTGATCTATAATCAAAACCGCCTCTATTATAGGGATATATATTATTATTCCCAAAACCGATAATCTCCGCTTCTATTTCCTTTTGTCCCTTGCATCGTAATATATATTCACAAATTACATCCTCATATTGACTACATAAAAGTGCAATACCTATGGTGTAAAAAATAGCATATATTATTTCCATACCAGTCCAACCTCCCTCTCGTACAAACAAAATCAACAATCTTCTTTTTTATATAACCGATTATCAATCACGCGAATCACATCCACAAATACCGGGACGTATTTTACCTTCTCCATAATCTCTGCGTATTCATCTCTCCTTGAATCCAGCGCCGTACGTACGCTTCCGGTATATTCCATAAACATTTTTGTATCCTTCCAAAAATAGCCGCCACGTATGACAATGCCACTAACATTGTGACTACACCGCGAACGCTCCACATAACAAACACGCATATGGCAAACGACATAATCCTTATGTCCACTTTTTCTTTTCGTATGTATAGTTTTCATTCATAGTATTTTTTATCAATCCTTACCCTCACATATCAATCGAAACAATTACATTTCTGCCAGTATATTGGATATATCCGATTCTTATATATTGACCGTCTCCCAAGATTACTCCGCCGTTTTCCTTTATTTTGTTATATCCAAGCATCATATCTTTTTCGGTATATTTAAACTCTACACCGTTTATCTCAAAACTTTCCACTACGCTATCCGTCTTATATACCGACACTTCTCCCTCAATTGTTTGAAATGCGTTATCTTTGTATGGCAAATAAACATTTTGATATTCCAAAATCAATATTACTACACAAAGCATTTGGCACATGCATATACCTACTATCATACACTTAGCAGCCTCTTTCTTATATCCTTCCAATTTTCTGCAAATAAGTATTGCTCCCATTATCATTGCCAATGGTCCAAAATATGATAAAACTCTCATATCATAATGTAAACTATACACATTATTCATAATAACACTCTCCCGCGAACTAAAGCCGCAACACCAAAACTAAAAACCTTATTACATTTCAACCTCAATCAACAATCCCCTCCAACACAATTTGATAATTCGACCACTTGTCCGGCTCCACCAAAACCTTTACCGTATCGCCCACATTTACATTAAATTTTCCGATGATACCGGTACACTTAAAAATATGCTTTTCCCCGTTTTGCTCTACAAATTCGCACTCCAAAGATGCATCTTCCACTTGCGAATATTTCCATATCATATTTTCTACTTTAGTCACGGTAGCAAACACTAACTGCACTCTTCTTTTTGCCCTTATATCATTCTGCCACATAACCAAATTACTTCTTTTGATTACACGCCTGATATAAAGCAGAAAAAAAACTATCAGTAATCCTACGATTACAATTGCGGCTCCCCGAAAGACATCAGTCCCAAGTTCGTAAAACAACAGGACAAGAGCGATTAAAAAGGCACCAAATGCTATCTTCAACCTCATTTCCATAATAATTATCTTACCTCCCTGTCACGGATTCGGAATCTTATAATCTACTACTTCTTCTTTTTTTATAATATACAAGCGGACACACAAGAATATAGCTAATAACGAACTTGCCAGTGCATATATACTCGCGTTTGAAATCGGAATCAGCAAATATGTATCTCTGTACACCTGTTTAGGGTGATCCACTTCTATGTATAGCGTAATCCTATCCCTTTTCCAATCTCTTGCATCTGACAGCATTTCTTCTTCATATCGTTCACCGTCATACTCATATTCTACCTTTGTCATATAACAGGCCGATCTCTTTCCGTTATGATCCGGTGAAATTCCAAGTTTTGTCGCTTCCACTTTAACCAAATCATTTTTTCCATAATGTAAAAGCCATGATAATTGATAGGTGGTGCCAAAACATATTACATAGATAACACAAATACAAATAACAAGTTTTATCGCTTCTTTTCTGTTCTTCATACATATATTTCCCCTTGTAAAAATATATTAAATACTCGCTTTATTATTATATTTTACCATCTTTTCCGCCACATTAGAAGATATTTCGATTGCTCTCCCGCAACCGGCACGCGCAAAAAAGAGACAGTACTACACGCAATTCACACATGCAGCTGTACTGTCTCAGTTTTCATCTATTCACTTCTCCCTCACACCATCTCCCGCTTCAGCCGTTTCATGATTTTCTTTTCCAGCCTTGAAATATACGACTGCGAAATGCCCAGAAGGTCTGCCACCTCCTTCTGTGTCATCGCCTCCTCTTCCCGGTTATTAAGACCAAAGCGCAGGTTGATAATCAGGCGTTCCCGCTCGGATAGCTTCCCAATGGCGCGGCGCAGCATTTTCTGCTCTGCCTCATGTTCCATATCTTTATAAATAATGTCCTCCTCTGTCCCGAGTATATCGGACAGAAGCAATTCGTTACCGTCCCAGTCCACATTGAGAGGCTCATCAATGGAAACCTCCATACGGAGTTTACTGTTTCTGCGCAGATACATCAGAATCTCATTCTCAATGCATCTGGACGCATAGGTGGCAAGTTTGATGTTCTTCCCCGGATTATAGGTATTGATCGCCTTAATCAGGCCGATCGTTCCGATGGAAATCAGATCCTCCACGCCGATTCCCGTATTATCAAATTTTTTTGCTATGTATACGACCAGGCGGAGATTGTGTTCAATCAGCTCTGCTCTTGCCTCCTGCGCATCCTCTCCCATCAGACGGTTGATGCAATCATTTTCCCGCTCTCCCGACAAAGGCGGCGGAAGCACATCCGTTCCCCCGATATAGTGTATGTCTCCCTGTTTTGAAAACAGAAGTCCTGTCTCCTTCTGCATAAATCGAAATTGTGCCAGCCCCGGCATCACTACTTTTAATACCATCTCTTCCTCCTCGTTCTTTCTATAGTTTCGGGTGTAAAATAACCTGATATTCATCCTGCCTACTGATTTTTCCCTCATAGATTCCAAGCATGACTTTCTGCCATCTTTTCTCTCCCTGCTGCCCCGGTATTTCCAGTTCATCCGCAAGCACTCCTTTCAGAATTCCATTTTGTGTTCCGATTGCATGATATGGGATTGCAAAGTATCTCTCCGGCTGCCTGATGCCATGGCGGAGCAAAAGATCCTGCTCAACAATTACAACCGGCCGGCCGCTAATCGGCTCCCGAAGGGAATTACCGCTGTCCAAAAGTCCACGACATCCGATTTGCTTTCCCTGCAAATGCAGTATCACGGGAAGATTGCATTTTTTATAATGCATACGCTCCCGCATAGCCCCGATCCATCTTTTCAAAAAAAGATAACCGAAAAATACGGTGCCGACTGCCAGTAAAAGCGTGCTGCGGTTTGCTGCTCCTGCCAGAAACGTCTGCTCCATCCAAGACAAAATACCGCCCGCCACAAATGCAAGCGCAAGCATCGTTGCGATGCATATACATGCGTTTTTCCGCCTCACATCTTCGTATGCACATTTTGCCATGACATATGCGATGACCAGATTGATCAGCTGCAGCGCCCCCTGCCACACTGCTGTATGATCTCCTGTCCATATCACGCCCGCTAAGCTGCATAACACGCTATAAATGCTCCCAATTATAGCCGCAAGCAGCATTCCCACTGCTTTCTTTTGTTTATGAAGTATATTACCTGTGAGCAAAAGGAGCATGTAGTCCATCAGAAAATTCTCAAGAAACATGACATCGAGATAAATTTCCAGGATAACCACCTCCTGAACATGAGTATAAAAAAAACACCGTGATTTTTTTGTCAAAATCACGGTGTTTATTCTTTAAATCCATCGACAAGAATTGCACTTATTTATTTCTCTGTAAGAAATCCGGAATCTTGAGGGAAGTTGCTTCCACATGACTTTTAACCGGTTCCGGCTTCGGCATATTGGAAAGCGCCGGTTTTACTGCGGATGAAGGAATGGCTCCTGTTCCCAGCATGGCACTGTTTACACCGAGAATCTGCGCGGTGTCTTTCGTTACTGCCGGTTTTAATGTTTTCTGCGGCATTACAGGAGAAGCTGTACGAGCTTTCACAGCGCTGGCTCTTCCGATTGCCGGATTCTTTTCATCGATACCTGTTGCAATAACAGTAATCATACAAAGGTCATTTAATTTCTCATCATACTTGGCACCAAAGATGATATTTACCTCTTCGCCAACCAGATCCATTACATAATCGGCTGCTTCCTGTGCCTCAATAAGAGAAATGTCACCTGTAATATTCAGAATGATATCTGTCGCACCGGAAATCGTAGTCTCAAGAAGCGGAGAAGAAACGGCCGCCTTAACAGCTTCCATTGCCTTATCATCTCCGGTACCTGTACCGATACCTACGTGCGCGATACCTTTATCCTTCATAACGGTCTGTACATCGGCAAAGTCAAGATTAATGTCTGCCGGTGTATTAATCAGGTCTGTAACACCCTGTACTGACTGCTGGAGAACCTCGTCTGCTTTTTTCAGAGCATCCGGAATGGTCGTTCTGCGGTCAATAATCTGTAATAATTTATCATTCGGAATCACAATCAATGTATCTACATAGTCTTTAAGCTTGTCCAGACCTGCGAGTGCATTGGTCATACGTGTTTTTGCTTCAAAACGGAAAGGCTTTGTCACAACACCGACAGTGAGGATTCCCATATCTTTTGCTACTTTGGCTACTACAGGAGCTGCACCTGTACCGGTTCCGCCTCCCATACCACATGTAACAAATACCATATCAGCACCTTTTAATGCACTTGTAATCTCTTCTAAACTCTCCTCAGCTGCCTTTTCACCAACCTCAGGTTTGGCACCTGCACCAAGTCCTTTTGTAAGTTTTTCACCAATCTGTAACTGTTTCGGTGCTTTACAGAGCTGCAGAACCTGCTTATCGGTATTTACTCCGATAAACTCTACTCCCTGAATCTGTTCATCTATCATTCTATTAACAGCATTATTACCTGCTCCGCCGACACCAACTACGACGATACGTGCGGTAATATCTGCATCGTTTGATTTAATCTCCAGCAAAACGTTTCCTCCTTCACTTTCCCTTTAAACTCCATATAGTCTATCATATAATTTTTTACAGAATTTATCAACCTGTTTTTCTATTTTTTTCTCTGTCCCGACTGTCTATTTCTTCCGTTTTTCAAAAATCAATCTATATTGAACGGGATATTTTCTGTATTTTCATCAAAGTCTTCCATGTCCAAAACCCCTGACTTTCCTTCCAAATGCGGAAGAATCGGTACCAACTGCATGATTTTTTCGTCCATTTTCTCATCTGCACCCAAATATACCCTTGCCTGTCCGAAATACAGCGTAACATCCTTATTAGAACCGAAGAATATTTTATCCGCTTTTAAATCATACTTTGCCAGGAGCTGTGTAATATTCAATATCTTTGAAAATATAGTCGAATCCTCTACCGGAAGTTTTTCGTGCATTACTACATGCTGAAATGTCAGTCCTTTGATCTGTGGCACTCCATCTGTCAGGCGGTCCGAAGTCTCGACCACAATACCTTCCCTGTCAAAATACATATAGTTTCCCAGATAGTTGACACACCCTGCCAGTGCCTTTTCGTAAACATTAATGCGAATGGTATGATTCGATACAATCTCCACATCCATCATTTCCACAAAAGGAATGTCCTTAATCTCTTTATTCCGATATACCACGGACAGATAGAGAGAGTTGTTTAACATCCCCTCCGGAAGCACCATTTCCTTAATCTGTGCATCGGTATAATGCTCGTTGCCTTCCACCTTTACCTCCGTTACGGAAAACTGCGTCACCAGAAGCGCAAACAAAACCGCAAGTAAAACAACTCCTATCAAAACTGTCCGCACTATAAATTTTTTTCGGCTAAAACCATCGTACTGATACATTTTTCATACTCCGTATTTTTATTGCAGACAAATCTCTGCATTCAGACACTGCAAATCTCTGCAAATATTTTCATAACCACGCTCAATAAAGTGTGCACCGTCGATTGTGCTCTCTCCTCTTGCTGCAAGTGCCGCAATCACAAGCGCTGCACCGCCGCGAAGTTCATAAGCTGTAAGGTGCGTTGCACGCAAAAAGCTTACCCCTTTTATATATGCCCTTCTACCTTCCTCCCGGATATCTGCACCCATATTTCGAAGTTCGGGAACAACCTTAAACCGATCCTCGAAAATCGTCTCTTCCAGTACACTCTCTCCCCGTGCCACAGTCAGGGTCGCCAGAAGCATAGACTGAAGGTCTGTCGGAAATCCCGGATATACCTGCGTTTGTACGTATTCTACCGGAAGGTATGCACTTTCCGCATCCATATACAAAATATCATGATCGGCCAGCACTCCCGCGCCCATCTGACGAAGCAGACCAATCAGACTATCCATCTGTCTACACGGCGCATTTCTAAGCACAACCTGACCTTTTGTTGCCACGGCCGCCAAAAGATAGGTCCCTGCCACAATACGATCCGGCATTACCTTCATACTGACCTCATGAAGACATTTGACGCCTCGTATTTCCAATTCATTCTCGCCAATCCGGCGAATTTTTGCTCCCGCACGTTTTAGAAACTCACAAAGAAGCTCTATCTCCGGCTCTCTTGCTGCATTTTTAAGATGCGTAACTCCCTCTGCCAGCACCGCCGCCATAATGACGTTTTCCGTGGCACCGACACTCGGAAAGGTCAGATAAATATCTGCTCCCTTTAATTTTTCCGTATACGCCGTAATTGTATCCGGAGCCGTCTCAAACCGGACATTCATTTTTTGAAGTGCCGCTTCATGCAAATCCGTCGGCCGTTCTCCGATCACACACCCGCCCGGCCGATTCATCCTAACACTTTGACAGCGGCCAAGCAACGGTCCAAGCAACATAATGGAAGAACGCATCGCCTGCACTTGCTTTTGCGGACAATGCGTATCGCATATTTGTGTTGCATCTATCGTAATTGTATTTTTCTCAAATGTAATCTCGCAACCGAGTGTTTTTAAAAGCTGCGCCATCGCATCAATATCTTTGATACGAGGGCAGTTATGTAAGACTGTCTTCCCGGAAATCAGAAGTGACGCGGTCAAAAGCGGCAGTGCACCGTTTTTGGATCCCTGAATATTCACCTCGCCGTTAAGCGGTCTTCCTCCTTTTATAGAAAGGCTTCCCATCAGGCACCATCTTCCTATGGATACTTATCATATTCTATGCATCCTATGCCCGGCAGGTACCTTGTACGCCGCTATCAGTCCTGAATCTGTATCTGACTTGCCACATTCAGAACAAGCCCGATTTCTGCCAGCAAAAACACAACGGAGGTACCTCCATAGCTGATAAACGGAAGCGTAATACCGGTATTCGGAATCGTATTGGTAACAACCGCAATATTTAAAATCACCTGGATTGCAAAATGTGCCATCACTCCAACCACCAGCATTGCGCCGAAAAGATCCGGTGCATTATTGGCGATAAACATAAAACGCCAAATCAGCATCAGGAATAAAAGAAGCACACAGAACGCACCAAAAAGGCCGAGTTCTTCACAAATAATGGAAAAGACCATATCATTTTGTGCCTCAGGCAAAAAACCTAATTTCTGCATACTCTGACCGAGCCCTTTGCCCCAGATTCCTCCCGAACCTATGGCATAGAGTGCCTGAAGCGTCTGAAATCCGTCATCATCCGCAAAGGCTTCCGGATTCAGCCATGCAAGCACGCGCGCATCACGGTAATTCCCTGTTCCGGACACCCCTTCCGACTCCATATATACCTTCAATATCCATAAAACACCGATCACTACAACTGCCAGTGCCAAAAGAAAATATTTTTTATACTTTGGATCTGCTACAAACCCCATCAACACTGCAATTCCCATAACAATAATCGCAGAACTTAAGTTACTTGTCACAAGAAGAATCAGCAGCGTCGGAATTGCAGCGACCACAATGATCACTCCCAGCCCCTTCCACTGACTGATGCCTCTACCCATTTTACAGATTAAAACTGCTACCAGAAGCACAACCGCAATCTTGGCTATCTCTGCCGGCTGGAGGGATATTCCTCCGATAAAAATCCAGCGTCTGGCACCGTTTAGCGTCTTTCCGAGCGGGGAAAGCACCAGCAAAATTGCTACAATCGATACCACATATCCAAGCGTTGCAAATTTTTCCCATATATGATAATCAATCACATTAGCCGCAATCATGACGCCGAATCCGATTACTGTTGCAAAAATCTGCTTCTTCAGATAATATGCCGGATCACCGAAATCCAGATTTGCTTCATACGAGCTGACCGAATACAGCATAATCAGCCCAAAGCACACCAGAAGAAGCACAATGAGCAGGAGTGTGTAATCATAAAAAAATTCTTTTTTATTTCGTCTTTTTCTCGCTTTTTGACGCAAAAAAACACCTCATTTAATCTTATTTTAGCGCATGTACCATGTCCTTGAACATGTTACCTCTCACTTCGTAGTTCGGGAACATTCCCCAGCTTGCACAGGCCGGCGAAAGCAATACCGCCTGCCCCTGCGTTGCATGGGCGCTGCAGTAATCCACTGCCTCCTGAAGACTATCTACAAGAACACAGTTTGCAAATCCGTGCGCTTTTGCACACGCTGCAATCTTCTCTGCGGTCTGACCGAGCAGTACAAGTGCCTGCACCTTACCGTCAAAGCTTTCAATCCACTCATCATATGAGCTTTGCTTATCATATCCGCCGCCAATCAGATAGGTCGGTTTCACCATCGCCTGTATTGCTTTGATGGCCGCATCCGGATTGGTTCCCTTGGAATCATTATAATAGTCGACTCCGTTTTTGGTCGCCACATATTCAATCCTGTGCTCCACCGCCTTAAAACTGCGAACCGTATCAAGTATAGTATCCATCGGAACCTGATATGCATCTGCCATCGCAATGGCTGCCATAACATTCTCTACATTATGTATGCCTAAAAGCGCCATCTCATGAATGTTCATAAGTTTTTCGGAAGTACCCGAAACCGCCTTATAGATACACTCATCCTTATAATAAAAACCATCCTCAAGTTCATGTGCTGAGGCAAATAAAATCGGAGTCGCGCTGCACCTTTGTGCAAACTCTCTCGTGTACGAATCTTCATAATTCAGCACACAGAACTGCTCCTTTGTCTGGTTTCCTGCGATTGCTTCTTTGGCCGCCACATAATTTTCCATCGTATGATGACGGTCCAGATGATCCGGTGTGATATTTAAAATCGCACTTACCGCCGGTGCAAAGGTATGTATTGTCTCAAGCTGGAACGAAGAGATCTCTGCAACCGTCACAGAGCCTGCATCCGTTCCCTGCACTTCATCCGTATACGGATTTCCGATATTACCCACGACAAATGTCTTTTCCGCGTGTCGTTTCATAATCTCGCCAAGCAAGGTCGTTGTTGTCGTTTTTCCGTTGGTTCCGGTAATGGCAAGCACATTCCCTTTTTCAAACAGGTATGCCAGTTCAATCTCACCGAGAATCGGAAGTCCTTTCGCTCTAAGCCGATTGACAAAGTCCTTATCCGTCGGAACCCCCGGGCTGAGTACCACATAGTCCAGCACCTGCTCCTGCTCCTTTGTCATTTCACCGATGGCAAAGGAAAGCGACTGGTTCTCTCCCAGCGCAACCTCACCGATTTTTTCTCTTAATATATCTTCTGTCAGTTCTTTATTGCCATCCAAAAGACAAGGATTGGCTCCGGCCTTCAGCAGAAGTTTTACTGCCGCAATTCCGCTCTTTCCGGAACCGACCACAAGAACATTTTTTGCTTCCAATGTCATATGCTATCTCTCCTTAAATTGCTACCAGCGCGATCAGGCACAGAATGGCCGTCACGATGGAAAATACACCGACCACTTTCGTTTCTTTCCATCCGCAAAGTTCAAAATGATGATGAATCGGTGCCATTTTAAAAATACGTTTTCCGTGTGTCAGCTTAAAGTAACTTACCTGTAACATTACGGAAAGCACCTCTGCCAGATAAATAAATCCGACAATCAATATAAAGAGCGGAAGCTGCATCATATAGGCACATGCAGCCACAAAGCCTCCGAGAGCCAGCGACCCGGTATCTCCCATAAATACGCTCGCAGGATACCCATTGAACAAAAGGAATCCCAAAAGTGCACCCACCACCGCACAGGTAATCGGTTCAATCCCGCTGCCAAATCCAATGGCAACTACAGTAAAGAACGTAGCAACCAGACTGGTCACGCTGGTTGCAAGCCCATCAAGACCATCCGTAAAATTCGTACCGTTTACGGTACCGACCACAACAATGAACAGAAAAATAATATTTCCTATCTTTCCGAAATCCAGATACTGTTCTCCCGCAAACGGAATTCGCATTGCCAGATCCACACCTGCCACATTGACTACATAATATGCAAAAATTGCAGTTACAACAATCTGCAGCGCCATCTTCTGCCATGCACGCAGTCCCATCGAACGCTTCAAAACCACTTTGATGTAGTCATCCAAAAATCCAATCAGTCCAAACCCAAGGGTCAAAAACAGCACCGGAATGATTTTCGGGTAATCCTTGACATAAAAAAGTGAGGTCACAAGAACTGCCGTAAGAATAATCAAACCGCCCATCGTAGGCGTGCCATTCTTTTGAAGATGTGTCTGCGGCCCCTCGTCTCTTATGGTCTGACCGACTTTGAGTCTGCGCAGAAACGGTATCATGACCGGTCCTAATAACGCGCTGATGCAAAATGCAATAATTGCAGGAATGACAATGGTGTAATCAAAATTCATAATTTATTCCCTTTCTGTATCTTTGCTGCTCTTCTCTATTTCCAGATAAGGCAGTATATTTTCGTATAACTTCCTCACTACCGGAGCTGCAATCGTCCCACCATAGTATACACCCTTTGGTGCCTGAATGACAACCAGCGTAATAATCTGCGGATCATCTGCCGGCGCAAATCCGATAAACGAAGATATGTAGCGTCCGCTTCCTCGCGGAAGTGTCTGGCTGGTCGCGGTTTTTCCGCCGACGGCATATCCCTCCACCTGTCCGTTTTTTCCGCCTCCGTCCGAAACGACCCGCTCTAAAATCGCACGCATCCTCGCCGAAACCTCCTCAGACACAATGCCCTGACGAACCGGATAGGAAAATTCTTCCACCGAATTTCCGTCCGCATCTACAATCCCTGTGGCAAAATGCGGTGTAATGCGATTCCCGCCGTTGACAATCGAGCTGACCGTAGTCAAAAGCTGGACCGGCGTCACCTGAAACGACTGCCCGAAAGACATGGTCGCCAGTTCCACAAGTCCGATATCTTCTTTTTTATGCATAATAGTATTTGCTTCTCCCGGAAGATCAATTCCGGTTTTTTGCAATAGACCGAATTTTTCAAAATATTCATAATAAGTCTCCGGGCCAAGCGCAAGTCCTACCGCTACAAACACCGGATTGCAGGAATTCATGGTAGCCTGCACAAAATCTTCACTTCCATGTCCGCCGTACTTGTGACACCGGATCCTGCGATCCTCCACCACACAAAATCCCGGGCAGTGAAATCTGTTTTCCTCCCGCACAACCCCTTCGGAAAGTCCTGCGGCGGCCGTGATTACTTTAAATGTCGATCCCGGCTCATACGTATCGTTGATGCAGTTGTTACGCCACATCCGATTGAGTTCATCCTGTGTATTATCCGTCAGTTTTTCTCCCCGGAGCTGCAGGTACTGCTCTGTCAAGGTATACGGCTGATTCAAATCAAACTCCGGAACATTAACACAGGCATATATCTCCCCGGTTTTCGGATTCATGGAAAGAATGGATACCCCTTCCGCCTCCTTTGCCTTCATCACCTGTTCTGCCAGCATCGTGGCATATGACTGGATATTAATGTCAATACTGACCTTCAGACTGTTTCCGGCCTGCGGATCCATGCGGCTTTCCCCGACTGCATCGAGTTCCACGCCACGGGCATCTGTCACCGTATAGATAATCCCATCGGTTCCGCGCATTTTATCTTCATAGATTACTTCCAACCCGATAATGCCCTGATTGTCTGCTCCTGTAAACCCTAACACTTTGCTGGCAAGGGTACCGTACGGATAATAGCGCTTGTAATCCTCGTCTACTTTCACTCCGGCAAGATCAGCCTTGCGAATGCGGTCTCCAATCTCTTTGGATACGTTACTCTTAATCTTTTCAATGGAAGAAACTTTTTCCACTTTTTTACGGACCGTTTCCTCCGAAAGCCCAAGCTGCTCGCACAACAGTCTCGTCACTGCATCCGCATCCTCAATCTGGGAATGAATTACAGAAATCGTACATACGGTACGATTCGATGCAAGCACCTTGCCGTTGCGATCCAGTATTTCTCCTCTGGCGGCTTTTATACTGCGCTCACGCTCATGGAGCTGTAATGCCTTCTGCGAATAATACTCTGATTCAAACACCATCAGATATACCAGACGCCCCATCAAAATAAGCATAAGCACAAGACACACCATAAAGAAAAACAAAATCTTTTTTCGATGATATGTTTTATATCCCCGCATAGTTGCCTCACAAATGTCTGTTATGATAATTTATTAAACATTTTGTAAGGTTATTCAAAGTTTTACGGATTCACCGTCAGAAACCTGCTCCTGCAGTAAATTCGCTCTGCTCCTGCTTATGCTCCACACCGACAATTCCGCCAAGATCGGAATAATCGCCCTCTGCCGGCGCATAGGTTTGCGGATCGAGCAGTTCTCCTGTCGCCGGATCAATGATATAACCGGTCTCTTCGTCTCTTTCAAACTCCACGCCGTTGTTTTCATCCTGCGGGACTGAATTGCCGCTTACCGGAAGGATATGCATTTCTTCCAGTTTCGCCTTCTCTTCTTCTGTCAAATCCTCCGTCCGGAACACATTCATATATGGAAGAATCTCTGTAAAAATCCCCTGTGCCAGTTCCTGTGCAAAGCTGGAGTGTGGCTGATCCTCTACGTTTGGTTCATCAATTACCACATACACTACCACCTTCGGATCATCTGCCGGGGCAAAGCCCATAAATGATACGACATAATCTCCGGTTCCACGCGGCTGCTTCTCCGCCGTTCCTGTTTTTCCGCCGATCAGATACCCGGCCGGCACTGCTGTCGTTCCGGTTCCGAGGCTGCAGACATTGGCAAGATATACTTTCATCTTATCCGATGTCGTCGCCGAAATGGTCTGCTTAAGCACACGCGGCTGAATCTTTTCGATGGTAGTACCGTCCTCATTGCGGATTTCGGTCACCACATGCGGTTCATAGTATTTTCCGCCATTGATAATGGAAGAAAAAGCCGATGTCATCTGAATCATATTTACCATATATCCCTGTCCGAAACTGGAGATTGCAAGGTCGGAAGCTACCATATTTTCCGGATTATACACCAGTGTATTGGTACGTGCTTCTCCCGCCAGGTCAATATTGGTTTTCAGTCCGATATTAAAATTATAAAGATATCTGGTCAGTGTATCTTTTCCTATGACGTTCGCCATCTGAATCAATCCCATGTTGCAGGACTGCTCCAGACATTGTGACACATTCAACATTCCGTGTCCGATTCTTTTGTGACAACGAATCTTGTGCTTACTGACTTCCATAACACCTTCACAATAATAAGATTCATTCCCTGTCAGTTTCCCGGTATCCAGACCTGTTGCAATGGTCATCGCCTTAGAAACGGAACCCGGTTCATACGTATCGGAGATGCAATAATTACGCCATATTTTATTCAGGCACTCATACATCTGTTCATCCGTCATCGCACCAATCTCTTCTTCTGAATAAAACGGTGTCAGATCCTTTGGATTGTTCAGGTCAAAATTCGGATAATCCGCCATTGCCAATACGTTTCCGGTATTCGGATCCATCACTACCACACCGGTATTGGTACTTCCGTCTTCTCCGCTGCGGTACTCACCCCTGTGTGCCTCGTTAAACTGCTGAATGTATTTTTCCACGACATTCTGAATATTCACATCAAGCGATGTAACAATCGTATGGCCATTTTGTGCTGCAATCGTTGTACGTTCCAGCGTGGAATCTTCCGTAAGATATCCGTACTCTCTTCCGTTCGTTCCGTTGAGCGTACTGTTATAATACTCTTCAAGGCCAAAGGTTCCGTTATTATCCGAACCGGTAAATCCAATCACCGACGACGCCAATGTCGAATACGGATATTTTCTCTTATATTCTTCCTCGAACCATATGCCAACAATCGACTTATTCTTTTGCTGTTCTTCCAAAAACGGTGCCACCTTGTCATATTCAAGTGCTTTTAAAACAACATGATACTGATTCTCTTTGTTCGTGGTAATATGCTCACGCATTGCTGCCGTATCCACTCCGAAATACCGCCCCAGTGCCGAAACCGTAGTTTCTATCGCATTTTCCGCCTTGCTGGCATTGATTACCCTCGCATCCACTACGAGATTATATACCTTTTCACTGTATGCCAGTTTTGTCTCGTTGGCATCAAGAATCTCTCCTCTTTTGTACGGGAGGGTTTTACTGTCATATTCCTGCTGCGACAGAATCTGTTTTTTGTACTTTTCCCCGTCCTTTTGATAAATCCAGATAAGTCGTATGCTTAAACCAACGAAAGCCAGTAGTATTAATGCAAACAATACTACCAGCTTCTTTTGTTTTTTTATTCCGAATCTGTCTCCGGCTTTCTTTTTATGAATTCGTCTTCTTGGACTCAACGTCTTTCCACCTCGCATTATTCGGCATTACGGCATCGACTGATACTGACGCACGTAATCGTCCGTAGCGCACGGAACCTCGATCACTTGTCCCTCCTGTGCATATTGCATGCCCAGCTGTTCGATTGCTCTTACCTTTATCTCTTCCATATTTACGCTACTCATAATTCTACTATACTCTTCTTCATTGTCAAGTTTCATTGTGTTAAGCTGACTCTGAAGCGCCGCCACCTCCGCTGCAGCCGCTGTATTTGCCGACTGGAGTGTCAAATAACCGTAAAGAACCACTCCTACAAGACAAATACTAGCAAACAAAAATGCAACCTGTCCCGGGCTTAAGAATTTTGCTTTCTCTCTGTTACGTCTTGTCTGCTTGCTGATCTGCTTTTTCGGCTCTCTCTCAAGCTCACGTACCACATCAAAATCGTTATTATATTTTCTTACTGTATTTCCTTCCACGCTTCTGGAGTATGACGCATATCTTCTCTGTCTCTTAGCCATATCCGTTTCCCTCTATTCTACTCTGTTTTTTCAAAAACCCTCAGTTTCGCGCTCTTGCTTCTGCTGTTTTCCTCCATCTCCTCTGCTGACGGAAGAATCGGTTTTCTGGTTATTACCTTCCCTTTTGATTTGTTACCGCATGTACACACCGGGAAAGACGGTGGACAAGTACACGGGTTCTCGTTTTTCTTAAAATTTGTTTTTACAATCCGGTCTTCTAAAGAATGGAAGGTAATGATACATAGCCTTCCGCCCGGCGCAAGAAGATCAATCATGGCATCGAGTGTATCTCTAAGGACATCCAGTTCCCGGTTGCACTCAATGCGAATCGCCTGATAGGTACGTTTGGACGGATGTCCGCCGCCCTCGCGCATCTTGGCAGGAATCGCTGCTTTGATGATCTCATTTAGTTCATAAGTTGTCTCTATTCGTTTTTTTGCCCTCGCTGCCACAATATGCTTGGCAATGTTCTTGGCAAATTTATCTTCTCCGTAATCTCTGATGATGCGGAACAGTTCCATTTCTCCGTATTCATTCACAATCGTCTCTGCGTTCAGCGTCTGTCTCTCATCCATACGCATGTCCAGATTCGTATCATATTTATAGGAAAAACCTCTCTCAATCGTATCAAGCTGGTAAGAAGAAACTCCAAGGTCAAGCAGGATTCCGTCCACTTTTGAAAATCCGCACTCCTTTACCACCTGACACATATTTTCATAATTGCTGCGGACAATCTGCACTTTGTCACCATACGGTGCAAGCCTCTCTCCGGCTGTCGCAATCGCGGCTGCATCCTGATCGATTCCAATCAATCTCCCCTTCTTAGAAAGTTTTGAGGCAATCACGCTTGAGTGACCGGCGCCGCCCAAGGTTCCATCCACATAAACTCCGTCCGGTTTTATATCAAGTCCTTCAATTGTTTCATTTAATAATACCGATTTATGCGAAAAAACCATTGTAACCTCTGCTCTTTTTAGATTTGGAATCCAAGTTCTGCCATCTGTTCTGCAATTTCATCCATATCGCCGTATTCTGATTCATTCTCCCATGCTGTCTTGTCCCAAATTTCTATCCGGTTTCCCACTCCGAGGAGAACGACATCTTTTTCTATTTTGGCGAAATCCCTCAGTACCGTCGGAACAAGTACTCGCCCCTGCTTGTCTATCTCACCGCCGGATGCGCTGGCAAGAAAGAAACGGTTTAATCTTCGGGTGTTCGGATTGGTCAGTGGCAGGCTTTTGAGACGATCATGCAGGAGATTCCATTCTTCCATCGGATACACAAAGAGACACCCATCCAGCCCCTTGGTTACGACGAAATTCTCGCCGAGTTCCTCGCGGAGTTTGGACGGGATAATCAGTCGGCCCTTGGCATCGATTGTATGACTGTACTCTCCCATGAACATAGCTATCACCTGTTATTTTAGTGAGGCTCTGTTTTTAATTTTTCTTTGGCACTTTTCGCACCACTTTTCACCCCACTTGCACCACTTTCTACCACTCTGTTATCATTTTAAGCCATTTTTTATGATTTTGCAATAGGATTTTCAGGTTTTTTGATTGATTGTATTGTTGATTCTCTCTGAAAGTGTCGGAGGTTTTGTCTTTTCTCTCTCGCTATATGGTTGACATAATTTTATTTTTTCCATGACAAAAATAGTCAATATCTTGTTTTTATCACATTCCCCCTCCAACCTTTCGCTCCACAAGCTGCCAAAACACCGTAAGCGCACAAAAAAAGTGCCCTGCCACTACTGTGACAAAGCACTTGTACTTTCTTATTATATTTGTCGCGTCTTTATTTATTCTCTGCCGAAGCCTTTTTCGCCGCACGCTCCTGTGCAGCCGCATCTCTCGGTTTCAATCCTTTTATCATCGCCATACGCACAATCACCTGCGTACCAAGCGAAAACACAAACAATCC
>JAGAOK010000054.1 GCA_017623815.1 Lachnospiraceae bacterium
AACATTCCGCTGTACGCACTTGTAATGTACGGCGATGGGTAATTTTTGCCCGGATTTTTATAGGCGACTATGGTCTTGTTTACGTATTGCATCGGATTTAAAGAAATCTGACTGCTCTTGCGAAGCATCGAGTTAGCGAAATCCTTGACCGGGGTAAAAGCCTCGCTATCTGCGCCGGAAGCGGCAGTGCTTAGTTTGTCATCGTTGACAGATAAGTGCCCGTCAGGTGAAAACGTAAGACCGAGTGCATCCAGATGGCCTGCATAATGTCTTGTAATATAGCCAATTTCGTTTAAGAGCTGCGAACTTTTTGAGTGCTTTCCGGAATTGGCAGAAGTGTTATCCAAAAAACGATTATAACTTTCTGCGAGGGAGTGGATGTTTTCGGACAAACTGTCTACATCGTTTTTTAGTCCGATTTCCGTTGTGATTCCCGGTGCACTGCTTGGGCCGTTCAAAGTAATCTCATATACTTTCTCCACCGTAAAGGTATTGGAAGATGCAGTTCTTTCGATGCCATTAATCTCAAACAGAGCATTAGCGGGTGGCTGGCTGACTAAATCAAGGCCCAGATGATCCACGATACCTCTTGTCTGGCTGGTATGCTCATCGCTGATTTCGAATAACGTTTCTTTGTCTGAAAGAATACCGGTAGCAACAGATTCGAGTTTAAGAGTGCTGTTTCCTTCGCCGTCTTCAAGAACAGAAGCTTCAAGGCCGATGTTGGCGTTGGAAATCAGGCGCTGCAATCTGTTTTGTATATCGAGGTTCGAATCTTCTTCGTGGAGTTCGAACTGAAACTCATAACTGACATCTTTGATAGACACATCAAAGGAATAACTGCCCGGTGTAAGGGCTGGGCGTTCTTCTGAGACAAGTGCGCGGCCGAGGTTTACCTGTGGTTTGGCCAAATGCGCTACCTCCAGAGAAAAAGTCGGAGACGAAGATGCGTTTTCTCCAATTCCGATATATGTTGCAGTGGCAATTTCCGGATTGGAAGAATATGCTTTTTTCTGGTCAAGAATGTCGTTGTCATCCAACGTGCTCCGAGTGGCCATGACAGAGTTATGGAATGCACGCGCGCTTTCCTTGAGCCCTACGGCGTATGCTTTGGACGCCTCGCTTTTGTCTAGGATATAAAGGGGTGACTCTTTATTCAGTTTAACGATGGAATTATAAATGTTGCGCAAATCACTCTTTTTGTGAGTGTCGAGCGGCGAATTTGTTTTAGGGGCATACTCTGTCAGGTAATGATTGTAAACCTGATTCAATGCGCCGATATTAATTGCCATAAGAGCCCTCCTTTCTTCCTTGAAATTGCGTTTGCGTGGGGACTTAAGATGAGACAATCCTTGTCATAGTCCCGGCAAGGGCATTATTAAGCACGATAAAAATCTATTTTTATAAACTAAATATATCATAGGAGAATGTCAAATGCAAGTGTGCACAAAAAAATAGTTTAAAAATAGTGGAAAACCGCTTGACGCTGTGCATTTGGTGTGATATATTTGATTAGCGAGATGACATTAGGTCTTTTTTTTATGCTTAAAAAGCGGTGAATGGAGGAAATAGATATGCGTACAAAAATTACATTAGCATGTACAGAATGTAAGAATCGTAACTACAATATGACAAAGGAAAAGAAATTACATCCGGAAAGAATGGAAACAAAGAAATATTGTAGATTCTGCAAAACTCATACTTTACACAAAGAAACGAAATAATCTGTCAGATCAGGGAATAGATAGGAGTAAGTTATGGGAGAAAGTAGTACAGAAAAGAAAGGCTTTACAGAAGGCCTTAAGGCAGAGTTCAAAAAAATTATTTGGCCTAACAAAACTACACTCGGCAAACAGGCAGTAGCAGTAACAATCATTTCTGTGATTCTGGGACTGATTATTGCATTACTTGATACGGTTATTCAATATGCAATCAACTTTATTACAATGTAGAGCGAGGGTGGCAATATGGCAGAAGCAAACTGGTATGTAGTCCATACCTATTCAGGTTATGAAAATAAAGTCAAAGCCAATATTGAAAAGACCATAGACAATCGCCACTTGGAAGAAGAGATTCTCGAAGTGCGTGTTCCGATGCAGGATGTTGTCGAAGTAAAGAACGGGGCAAAGAAAACAGTTCAGAAAAAAATGTTCCCGGGTTATGTGCTGATCAATATGGTGATGAATGATGATACCTGGTATGTTGTTCGTAACACAAGAGGTGTCACGGGCTTTGTCGGACCGGGGAGCAAACCGGTTCCTTTGACAGAAGCAGAAATGAAACCGCTCGGAATCAAGACAGAGAATATTTCTGTTGATTTTGAAGAGGGAGATATGATTGCGGTTGTTGCAGGTGTCTGGAAAGATACCGTGGGTGTTGTTCAGAGAATGGACTTTAGCAAACAGGTTGCAACAATCAATGTAGAGTTGTTCGGCCGTGAGACACCGGTTGAAATCAGCTTTGCAGAAATTAGAAAAATGTCGTAAGACGAACTTGTAACGAAGTTCATAGGATGAATTCCTACTTATATATAAGAAGGTTCAGCTCGTGAGCTGTGGGAGGACGCTTTGTCCGCCACTACCACAATTTATTAGGAGGTGCCAAAATGGCAAAGAAAGTAGAAGGATACATTAAGTTACAGATCCCTGCTGGTAAAGCTACACCAGCACCACCTGTTGGTCCTGCACTTGGACAGCATGGTGTAAACATCGTTGAATTTACAAAACAGTTCAACGCAAGAACAGCTGATCAGGGTGATATGATCATCCCTGTAGTAATTACAGTTTACGCAGACAGAAGTTTCAGTTTTGTAACAAAAACTCCGCCTGCAGCAGTACTTCTTAAGAAGGCTTGCAAAATCCAGTCCGGTTCAGCAACACCTAACAAAACAAAAGTTGCTACAATTTCTAAAGCAGATTTACAGAAAATCGCTGAGACAAAGATGCCAGACTTAAATGCAGCCAGCCTCGAAGCAGCTATGAGCATGATCGCAGGTACAGCAAGAAGTATGGGAATCAAAGTAGAAGAATAAGATTCCAGGTAGGAGGTAAACGAAATGAAACATGGTAAAAAATACAACGAGGCTGCAAAAGCTTTCGATCGTGCAGTACAGTATGATCCGTCAGAAGCTATCGCATTAGCAAAAAAAGCAGCTGTTGCAAAATTTGATGAAACAATTGAAGCTCATATCCGTACAGGATGTGACGGACGTCATGCAGATCAGCAGATCCGTGGCGCTGTAGTTCTTCCGAACGGAACAGGTAGAACAGTTCGTGTTTTAGTATTCGCGAAAAACGACAAATTAACAGAGGCTGAAAATGCAGGAGCAGATCACGTAGGTGGAGAAGAGCTCATTCCGAAGATTCAGAACGACGGATGGCTTGACTTCGACGTTGTTGTTGCTACACCTGATATGATGGGTGTTGTAGGTCGTCTTGGTAAAGTATTAGGACCGAAAGGTTTAATGCCGAACCCGAAAGCCGGAACTGTAACTATGGATGTTGCTAAGGCAGTTGCTGATATCAAAGCAGGTAAGATTGAGTACAGATTAGATAAGAATAACATTATCCATGTGCCGATCGGAAAAGCTTCTTTCACAGAAGAGAAATTAGAAGAGAACTTCAATGCTCTTATGGAAGCAATTCAGAAAGCAAAACCGAGCACATTGAAGGGAACATACTTAAAGAGTGTAACACTTGCTCCTACAATGGGACCTGGTGTAAAAGTAAATACGCTTAAGTTCTAATGAGAGGTTCAAATGAGTGGTTGACATTGTCAAGCACTCATTTTTTTTGTATAATTTCAGCAGAATCACATAGGGATGAAAGGGAGATTATGAAGAAGAGTACGAAGAAAAAAATAAAATATTTTCTGGGGACCTTTTTTGTGACGCTTCTGGTTGGAGCGCTTGTGCTGGTTGGAGCCATGAAATGGAAAGCGGCATCGCAGACGGAAGAAAGTGAAACCATTGCAGTTGTGCATACGGAGGAAGAAGTACCGCTAACTCCGGGGGAAATAGCTGAGGACACTGTGAAAGGGGCGGTCGCAGAAGAAATGTTCGAAGAAGCGGCGCAGGAAGAAGATGAACCGGGAGAAGAGGTGGTTGCAGAAGAGATTCCGGAGATATCCGGAGAGGTGATACTGACATTTGGAGGCGATATTTGTTTTCATGACCCGTTTGCTAACATGGCATCGCTTGCACAGCGGGGAGGTTCCATTGAAAGTTGTATTTCGGCGGATTTGCTTTCGGAGATGCGACAGTCGGATGTTTGTATGGTGAATAATGAATTCCCCTATTCCGGCAGAGGGACTCCGATTCCGGAAAAGGCATTTACGTTTCGTAGCAAGCCGGAAAATGTAAATCTCCTCCATGAGATGGGGGTGGATGTTGTTTCGCTGGCTAATAATCATGCGTATGATCATGGAGAGGTTGCGCTTTTGGATACCTTGGATATTCTTGGAGACGCGAATATAAAATACGTCGGGGCCGGACGAAATTTGGAGGAAGCATCTGAGCCGGTTTGCATGGAGATAAATGGGATAAAAATTGCAATTCTGGCAGCGACACAGATTGAGCGACTGGATACGCCGGATACGAAAGGGGCAACAGAAAATGCAGCGGGAGTGCTGCGCTGCTTTTCGGAAGACGAGCTGATACACTTTTTGAACTTGATTGAAGAAACGAAAAAGACATGCGATGTTCTGATTGTATATATTCACTGGGGGACGGAAAATACGGATACACTTGATTGGGCGCAGCCGCATCAGGCAGATCTGATCAGTAAAGCAGGTGCGGATATCATTGTCGGAGCACATCCGCATTGCTTGCAGGGGCTGGATAGCGTGAATGGGGTTCCGGTTGTTTATAGCCTGGGGAATTACTGGTTCAATTCAAAAGCTCTTGATACGGCGCTTCTAAAAGTGACCGTAGAAAAAGAGGGGGTGAAAGCGGTGCAGATTATTCCGGCAAGACAGGAAAACTGTTCTACTTCCATGCTTTATGACGGAGAGAAACAGAGAGTGCTGGATTATCTGCAAAGATTGTCGCCGAATATAACGCTTGATGCGGATGGGGTTATGAACTGGTAGAGCCGGTAATGCTTAAAATCAGGCGAAAAAACTTACTTTTGTGCTTGACATCAGAAATAGCATATGGTAATCTATACAAGGTCGTAAGACCAATGCCGAAGACAGTAGGTGCTCAAAAGAGCGTAAGTGTATCGCCTACCGAGGAGAGATGAGTTAGTGTATTCTTATGCCTCCTGTTTTCAGGAGGCTTTTTTATAAAGCTAGACTCCTTTCGGCACCAAAATCTATAAGGAGGTAATGAAATGGCTAAAGTTGAATTAAAACAACCAATCGTAGAAGAGATTTCCGGTTACATCAAAGATGCTCAGTCAGTTGTTCTTGTTGACTACCGTGGACTTACAGTAGAGCAGGATACAAGACTTCGTAAACTCTGTCGTGAAAATGATGTTGTTTACAAAGTATACAAAAACACAATGATGAACTTTGCATTCAAGGGAACAGATTTTGAAGCTCTTGCTCCGTATCTTGAAGGACCGAGTGCAGTAGCAATCTCATCTACAGATGCAACAGCACCTGCCCGTGTGATGGGTAAATTTGCAAAAGAGGCAAAGGCACTTGAAATCAAAGGTGGTGTTGTGGAAGGTGTTGCTTACGATGCAGCTGGTATCGCTAGCATTGCAGACATTCCAAGCAGAGAAGAATTACTTTCCAAATTACTTGGAAGCATGCAGTCACCTATCGCTAACTTTGCTCGCGTCGTAAAACAGATTGCTGAAAAAGGTGGCGCTGGTGAAGCAGTAGCAGAGGCTGCTCCGGCAGCAGAAGAAGTTGCAGCAGAAGCACCGGCTGAAGAATCAGCAGAATAATGAAAAACAAATTGAAATAATAAAATTTTAAAATGGAGGAAAATAAAATGGCAAAATTAACAACAGCAGAACTTATTGATGCTATCAAAGAGTTAACAGTTTTAGAATTAAACGATTTAGTAAAAGCTTGTGAAGAAGAATTCGGCGTATCTGCAGCAGCAGGCGTTGTAGTTGCAGCAGCAGGTGGTGCAGCAGGCGGAGCTGAAGAGGAAAAGACAGAGTTCGACGTAGAGTTAACAGAAGTTGGACCAAACAAAGTTAAAGTTATCAAAGTTGTTCGTGAAGCTACAGGTCTTGGCTTAAAAGAAGCAAAAGATGTAGTTGACGGAGCTCCTAAGGTAATCAAAGAAGGCGCATCTAAAGAAGAAGCTGATGATATCAAAGCTAAACTTGAAGCTGAAGGCGCTAAAGTTACTCTTAAATAATAAAAAGAGTGGTGTGCCGGGTGACAGAAAGTCGCCCGGTTTTCTTTTTCGAACTCTTATCTGACAAATCTGTACAAAAAATACTGAAAAAATTTCCCAAAAAATTTATTGACTCAAAAAAAGACTTGTAGTACAATAGACAATGCACTATTGTGGTGTAGCATGCTATTTTTATGCCCTTTTGCATAGAAATTGATGAATAAATATGAACGAGGTGAATGTCAATGGAAAAGAACAGAATACGTCCGATTGCTTCCGGCAAGCATTTGCGTATGAGTTACTCGCGGCAAAAAGAAGTTTTGGATATGCCAAATCTTATTGAGGTTCAGAAGGATTCCTATCAGTGGTTCCTGAAAGAGGGTCTCAAAGAAGTGTTTGCAGATATCTCTCCGATTGCTGACTACAGTGGGCACTTAAGTCTTGAATTCGTGGATTTTGAGCTCTGCGAAGATGAGGTTAAGTACTCGATTGAGAAGTGTAAGGAAAGAGATGCAACATATGCAGCGCCGTTAAAGGTAAAAGTTCGTCTTTACAATAAGGAGAAAGAAGAGATTACAGAGCATACAATCTTTATGGGTGATCTGCCTCTTATGACAGAGACAGGTACATTTGTAATCAATGGTGCTGAACGTGTTATCGTAAGTCAGCTTGTACGTTCTCCGGGTATCTATTATGCAATCGCGCATGATAAAATTGGTAAAGAACTTTATTCTTGTACTGTAATTCCGAACCGTGGTGCGTGGTTAGAGTATGAGACAGATTCCAATGACGTTTTCAGTGTTCGTGTCGATAGAACAAGAAAGGTTCCGATCACGGTTTTAGTTCGTGCGCTCGGAATTGGTACAAATTCAGAAATTATTGAGCTGTTCGGTGATGAACCTAAGATCATGGCCAGCCTTGATAAAGACCCTTCAATAACAGAGAAAAGTCCGGAAGGAAGTTATGAAGAGGGTCTCTTAGAGTTATACAAAAAAATCCGTCCGGGTGAGCCTCTCAGCGTGGAAAGTGCAGAGAGTCTGATTACGGCAATGTTCTTTGATCCTAGACGTTATGACCTTGCAAAAGTAGGTCGTTATAAATTCAATAAAAAACTTGCGCTGAAAAACCGTATCAGACATGCTACGCTTTCACAGGATGTTGTAAATCCGTTTACGGGTGATGTGATTGCAGAGGCAGGAACGGTTGTTACAGCAGAACTTGCAGATGCAATCCAGAACGCAGCAATACCGTTTGTGTGGGTTGCGGGAGAGGAAAGAGAAGTTAAGATTCTTTCTAATATGATGGTAGATCTGACCAGTTTTGTTGATTGTGATCCGAAACAACTCGGAATCACAGAGCTGGTTTATTTCCCTGTTCTTCAGCAGATTTTACAGGATTTCTCTGAGAAACCGGAAGAACTTGCAGCAGCAATTGCGCAGAACGTGTCAGAACTTGTTCCGAAACACATTACAAAAGAGGACATCATTGCGTCTATTAACTACAATATTCATCTTGAATATGGATTTGGTAATGATGATGATATCGATCACCTTGGTAACAGACGTATCCGTGCGGTTGGAGAACTTCTCCAGAATCAGTACAGAGTAGGTCTTACACGACTTGAAAGAGTAGTTCGTGAAAGAATGACAACACATGATTCAGAGGAAGTAACGCCACAGGCATTGATTAATATTAAGCCTGTACAGGCAGCAGTGAAAGAGTTCTTTGGTTCTTCACAGCTTTCTCAGTTTATGGATCAGAATAATCCGCTCGGTGAGCTTACACATAAGAGACGTTTATCCGCACTTGGTCCTGGTGGTCTTTCAAGAGATCGTGCCGGATTCGAGGTTCGAGACGTTCACTATTCTCATTACGGAAGAATGTGTCCGATTGAGACCCCTGAAGGTCCGAACATCGGTCTTATCAACTCACTGGCTTCTTATGCAAGAATTAATGAGTATGGTTTTGTGGAAGCGCCTTATCGCGTAATTGATAAAACAGATGCAGATAATCCGCGTGTTACAGATGAAGTTGTTTATATGACAGCGGATGAAGAGGATAATTACCATGTGGCACAGGCGAGTGAGCCGCTTGACGCAGAAGGGCACTTTAAGAGAACTTCTGTATCAGGTCGATACAAAGAGGAGACGCAGGAGTATCCGAAAGAGATGTTCGATTATATGGACGTATCTCCGAAGATGATCTTCTCGGTTGCGACAGCCCTTATCCCGTTCCTTCAGAACGACGACGCAAACCGTGCCCTCATGGGATCCAACATGCAGCGTCAGGCCGTTCCGCTTCTCTTTACGGAGACACCGGCGGTAGGAACGGGTATGGAGCCTAAGACAGCGGTAGACTCAGGTGTCTGTGTGGTTGCTAAAAAAGCAGGTACCGTGACATATGTATCATCTGAACTTATCAAGATGACATATGATGATGGTGAAAAAGAAGACTATCGTTTGACAAAATTTGCAAGAAGTAACCAGTCAAACTGCTATAACCAGAAACCAATCGTGTTCAAAGGCGATCATGTGGAGGCAGGCGAGGTAATCGCAGATGGTCCTTCTACTGACGGCGGAGAACTTGCACTCGGTAAAAACCCTCTCATCGGTTTCATGACCTGGGAAGGTTATAACTACGAGGACGCGGTTTTATTAAGTGAAAGATTAGTACAGGAAGATGTTTATACATCTATCCATATTGAAGAATACGAGGCAGAAGCCCGTGATACAAAACTCGGACCGGAAGAGATTACAAAAGATGTTCCGGGTGTTGGTGAAGATGCACTCAAAGACCTTGACGAACGCGGAATTATCCGTATCGGTGCAGAGGTTCGTGCAGGCGATATCCTTGTCGGAAAAGTAACTCCGAAGGGTGAGACAGAGCTGACAGCAGAAGAGAGACTTCTTCGTGCTATTTTCGGGGAGAAGGCAAGAGAAGTACGTGATACGTCCCTTAAAGTTCCTCACGGTGAGTATGGTATCGTAGTGGATGCTAAAGTATTTACAAGAGAAAATGGTGATGAACTTTCACCGGGCGTTAACCAGGCAGTTCGCATTTACATTGCACAGAAGAGAAAAATTTCTGTCGGTGATAAGATGGCAGGTCGTCACGGTAACAAGGGTGTCGTTTCCAGAGTTCTTCCGGTAGAAGATATGCCTTATCTTCCGAACGGTCGTCCGCTGGATATCGTGTTAAACCCTCTTGGTGTACCTTCCCGTATGAATATCGGACAGGTGCTTGAGATTCATCTTTCCTTAGCAGCAAAGGCGCTCGGATTTAACGTAGCAACGCCGGTATTTGACGGTGCAAAGGAAAGTGACATTATGGATACACTTGAACTTGCAAATGATTACGTAAATCTTGAATGGGAAGAGTTCGAAAAGAAACACTAAGAAGAATTACTTCCGGAAGTTATGGAATATTTATATGAGAACAGAGCGCACAGAGAACTCTGGAAGGGTGTCCCGCTCTCAAGAAACGGTAAAGTCAGACTGCGTGACGGACGTACAGGTGAGTTCTTTGATTCGCCGGTAACCATCGGTCACATGCATTATCTGAAACTGCACCACCTGGTAGACGACAAGATCCATGCACGTTCTACCGGTCCTTACTCTCTCGTTACACAGCAGCCGCTCGGTGGTAAAGCACAGTTCGGTGGACAGCGTTTCGGAGAGATGGAGGTTTGGGCTCTCGAGGCGTATGGTGCATCATACACATTGCAGGAAATCTTAACTGTAAAATCCGACGACGTAATCGGACGTGTTAAGACCTACGAAGCTATCATTAAGGGTGAAAATATCCCTGAACCTGGAATTCCGGAGTCCTTCAAGGTACTTCTTAAAGAATTACAGTCCCTCGGTCTTGATGTGAAGGTTCTCGATGAAAATCGTGAAGAGATCGATATGAGAGAAACAGTAGATTATACAGAGTCAACCATCCGTTACGATCTTGAAGACGGAAAAGGCGGCTATAACTACGGCGAGGAAGAATCTTTAGCAAGCATGGGATACCAGAAACAGGAATTCGACGAAGAGAGTCAGGAGCTTGTCAGCGTGGAAGATGATTCGGATTTTGCTGATGATTTCGCGATGGAAGATGTCTCTTTCGAGGATTCATATGACGAATAAGGAGTCTACAAACGTAAGTTGGAAGGAGTGCCATAATGTCAGAAACAAAGAATGAAACATACGAACCAGTGACATTTGATGCGATCAAAATCGGATTAGCATCCCCTGAGAAGATCAGAGAGTGGTCTCGCGGTGAAGTATTAAAACCGGAGACAATCAATTACAGAACGTTAAAACCGGAAAGAGATGGTTTGTTTTGTGAAAAGATTTTCGGACCTAGCAAAGACTGGGAATGTCACTGTGGTAAATACAAAAAAATCAGATACAAAGGCGTTGTCTGCGATCGTTGTAAGGTTGAAGTAACCAAATCCAGCGTTCGTAGAGAGCGTATGGGACATATTGAACTTGCAGCACCGGTTTCCCATATTTGGTATTTCAAGGGAATCCCGAGCAGAATGGGTCTTTTGCTTGACCTTTCTCCGCGTGTGCTGGAAAAGGTTCTGTATTTCGCTTCTTACATTGTTTTGGATGCAGGAAGCACAAACCTTGAGTACAAACAGGTATTGTCTGAAAAAGAATATCAGGATGCAAGAGAAGCATATGGCTATTCTGCATTCCGTGTAGGTATGGGTGCTGAGGCAATCAAGGAACTTCTTGCAGCAATCGATCTTGAAAAAGATTCCGTAGAGCTGAAAGAAGAACTCGTAGATGCAAACGGACAGAAACGTGCCCGTGTCATCAAGAGACTTGAAGTTGTAGAAGCATTCCGTGAGTCAGGAAATAAACCGGAGTGGATGATTCTTGACGTGGTACCGGTAATTCCGCCGGATCTTCGTCCGATGGTACAGCTTGACGGTGGACGTTTTGCAACATCTGACCTGAATGATCTGTATCGTCGTATCATCAACAGAAACAACCGTTTAAAGAGACTTCTTGAACTCGGCGCGCCGGACATCATCGTGCGCAACGAAAAGAGAATGCTTCAGGAAGCGGTAGATGCTCTTATCGACAATGGTCGTAGAGGTCGTCCGGTGACAGGACCTGGTAACAGAGCACTGAAGTCACTTTCCGACATGTTAAAGGGTAAGGGCGGACGTTTCCGTCAGAACCTTCTCGGAAAACGTGTAGACTACTCAGGACGTTCCGTTATCGTAGTAGGACCGGAACTTAAGATTTATCAGTGTGGTCTTCCGAAAGAGATGGCAATTGAGTTGTTCAAACCTTTCGTTATGAAAGAACTCGTTTCCAGAGGAATTTCACAGAATATTAAAAATGCTAAGAAGTTAGTAGAGAAGTTGGATACACAGGTTTGGGACGTTCTTGAGGAAGTAATCAAAGAACATCCGGTAATGCTGAACCGTGCTCCTACGCTTCATAGATTAGGTATTCAGGCATTTGAGCCGATCCTTGTAGAAGGTAAAGCGATTAAACTTCATCCGCTTGTATGTACTGCTTACAACGCCGACTTCGACGGTGACCAGATGGCTGTACATCTTCCACTTTCAGTAGAAGCGCAGGCAGAGTGTCGTTTCCTTCTCTTATCTCCGAATAACCTTTTGAAACCTTCAGACGGTGGTCCGGTAGCCGTTCCTTCTCAGGACATGGTTCTTGGTATCTACTATCTGACACAGGAAAGACCGGGCGCAGACGGAGAAGGCAAGTGCTTTAAAAATGTAAACGAAGCAATCCTTGCTTACGAAAATAAAGTAATTACACTTCACAGCCGTATTAAAGTGCGTATGTCAAAAGCTATGGCTGATGGCAGCGTAGTAGAAGGCGTTGTGGAGTCAACACTCGGAAGATTTATTTTCAACGAGATTATTCCGCAGGATCTTGGATATGTGGATCGCGAAAATCCGGAAACTGCTCTTGCATTGGAAGTTGACTTCCATGTAGGTAAAAAAGGATTAAAACAGATCCTTGAAAAAGTTATCAATACACATGGTGCAACAACAACGGCGGAAGTTCTTGATGATATCAAAGCAATGGGTTATAAATACTCTACAAGAGCTGCCATGACCGTATCAATCTCCGATATGACAGTGCCTTCCAAGAAACAGGAAATGCTTGAGGAAGCACAGAAAACGGTTGATAAGATTGCAAGAAACTACAGACGTGGTCTTATTACAGAAGAAGAACGATACAGAGCAGTTGTTGAGACATGGAATGAGACAGATAAAGAACTGACAGATGTACTGCTCGGAGGATTGGATAAGTACAATAACATCTACATGATGGCAGATTCAGGAGCCCGTGGTTCTAACCAGCAGATCAAACAGCTTGCAGGTATGCGTGGACTTATGGCAGATACAACAGGTCGTACCATCGAGCTTCCGATCAAGTCAAACTTCCGTGAAGGTCTTGACGTACTTGAGTACTTCATGTCAGCGCATGGTGCACGTAAAGGTCTTTCCGATACTGCGCTTCGTACAGCTGACTCAGGTTACCTGACAAGACGTATGGTTGACGTTTCACAGGAACTTATCATTCGTGAGATTGATTGTAGCGAAAGCCGTCCGGAAATCCCGGGAATGTATGTAAAAGCATTCATGGATGGAAAACAGATGATCGAAGGTCTGAAAGACCGAATCACAGGACGTTATGCCTGTGAAGAGATCAAAGATAATAAAGGCAATGTAATCGTAAAGAAAAATCACATGATTACACCGAGCCGTGCAGAGAAGATTATGAATATCGGCGTAGACGCTGATGGAAATCCGATCGAAAAAGTAAAAATCCGTACCATTCTCGGATGTCGTTGTCACAATGGTATCTGTGCAAAATGCTATGGTGCGAACATGGCGACAGGTGAACCGGTACAGGTTGGTGAAGCAGTTGGTATCATTGCAGCACAGTCTATCGGTGAGCCGGGTACACAGCTTACCATGAGAACATTCCATACCGGTGGTGTAGCCGGAGATGACATCACACAGGGTCTTCCTCGTGTCGAAGAACTTTTCGAGGCAAGAAAGCCGAAGGGACTTGCAATCATTGCTGAGTTCGGCGGTGTTGCCAATATCAGAGACACGAAGAAAAAACGTGAGATTGTAATCACAAACGAAGAGACAGGCGAGACAAAGGCTTACCTTATCCCGTATGGCTCACGTATCAAGATTACGGATGGTGTGACACTCGAAGCCGGTGACGAACTGACAGAGGGTAGCGTAAATCCACACGACCTGTTAAAAATCAAAGGTATCCGCGCGGTTCAGGATTACATGATCCGTGAAGTACAGCGAGTATATCGTCTGCAGGGTGTAGATATTGCAGATAAGCATATTGAAGTAATTGTTCGTCAGATGCTCAAGAAGATCCGTATCGAAGAGAACGGAGATTCAAGTTTCCTTCCGGGAACACTGGTAGATGTACTTGAGTATGAAGACATGAACGAAGAACTTGTTGCTGCAGGTAAGAAACCGGCAGAGGGAAGCCAGGTAATGCTCGGTATTACAAAAGCAGCCCTTGCAACAAATTCCTTCCTTTCTGCAGCTTCTTTCCAGGAGACAACCAAAGTTCTGACAGAAGCAGCAATCAAAGGAAAAATCGATCCGCTCATCGGATTAAAAGAAAATGTTATTATCGGTAAACTGATTCCGGCAGGAACGGGTATGAAGAGATACAGAACTGTAAATCTGAATACGGACGAACGCATTGCCATGGCAGGTGTGGAATTGGAAGAGACTGATTCGGAAGAAGAACTCGAAGTGCTTGAAATGATAGATGATATCATGGATGCAGAAGAGCCGGCAGATCTTCCGGCAGAAGAAGAGGAAACAGTAACTGAGACATTATAAGACGAAAGAAAAGAAGGTATCTGTAAGATGCCTTCTTTTTTTAAAAATGTCTTGACAAGTAAGACGTGAAAAATTATACTGAGGTAGTGTGCACGAAAATGCATATTTATTTTTGTGTGCCACAAGGAAAAAAACAAATTATAACGAAATGAGGTGAAAAAGAATGCCAACATTTAACCAGTTAGTTAGAAAAGGTCGTCAGACAACTGTAAAGAAATCAACAGCACCGGCTCTTCAGAAAGGATACAACTCCCTTCATAAGAAAGCGACTGATGTTTCTTCTCCACAGAAACGTGGTGTATGTACAGCTGTTAAGACAGCTACTCCTAAAAAACCTAACTCAGCTCTTAGAAAAATCGCCAGAGTTCGTCTTTCTAACGGAATCGAAGTTACTTCTTACATTCCGGGTGAAGGTCACAACTTACAGGAGCATAGCGTAGTGCTTATCCGTGGTGGTAGAGTAAAAGACTTACCAGGTACAAGATATCACGTTATCCGTGGTACACTTGATACAGCGGGAGTTGCGAACAGAAAACAGGCTCGCTCTAAATACGGAGCAAAGAGACCAAAAGCAGGTAAATAATATTTGCCTTAGTACCACAATATAAGAACTAATTCAGTGTTGGGATTCCAATTTCACGCATTTTTTGCGGATAAAGCAATACCGCACGCACACATTAGTCAGAACATGTGAGTACCGATGATTTAATAATATTATTAAGGAGGGAAGAACCGTGCCACGTAAAGGACATATTCAGAAAAGAGATGTATTGGCAGATCCAATGTACAACAACAAAGTGGTTACAAAACTTATCAACAACATCATGTTAGACGGTAAGAAAGGTGTAGCACAGAAAATTGTTTACGGTGCATTTGCCAGAGTAGAAGAGAAATCCGGTAAACCGGCTCTCGAAACATTCGAAGAGGCTATGAACAACATCATGCCTTCACTCGAAGTTAAAGCAAGACGTATCGGTGGTGCAACATATCAGGTACCGATCGAAGTACGTCCGGACAGACGTCAGGCTTTAGCACTTCGTTGGCTTACAATGTTCTCTCGTAAGAGAAGCGAAAAGACAATGGAAGAAAGACTGGCTAACGAAATCTTAGATGCAGCGAACAACACAGGCGCAGCAGTTAAGAGAAAAGAAGATATGCATAAAATGGCAGAGGCTAATAAAGCATTTGCTCACTACAGATTCTAAAAGGAGGAAATACCTTGGCTGGAAGAGAATATCCATTAGAGAGAACCAGAAATATCGGTATTATGGCTCATATTGATGCTGGTAAGACAACAACAACTGAGCGTATCCTTTATTATACTGGAGTAAACTATAAAATTGGTGATACTCATGAAGGTACTGCAACCATGGACTGGATGGAACAGGAGCAGGAAAGAGGTATTACCATTACGTCAGCCGCTACAACATGTCACTGGACTCTGCAGGAAAACTGCAAAGCAAAACCGGGTGCAGAAGAGCATCGTATCAATATTATCGATACTCCTGGACACGTTGACTTTACAGTAGAGGTTGAGCGTTCCCTTCGTGTACTTGATGGCGCAGTTGGTGTATTCTGTGCAAAGGGTGGCGTTGAGCCGCAGTCCGAGAACGTATGGCGTCAGGCTGACACCTACAACGTACCGCGTATGGCTTTCGTCAACAAGATGGATATCCTGGGTGCTAACTTCTACGGTTGTGTAGAGCAGATTAAGACCAGACTTGGTAAGAACGCAATCTGCCTGCAGCTGCCGATCGGTAAAGAAGATGAGTTCAAAGGTATCATCGATCTGTTTGAGATGAAAGCATACATCTACAACGATGATAAGGGCGACGATATTTCTATCGTTGATATCCCGGAAGATATGGCTGATGAAGCAGAGCTGTATCGTTCTGAGCTGGTAGAGAAGATCTGCGAGCTGGACGATGATCTGATGATGCAGTATCTGGAAGGCGAAGAGCCGACCAACGAGGACCTGAAGAGGGTTCTGAGAAAAGCTACCTGTAACTGTGAAGCAATCCCGGTTTGCTGCGGTACTGCTTACAGAAACAAAGGTGTACAGAAACTGTTGGATGCAGTTATCGAGTTTATGCCGTCTCCGCTTGATATCCCGGCTATCAAAGATACCGACCTGGATGGCAACGAGATTGAGAGACATTCCTCTGATGATGAGCCGTTCGCAGCTCTT
>JAGAOK010000055.1 GCA_017623815.1 Lachnospiraceae bacterium
CACGTATAACAGAGTGGCCAAGGCCGGGGACTGTTAGATCTGAGGCTCTGCCTCTGTACCCAGTGTTAAAATTTAAAGAAAGGAAAATGTGGTGATTTCTTGAAATTTACTCTTGACAAGAGGTCACTTCATAACAGGTATCAAAATGCAGCTTGGCATCAGATTTTTTGTAAGCAGCATTTTACTGGGCGTGGGTCTTGCGATGGACGCTTTTTCAGTGTCCCTGGCAAATGGCTTAAATGCCCCGGCAATGAAAAAGAAACGGATGTGTTCTGTCGCAGGGGTATTTGCCTTTTTTCAGGCATTTATGCCAATGACGGGATGGCTTCTTGTTCACACAATGCTTCGGTATTTTAAAATGTTTGAACCGTTTATTCCGTGGATAGCACTCGCTCTTCTTGCCTTTATTGGCGGGAAAATGCTGATCGAAGGCATTTGCGGTGGGGAAGAAGATGTAAAGAGAGAAACGTTGACGGCGTGGGTGTTGTTTATTCAGGGGATAGCGACATCAATTGACGCACTTTCAGTTGGATTTACAATTGCTGATTATAACTGCGGACAGGCTCTGCTGGCATCGATGATTATTGCGCTGGTCACCTTTGTTATTTGCATGGCAGGGCTTTCCGCCGGGAAGAAATGCGGAACAAAGCTGTCAAGTAAAGCTTCCGTACTCGGCGGCGTAATTCTCATTGGCATCGGAGTTGAAATTTTTATAACCGGAGTATTTTTTTGATGATTTGTGAAGGCTGTAATTGACACGCAAAATGAAAGATACTATGATAAGAAAGGAAAAAACAGCAGTGCATGGATGCTGCATGAAAGTGGGAATAAAAGAATATGAAATTGTATGAAAAATCAAAAAAACTGGACTGTGTCTGCTATGATATCCGCGGACCTATCATGGATGAGGCGGATAAACTCAGTGCAGAGGGAATTGATATTGTAAAACTGAACATCGGAAATCCGGCGCCGTTCGGGTTTCATGCACCGGAGGCGGTGACACGTGCGATTACGGAAAATCTGACGAAAACTGAAGGGTATTCGGATTCTAAAGGAATTGTTGCTGCGCGCCAGGCAATTCTTGATTACTGCAAAGAAAAGAATATGCCGAATGTTTCCATGGATGATATTTATACAGGAAACGGTGTCAGCGAGCTGATTACCATGTCTATGCAGGGGCTTTTGGATCCGGGAGATGAAATTCTGGTTCCGGCACCGGATTATCCGCTTTGGACGGCTTCGGTAACGTTAGCCGGAGGTAACGCCGTTCACTATATCTGCGATGAACAGCAGGAATGGTATCCGGATATGGAAGATATGCGCAGCAAGATAACAGATAAAACAAAAGGAATTGTAGTGATCAATCCAAACAATCCGACAGGTGCACTTTATCCGGTGGAAATTCTTCAGCAGATTGTAGATCTTGCAAGAGAACATGACCTGATTTTGTTTGCAGATGAGATTTATGACCGGCTTGTGATGGACGGATATGAACACACGGCGCTCGCATCGCTGGCTCCGGACCTTCTTACCATCAGCTTTAATGGACTTTCCAAGTCCCATCTGATTGCAGGGTACCGCTGCGGATGGATGGTTCTTTGCGGAGATAAATCCCGTGCCAAAGGCTACATAGAGGGACTTAAGCTTCTTTCGTCCATGCGTCTTTGTTCTAACGTTCCGGCGCAGTCATTGATTCCTGCAGCGCTTGCATGCAGAGAGGAAACCAAAAAGCTGATTGCTGCGGGCGGAAGAATCTATGAACAGAGAGAATGTATCTACAATGCCATCTGCGAGATGGATGGTATCAGCGTGGTGAAGCCGAAGGCTGCATTTTATATGTTCCCGAAATTAGATGTAAAGAAAATGAACATCACGGATGATGAAAAATTTGTCCTTGATTTCCTGAAAGAAAAACATATTCTATTTACACACGGTGGTGGTTTCCATTGGGAGAAACCGGATCATTTCCGTATCGTTTATCTGCCAAAGTGTGAAGATTTGTTAAAGGCTGCAGAGAGTCTGAAGGAGTTTCTGTCCTATTATCGTCAGTAGTTGCTGAAAAAAATTTTGCTTACATAAATTTTTTTAAAATGCTAAAATATGGGAGAATACTAAGAATATAGGCATTTAATGGAGGTGTAAGCAAGTGTTTGAGATAGGTGATTATGTAATCAATGCGAATAACGGAATTTGTAAAATCGAAGACAAAGTACATTTGGACCTTCCGATGAGTGATAAGAAAAAGCTTTATTATTTAATGGTACCGATAAAAGAGGCGACGACGAAACTGTACATTCCGGTCGATAGTGACAAACAGCGGATTCGCAAAGCGATGGATGCGGAGCAGGCGTTGGAGGTTATTGATCAGATGCCCGAAATAGAGGCGGTTTGGATTGCGGATGATAAGCAAAGAGAGAAGCGGTACAAAGAAGCGATTTTCAGTTGCGAGCCAAAACAACTGGTTGGCATACTAAAATGCATGTACCAGCGTAATCAGCAGAGAAATGCCGAAGGCAAAAAAAGTGCCAGTGTGGATGATCGTTATTTTAAAATGGCAGAGAATAATTTGTATTCGGAACTTGCATTTGCCATGGCTAAAGATAAAGAGGAAATAAAGCAGTTTATAGAAGAACGAATTTGCATAAAAGATTAGATAAAATGGGGAAAAGCATGCTGACAGCATGCTTTTTTTTTTGTATAATAAATGAAAGTATGTAAAGTGGGCGGATTCTACCCAAAAGCAAGGTGGGAGGTAGCAAAATGTATGCATTTATGATTGAACTTCACATAGCCGGAGTAATTATTTGTTTGTACATGTTGTATCTTTTGTTACGCCAAAAAGGAAGGCAGAGTAATTCCTTTGTGGTGCTTGCAATTGTGCTGAATATTTTTATTCTGTTGGGATATACCTTCGAACTGCTTTCTACCAATGTGCAGGAGATGCTTTTGGCGATTCAGATCGGATATATGGGAAAATGTTTTGCGGGGATATGTTTTGTTACCGGTATCGGAAAATATTACAAGTGGAAGTATCGTCAGGAAACATTGCCGGTTCTCTGGGGAATCGGGTTCCTTTCCTTTTTTATTATTATGTCTGCCAAATATCATAAGTATTACTACACCTCTGTTGAAATGATATGGCGGGATGGACATGGCTTTTGCAAGCTGGGAAAAGCGCCATATTATTATTTTTTCTTTGGGTATCTGATATTTATGTTTCTTTATTTTTCGTGGCGGTGTCTGTCGCATCGAAAACTGACAAAGACCCCACAGGAAAAAGACATCATGACTGTAGTGGGATATGGCAGTATCGTTGCGGTTATAGCAATTATCGGGGTGTTGTTTGTTCCGACACATTATGATTTCGGACCGATGATTTTTGCAGTTTATTCTCTGGTATTTCTTTATTGTATTTTACGCTATCGTATGTTTGATACGGTGGACAACGCAATCTATCAGATGGCAGTTGAAAACGCGCAGTGTATTCTCGTTGTAAGACCGGATGGTTTCGTGGAGTTTACCAATAAAACGGCAGAGCGTACGCTTCCGTGGCTTGTGGAACTGGAACGGGAAGAGGTTGCGGAAAAAGTCAGAACGGAATTTTTGAGCGGGAAAGAAGAATATCATACAGAAACCGGTGATTACCAGATTGTATCGCGAAAAGTCTCCGATAATGGTAGTGTTGTCGGATATTCGGTAACTCTGACAGATATTACGAAATTAAAGCAGTATATGTCGGATTTAGAGAGGCTCAGTGAGGAAGCGACTCAGGCAAACCACGCTAAGAGTAATTTTCTGGCAAATATGTCCCATGAGATTCGTACACCGATTAATACGATGATCGGTATGAATGAGATGATTGTCCGAGAAGCGGTTTCTGAGGATGTTATCCGCTATGCGGGAAATATACGGGAAGCGGGAAGGTCCCTTTTGGCTATCATTAATGACATTCTTGATTTTTCCAAGATCGAATCCGGAAAGATGGAGATTATCGCGGTGAATTATCAATTGTCTTTTGTGATTCATGATTTGTTCAATATGATAGAACTGAAAGCAAAGGAAAAGGGGCTGTCATTGGTTCTGGATGTGGATGAGAATCTTCCGTCGCGATTACTCGGAGATGACGTACGTATCCGGCAGATTATGTTAAATCTTCTTTCCAATGCCATAAAGTATACAAACGAAGGAACAGTAACCTTGCGTATATCAGGGCGAAAGGAAGAGGAGGACGAATATATACTTCACGTCGAAGTGCAGGATACCGGTATCGGAATCCGGGAAGAAGATAAGGAGAAGATTTTCTATTCGTTCCAGCGATTGGAAGAAACCAAGAATCGAAATATCGAAGGAACAGGACTGGGAATGAGTATTACTACCAGCTTTCTGCGCATGATGGGAAGCAGGCTACAGCTCGAAAGTGAGTATGGAAGAGGTTCCACCTTTTATTTTGATTTAAAACAGAAAATTGTGGACGAGACACCGGTCGGAGGACTGGAGCATATTCTCGCAACCAATTCGGAAGGACAGATGCAGAAAGACTGTTCGTTCGAGGCGCCTTTGGCAGAAGTTTTGGTGGTGGATGATAACCGGATGAATCTGGAAGTGTTTATCGGACTTTTGAAACACACGCAGATGAAGATACAGACAGCAGACAGCGGACAATCCGCACTGCAGCAGGTTGCATCTCATAGATTTGATGCTATCTTCATGGATCATATGATGCCGGAAATGGATGGTATCGAAACGTTTCATGAAATAAAGCGCAGATGGAGCGAAAGACCGGAAGAGATGATGACCCCGGAGAATACACCGGTAGTGATTGTGACGGCTAATGCCATTTACGGAGCGAAAGAGTCCTATTTGCAGGAAGGATTTTTTGACTATCTCAGCAAACCAATTGATTATCATCAATTGGAAGAGGTTGTTGTAAAATGTCTTCCAAAGGAAAAAGTGGAGTTTGTGGAGAGAGCTGTGTCAGTAGAAGAAGGAGATGTGCTTGATTTGTCTGAGGATACATTATCACTGAATGATGAAAAGTTTCAGAATCTTAGAGCATATGGGGTGGATTTGGAAATAGGTTTGAAACATATGGGAGGAAGTGTCGAAACCTACGATGAGATTTTGACCATTTATTTTGAAGAACTGGAAGGAAAACTGGAAAGAATTCGTGAAAACGGAACGCTGGGGGATATGAAGGCATATAGTGTCGATGTTCATTCGCTCAAGAGTACATCTGCAAGTATCGGAGCGATGGAATTATCGCAAATGGCCAGAGAGCATGAGGTTCGAAGCAGGAAGGATGACAGTCTTTATGTGCGCCGGAATTTGGAAACGCTTTGCACAGAATGTGAAAAAATGATTCGGGCAGGAAAGCAGTATCTGCAATGACAGGATGGGAAGACAGGAGGTTGTGATTGTGTCGGATAACGTATTTATCAGTTACAGCTCTAAGGATGCAAAGATTGTAAAAAAGATTATACAAAAACTTACCGATGAGGGAATCGCTTATTGGAAAGCGCCGGAGATGATACCGGCCGGCTCGAATTATGCACGGGAGATACCGCGCGCAATTGAGTCGTGCAAGGTATTTGTTCTGATGATTTCAGAGTCCTCTCAGGAGTCCATCTGGGTGGAAAAGGAGATTGATTGTGCAATCAATGCCAGAAAGACGATCGTTCCGCTGAATCTGACAGGGGTTCCGATGTGCGAGATGTTCCGCTTTTATTTAAATAATGTACAAACCATTGATTATAGTCAGGATGAAAGATATGCAATGCAGCAGTTTATTGAGAGACTGAAGGCATTGGCTGGTAGAGAGGAAGTGGCGGACGCTTCGAATGAGGCGGCGCAGACCGGATTGCAGGAGGAGAGACAAAAAGCTTACAGCAATTCTTTGAGTGCGGCGGTAAATAGAATGGAGCTTCCCAAAGGGCGAAGACTTTCTTCGGGGAAGACGGAGACGGTGTTTGCGCCGGTTTCGGCAGATAGAAATAATGCACTGAATTTGAATCAGATTCCGGTTAACTGTGAGTATTGCGGCGGACAACTGAAGCAGATTGCGAGAGGGATATACGCTTGTGTGGATTGTGGGGAGGAAGCGTATGATAGTTATCAGAAAGTAAGAAATTATCTAAATAGCGAGGGACCTAGAAGTGTGACGCAGATTATGCGGGCGACCGGTGTACCGCGTGCAACCATTGAGTACTTTTTAAAGGATGAGCGTCTTGAGATTCCGATGGGGGATTCTGCGCGCATCATCTGTAGCGGGTGCGGGGCGCTGATTCGTACCGGTGTCCTGTGTGAGAAATGTAAAGCGAAGGGAACGAAAAAGCAGGAAAAGATAAAATTAGGTGACGATAAATATCGATTTCTAAAGAGAGACTGAATATGAAGAAAGATGTCTGGGTGTTATGTAATTCAAGAGAGGATATGATTGAGGCACAGCGTTGTATTAATGAGGGGGGAGGCCTGAGAGCAACTTGCCTTTTTCGAATGGATGTGCTTCAAAATGCTATGAAGAGAGCGCTTGATCAAAACGAGCTGCCTTCGCTTTTGCTTGCAGACTATGAGTCTGGGTGTAGGGAGGATTTTGCGTCGGTGCGACTCCTTCTTTCCGAACCGGCATTTGTTGGGATTCCGCTCTTTTTCATGGCAGCGGTAAAGGAGAAAGAAGTGGATGAAAAATGTTATGAAATGGGAGCCACGGTCGTTCTTCATAAACCGTTCACGGATATATCCATGACACGTATGGAAAGAGCAGCACTCCAGCACCAGATGACAAAAAACTATGAGAAGATTGTGCAGAAGCAGACAATGGAACTGGCGGCGGCGAAAGAAATAAAGCGGTTAAATGAACAGCTTGAGGCGCGCAATGCACTTCTTCACCAGATTCTTGGCAAATATTTTTCCGATGAGGTTGTGGATGTTATCTTAGAACAGCCAAAGGGGGCAGCCATCGGCGGTGAAAAAAGGACACTGGCGGTCATGATGGCGGATTTGCGAGGTTTTACCGCTTTGTCGGAGAGACTTTCTGCCGATATGGTGGTGGCGATGCTCAATCACTATTTAGAAGAAATGACGGAAGTGATTTTAAAATACGGGGGAACCATCATTGAATTTATCGGAGACGCAATTCTGACGGTATTCGGGGCTCCTTTGGTGACGGAGTATGCAATGGATGATGCGATTGCGGCGGCAATCGAAATGCAGAACCGCATGGAGAGTGTAAATCAATATAATGCAGACCATGGATATCCGGAAATCGAAGTTGGAGTCGGTATTCATGCAGGAGAGGCGTTTATTGGAAATATCGGATCGGAGCAGTTTATGCGATATAATGTGATTGGGCAGGTGGTCAACATTTGTTCACGCATACAGACCTACAGCATCGGCGGACAGGTTCTCGTCTCGGAGCAGGCAAAGCAGTACCTGCACGGGGAGTGGGAACTATACAAAGATTTTGAAATCTCCATGAAAGGTATTCATGAAAGATTGAGGGTTTGTGATGTGAAAGCGATCACCGGACGGTATCAGGTGACAATAGCAGAAAAAGAAACGGAGAAGTTGTTTGAACTTGAGAAGCCGTTGGCTGCGAGGCTTTATTTGATGCAGGGAAAGAGCGTAATCAAAGCTTCCATCAAAGGAGAAATAGAGGGACTTTCGCAGCACAGGATCCGCATAGTCTGTCGAAAGGAGAGTGCACAAGAGTTTGACCTGTATCAGGACATGGAAATTCTGGTCGGTGATGAAAATGCATATGCAAAGATTATGAAAATAGAGGAGAGTATATTGCAGCTTCATTTTACATTTTTGTCTGAGCATTTTTTAGAGGTGTGCGGATATAGAGAGGGAAGGGAAACGCTATGAAGCGATTTGAGATAACCCGGGTGACTGCGGGGAAGGAAAACGATGTATATTGCCACGTTCAGGAACCGGTTGCATTGCTCAGTGGGAGCAGGGGGGATTTTTCGCCTAAGGAGGCAGAAGCAATACTCAAAGAAACGGGAAAGCAGGTTCTGTTACTGGTCTGCCGGTCTGCAGATGGTTTTGGGGTCAGGTGTCTTAGCCTGTCGCAGCGTATCAGAGCACTGGAACTGATTGACTTTGTGTTCGGGCAATTCGGGATTGCCAAGGGAACCGAGAAGTGGGCAGAGAGTACAATCTCAGAAGTGCTTCTTTCTGTCGCCATGTCGGAGGCAGAGGTTGACGATGTGATAGAATATTTTTTGCTCCGTGCAGATGCATACTTTACAGAATGTGATGTGGTGGAAGCGGTAACGTATGCGCAGCAGAATTCGCAGCAGCTGGTACAGATGAAAGAGTATGAGAAGGCGAGAGTCTTATGGGCCTATGTAAAAACAGTGGATATTGTGCCAAAGGGTGTTGAACTTTCCATCCGGACGCTGGAAAATGATACGGGAGTAGTGATAGAGGCGGATGATGATCTCTATATCATGATTGGATGTAAGGGTGAGGTGTATCAGATACAATATGAAAAATTCAATGCCAGCTATGAGATGAGTGAGGAACCTCTTGATATATTTACACAGATGTATGAGTTTATTCCGGCGGTAGAGAGGCTGGATAATCATACATATGTACCGATTGATGAAATCGCAAAGATCTGTTATCCGAAAAAGGAGACCGGTATTCTGGCAAGGCCACTGGAGAAGCGTACGAGAGTGTTCGGGAAGACGGTTGCAGATTATTTTGTTGCGGATCCGGGAGATTACCTCGCGGTACGAAAAGACGATCCGCAGGATGTGTATGTAATCCGCAAAGAAGTCTTTGCCTTAACTTATGTTGAAAAGGAAAAGCAGGAATGAAACAAGAGATAAGAGAGCAGTTGCAGATTTTGGCTGAGAAAGAATACCGGGAATTCTCGGCAGCGCTGGTTCCGGGGGAGAAGATGATGCTCGGAGTACGTCTTCCGAAGCTGCGAGAGATAGCCAAGCAGTTAGCGAAAGGTAACTGGAAGGAACAACTGGAAACGGAAGATGTGTATTTCGAAGAACTTATGTTAAGAGGGATGATGATCGGATACGGAACGCTGAAAATGCAGCCGCAAGAAGCACTTATCTATATCCGGGAGTTTGTTCCTTTTGTAAAAAACTGGTCCGTCTGTGACAGTGTATTTATGAAGATGGATATACTGAAAAAAGACAAAGATCTGACGTGGGAATTTCTTCTTCCGTATATGGACAGCGGCCGGGAGTTTGAGGTGCGGGTGGCACTCATTATAATGATGGCGCATTTGTTAAGGTGCGATGTTAATGGGAAGAAAATAAGCCGTCTGCGAAATGTAACCCTGTCTGATTTAGAAGGTATTGAGGAGGAAAAGAAAAGAGCGGGCAAATATTTGGGGATGATATTGAAAAAGATGAACCGTTCATTTTCGGAAGGGTATTATGCACACATGGCAGCAGCGTGGCTTGTGGTGGAATGCTTTTGCTGCTTTCCGGCGACAACGAATTGTTTTTTGAAGACCTGTCAGCTGGATAATGTAACATACAACAAGGCATTGCAAAAAATTGTGGAATCTAAGATTCCGGAGGAAGATGTAAAGGCGTATATCCGGAGTCTGAAAAAATAAAAAACGGAGGGAGCAGTAATGGCAATTTATCTGATTGATTATGAAAACACAGGAGTCAAGGGGTTGCATGGAATCGAAAAACTGCAGGAAGATGACCTGATTGTTGTTTTTTACGGACCAAAAACAGGAGCAGTCCCGTTTGACGATCATGTGAGAATCTCTTCGGCTGTTTCGCATGTAGAGTATATCAAAACAAGTAAAACCGCGAAGAATTATCTGGATTTTCAACTGACGACATATCTTGGATATCTGATAGCCCACACCGGGATGAAAGAATATTGTGTGGTCAGTAAAGACGGCGGATATGATAGTGTGGTTGATTTTTGGAAGGCAAGGGGAATGTCCATTGTCCGACGCGAAACTATCAGTGTAGAGAAACCGGTAAAACAGACGGGGCGCAAGGTGAAAAAGACCGTTCAGAAAGAGAATGAAAATGAGAATATTAAAAGTGTGCCGGAAGCAATACGAAAGAAAGTCAGACACACATTAAAAGCAGAAAATCTGCAGGGAGGTGCGTATAAGAAAATTTATTCCTGTATGTTGCAGGCGACGGATAAACAGACGCTGAACACGGCGCTTGTCAGAGTTTTTACACAGGAGGAAGGTAATCGTTACTATAAACAGATCGTTCCGATCTTCACAGAATGGGAGAGATAGGTATGAAGAAGGGTAAGCAGATAATTTTTGTATTGGTACTGGGGTTTATGGTGATTTTTACAATGCAGAGTGTACGTGCAGCTGAGCCATATGAACAAATCACGAATGCTAATGAGTGGGAACTTCTTAAAATTGTGAACGAAGAGAGAGTGAAGCAGGGACAGCAGCCACTTGCGATATTTGCTTCGTTGCAGAAAGCTGCCGGAGTACGTTCGCAGGAGATCGCAGAACGGTTTGATCATGTGCGACCGGACGGAACGAAATGCTTTACTGCAATTAAGGAGCAGGGAATCCGATATGGATATGCAGGAGAAAATATTGCGGCCGGTTATACAAGTCCGTCGGATGTAATGAGCGGATGGATGAGCAGTGCAGGTCACAGAGGAAATATTTTGTCGGGATCTTACAGTCATATTGGAATCGGATATTGTAATAAAGGAAGTTATGGAAATAACTGGGTGCAGATCTTTATCGGAGGTTGCAGCGTTGAAAGTATTGCCGTTGGTGGAGATGGGATAGCCTATCCGGTCGGTTCCTCCATTGAGAAGATGAATCGTTATCTTGTCGTGAAATGCAGCGACCATGGGGTAGGATATGTACCGGTTACAGAGGGGATGTGTACCGGATATAGTAAGAATCAAAAGGGATCTCAGACGATAACGGTCAGTTATCGCGGGAAAAAAGCGAAGTTTTCTGTTAATATAGTTGATAAAGCCGCAGAGGACAAAGTGACAGAGGGCGCAACTTCAGATGATAAAATCTCAGGAAGCGGATCTTCGGACAACAAAAATACAGAAGACGGAACCTCTGTGAAAAAGCCGGCTAAGATAAAAAAACTGAGGGCAGTAAAGAAGACAAAGACAACCATTTCTTTAAAATGGAATAAAAGAAAAGCAACCGGATATGAAGTATGGATGGCCAAAAGCAAAAAGGGAACTTACAAAAAGGTCAAGACCATAACATCGCCGGACCGGATTACGATAAAAGTCAAAAAATCGAAATCCGGAAAGAAATACTATTTCAAAGTACGGGCATATAAAAAGGTAGATAATAAGAAAATATACGGATCATTCAGCAAAGCAGTGGTTGTAAAAACAAAATAAATGCGATATAATCACCTTTGTGGTTAATACGGATACTGAAAAAAGGAGTAAAAATCGATGGATTTGGTAAATATCAGAGATTTGTATCGAAAAGAAGAAGAGTATTTAAATAAGGAGGTAACCATCGGAGGATGGCTTCGCAGTAAGCGTGACAGCAAAACGTTTGGATTTCTTGTAATCAACGACGGAACGTTCTTTGAGCCGCTTCAGGTTGTATATTCCGATGCCCTCGCTAATTTTAATGATATTAATAAATTAAATGTAGGTGCAGCTGTTATTGTAAAAGGTATTGTAACACCGACACCGGAAGCAAAACAGAAATTTGAGATTCAGGCATCTGAAGTTATGATTGAAGGTGTGTCTACACCGGATTATCCTTTGCAGAAAAAGAGACATACCTTTGAATATTTGAGAACTATCTCACACCTGAGACCGAGAACAAATACATTTGAGGCGGTGTTCCGCGTGCGTTCGCTTGCAGCCTATGCGATTCACAAATTCTTCCAGGAGAGAGATTTTGTGTATGTGCATACACCGATTATCACAGGAAGCGACTGTGAAGGTGCGGGCGAGATGTTCCAGGTGACAACGATGAATTTAAACGATCTTCCTAAGACAGAAGACGGCAAGGTAGATTTCTCACAGGATTTCTTCGGGAAATCTACAAACCTGACGGTAAGCGGACAGCTTAACGGTGAGACATACGCGATGGCGTTTAAGAATATTTATACATTCGGACCGACATTCCGTGCAGAAAATTCCAATACAACCAGACATGCAGCAGAGTTTTGGATGATTGAGCCGGAAATCGCATTTGCAGATTTGAAGGATGATATGATTTTAGCAGAAAGCATGATCAAATACATCATCCGCTATGTGCTTGAAAATGCACCGGAAGAGATGGCGTTCTTTAATCAGTTTGTAGATAAAGGTTTGATTGAGAGATTGACACATGTTATGAATTCCGATTTTGGTCATGTGACATACACTGACGCCATAAAGATATTAGAGAAGCATAACGATGAATTTGAATATAAAGTTTCATGGGGATGCGACCTTCAGACAGAGCATGAGCGTTATCTGACAGAAAAAGAATTCGGAAGACCGGTATTCGTAACAGATTACCCGAAGGAAATCAAAGCATTCTATATGAAACTCAACGAAGACGGAAAGACAGTAGCAGCGATGGATTGTCTTGTTCCGGGTATCGGAGAGATTATCGGAGGAAGTCAGCGTGAGGATGATTACGACAAACTTCTCACGCGTATGAAGGAGCTTGACTTAAATCCGGAAGATTATGATTTCTATTTGGATTTACGTAAATACGGAAGTGCCAGACATGCAGGTTTCGGACTTGGTTTCGAACGCTGCGTAATGTATCTGACAGGTATGGGAAATATCCGTGATGTACTTCCGTTCCCGAGAACAGTAAACAACTGCGAGCTGTAAGCTGTCGGGCAAAATAGCCGCAAAGCGGCAACAGGCAGGAGGAAAGAAAAATGAGCCGGATTGTTATTCCGGAGGGCTATAAACCGTCCCTCAATATCAAAGAGACAGAAAAAGCAATTAAGAGAGTAAAAGACTTTTTTCAGAGAGAACTTATTACACAGCTGAATTTAAGCCGTGTGTCAGCACCACTTTTTGTTGGTTCTAACTCGGGACTGAATGATAATTTAAATGGTGTGGAAAGACCGGTCAGATTTGATATTTTAGAGCAGAACGGCGAGGAAGTAGAAATTGTTCATTCTCTTGCAAAATGGAAAAGATTAGCGCTTCGCAACTATGGCTTTGAAGTCGGAGAAGGACTGTATACTGATATGAATGCCATTCGCCGTGATGAGGAAACCGACAATATTCATTCCATTTATGTGGACCAGTGGGACTGGGAGAAGGTAATCCGCAAGGAAGACCGTAACGAGGAAACTCTCCGTGACGTGGTAAAATCTGTATATGAGGCACTCCGTGTTACAGAAAAATACATGGCAAACCAGTACCAATATGTGGAATGCTTCCTTCCGGAGGAAATTTCATTTGTGACAACACAGGAGTTAGAGGATCGTTATCCTGATTTTACGGCAAAAGAAAGAGAGACGGCAGCAGCTAAAGAATATGGCGCGGTATTTATTATGAAGATCGGCGATAAGCTTGCGTCCGGTCAGCCGCATGACGGAAGAGCGCCGGACTATGATGACTGGCAGCTCAACGGTGATATTATTGTATATTATCCGGTGCTTGATATTGCACTGGAGCTTTCGTCCATGGGAATCCGCGTGGATGAGCAGTCGCTTATGGAGCAGCTTGAAAAAGCCGGATGCCCGGAAAGAGCAGAGCTTCCGTTCCAGAAAGCGCTTTTAAATCATGAACTGCCGTATACCATCGGTGGAGGTATCGGTCAGTCGCGTATTTGTATGTTTTTCCTTAGGAAAGCACATTTGGGAGAAGTGCAGGCTTCCATTTGGCCGGAAAAAGACGTACAGTTTGCCAAAGATCATGGTGTTGAATTTTTATAAAAAAACAAAGAGCAGGTGATGAGAATGCGCAGTACATTTCGGAAAAAAGTGAAAGGGCTTCTTGTTCGCCTGTTCATTTTTTTGGTGATAGCGGTATTTTGCTATTTTGAAAATAATATAATTACCATTTCGGAATATGAGGTCGAAAGTGAGAAGCTTCCTGAAACCTTTGACGGTTTTGTTATTGTGCATCTTTCCGATCTTCACAATAAATTATTCGGTAAAAACCAGAAAAGGCTGATTGCACAGGTAAAGGAGCAAAATCCGGATATGATTGTGATTACCGGAGATTTGATTGACAGCAACCATCCGAATGTGGAGATAGGGCTTTTGCTGGTGGAAGAGGCGATGAAAATTGCACCGGTATATTTTGTGACAGGAAATCACGATAAATATTTATCGGAAACGGATACCTATGCGTTGTTTTCCGGACTTGAGAGGCTCGGAGCAAAGGTGCTTGATGACGAAGCAGCGGAGATTTATTTGGAAAAGGAAGAAGAGACCATTTCTTTGCTCGGAGTGGATGATGATACGATTCTGAGTAACAGTCAGCTCACGAGGACGCTTGAGGAGCTTATGAAAAAAGACAGCGGAAAAACTCCGTTTACCATACTTCTTGCTCACGAACCGCAGCGTATGCCCACGTATTCGAAATTTGATATTGATCTGGTTATGAGCGGTCATGCCCACGGGGGGCAGTTCCGCATTCCGTTTATCGGAGGATTTGTGGCACCGGGGCAGGGATTTTTGCCGAAATATACAAAAGGATTGTATGAAGAAAACGATACAAAAATGATTGTCAGTGCAGGACTTGGCAACAGCGTAATACCTTTGCGCTTGCTTAATCGTCCGGAAGTTGTTAAAATAACTCTGAAATTCAAATGATGACAACCAATAAATGGAAAGAGGGTAAGCGTATGAATTATGAGAAGACATTAAAAAAGCTGGAAGAAATAGGACAACAGCACTTGTTAAAATATTATGATGAGTTGTCTGCAAAGGAGCAGGAAGCGTTGCTTGCCCAGATCGATGAGACGGATTTTTCGGTAATCCGCTTTATGGACAGTGAGGCGCAGGAGGAAGGCCGCGGAAAGATTGAGCCGCTTGCAGCCATGCAGCTTTCTGAAATTGCAGCAAAGGAGCAGCATTTTACGCAGGTTGGTCTTGAGGCAATCCGCCGGGGCAAGGTGGGAGCCGTTCTTTTGGCAGGCGGTATGGGAACCAGACTGGGTTCTGACTCGCCGAAAGGGGTATACAACATCGGTGTGACCAAAGATTTATATATCTTTGAATGTCTGATCCGCAATCTGATGCGTGTGACAGACATGGCAGGAAATTTTGTTTACCTTTTTGTTATGACCAGTGATAAAAACCACGAAGAAACAGTGCGTTTTTTTGAAACACATTCTTATTTCGGTTATCCGGGAGAATATGTCAAATTCTTTAAGCAGGAGATGGCTCCGGCGGTAGATTATGGCGGCAAAGTTTTCCTGGAGGAAAAAGGAAAAATGGCAACCTCGCCAAACGGAAACGGCGGATGGTTTGTCTCCATGGCCCGAAGCGGAATTCTGGATATCGTGCACGAGACGGGTATGGAATGGCTGAATGTGTTTGCGGTAGATAACGTATTGCAGAATATCGCCGATCCGACCTTTGTCGGTGCCTGTATAGAGGATGAATGTATGGTTGGAGCCAAGGTGGTAAGAAAAGCCGATCCGGATGAAAAAGTCGGCGTCATCTGTCTTGAGGATGGAAAGCCGTCTATCGTGGAATATTATGAACTGACGGATGAGATGCGTCACCAGAAAAATGAGCAAGGGGATTATGCATATAATTTCGGTGTCATTTTAAATTATCTTTTCCGTGTAAGCGAACTGGAACGTATTATCTCGCATGAACTTCCGCTTCATCGCGTCGAGAAGAAGATTCCGTATATGGATGAGGCAGGAAATGAAGTAAAACCACAGGAACCGAACGGCTACAAGTTTGAGCAGCTGGTTTTGGATATGATTCATGAGATGGACAAATGTCTTCCGTACGAGGTTGTGCGTGAAAAAGAATTTGCGCCGATCAAAAATAAAGAAGGAATTGACAGCGTGGAAAGTGCACGCGCGCTTTTAAAGAAAAACGGAGTTACCTTATAGGAACCGTGACTTGGAAGCAGATAGGAGGAAAAATGGCAGTATTGGTAACGGGTGGAGCCGGCTTTATCGGAAGCCACACGGTAGTTGAATTACAAAACGCAGGTTATGAAGTGGTTGTTGTGGACAATCTTTGCAATTCCAGTTCGAAATCTCTTGAGAGAGTGCAGGAAATTACAGGAAAAGCAGTGAAATTTTATGAGGCTGATATTTTAGATGCAGCAGCTCTTGATAAGATCTTTGCAGAAAATGAGATCGACAGCGTGATTCATTTTGCAGGACTTAAGGCAGTCGGAGAGTCTGTGCAGAAACCTTGGGAGTACTATAACAATAACATTACAGGTTCTCTGGTGTTATTTGATGTGATGAGAAAACACGGAGTGAAAAATATTATTTTTTCATCTTCCGCAACTGTTTACGGTACGCCTGCGCAGATACCGGTAACAGAGACTTGTCCGAAAGGCGAAATCACAAATCCGTACGGACAGACAAAGAGTATGCTCGAGCAGATGCTGATGGATATTCAGAAGGCAGATCCGCAGTGGAATGTAATTCTTCTGCGTTACTTCAATCCGATTGGCGCGCATAAGAGTGGTAAGATCGGCGAGAATCCAAATGGTATCCCGAACAATCTGATGCCTTATGTGACACAGGTTGCAGTCGGCAAACTCAAATGTCTGGGTGTGTTCGGTGATGATTATGATACACCGGACGGAACCGGAGTAAGAGATTATATTCATGTTGTGGATCTTGCACTCGGACATGTGAAATCCATTGAGAAAATAAAAGAAAACCCGGGACTGAAAATTTACAATCTCGGAACAGGAACAGGTTACAGTGTCCTTGACATCGTGAAAAATTTCGAAGCAGCGACCGGTGTAAAAGTTCCATATGAAATGAAACCGCGCCGCGCAGGCGATATCGCGACAAACTATGCGGATGCGTCCCTGGCAAAAGAAGAACTTGGCTGGGTAGCAGAGCGCGGAATCAAGGAAATGTGCGAGGATGCATGGAGATGGCAGAGTAATAATCCGAATGGGTTTGAGGGGTGAAAAAGTGGCTTTGCAGGAAGTGCAAGATGTCGTATCTGCTCTGTTTTCGACCTGCCTTCATAGTCTAAGAATTACTAAAAGAGGAAAATGATATAAAAGGCAGAATAAAAAACATCAAACTCGGAACAGAAATAAAAAAGTACTGATTGTAAGCAAGCTTACACAGTACTTTTTATTTTTGTTCCTCAAACAGGAGATGTTTTTTATCCTAAAATATCATTTTTCTCTTTAACTAATTCTAAGACTATGTCACAAGGTCGAAAACATAACAGATACGCCGCTGCTTTTGAACTCTTTCTACAATCCGATTACATACTGATACATAAAAATATAATGACACAAGCTTCCGGCCATGACGAAGAGGTGGAAAATTTCGTGTGAGCCGAAGTATTTGTGTTTCGAATTAAATATCGGAAGTTTGAGTGCATAGATGATGCCTCCGATGGTGTAAATCAGGCCGCCGGCCAGAAGCCAGTAGAAAGCGGAACGCGGAAGACTGTTTACAATTGGGCTGAAAGCAAAAGCACAAAGCCATCCCATGGCAATATATATAACAGAAGAAAACCATTTTGGACAATTAATCCAAAGAAGTTTTACGACGATGCCTACGATGGCAAAACTCCATACGGCTATGAGAAGAGGGTATCCCGGAGTCGGTGCCAGAACAAGGACACAGACCGGAGTATAAGATCCTGCAATCAGTACAAAGATCATAGCATGATCAATTTTGCGATATATCTTTATGAGTGCGGCCGGAACATTTACAGAATGATAGGTGGCACTTGCTCCGTATAATAAAATCATGCTGGATATAAAAATGAGCATAGTGATAAGGCAGGATAATCCATATTCTGATGCTTTCATCAGTAACGGAACGGATCCGCCGATTGCCATGAGCATGGCGAAAAAATGTGTGAGTGCACTTCCGGGTTCCCTTAATGTTATCTGCATAACGACCTCCTATAACACAACAAGTAGTTTTTAAAACCACTTCAAATACAAGTCAATACTACAACATAAAAGTTTGAGTGTCAAGATAATATTTATTCTTTTCAAAATGTGCTTGAATATGCATATCTCATCTATTAAAATAAGTAAATGAAATAAAGGAAGGCGGCAATTATGTTTCGTTTATGGGCAAAAATTTGGAAAGATAATCGGATGATGATGGATACGGTAATCTGTGATGACAGTGACCGGAGAAGAACGCAGAAAGTGTTTGATGCGCTTGAACAGGCAGCGGTGACATTTGATCTTGGAAAGCCTATCTGGCTGGACAAGACGGTGAAAGAATTTCAGCAGCACAGCCGTGCGCGATTTTATCAGGATAATTTTATTGAAACGATAGAATTTGATTACATGGAGATTCATGTGATTGAGGAAGATGATTTTTATTAAAAAAACGTGAATTTCTACATTTTTTATCAGGATATGATATAATGGGTTTATCAAGGAAGAAAGTTGGAAAATAGGAAATGGAATTTGTACCAGATACGCGAAATGACATAGACAGTTGGAAAGAAGTCCAGCTTGTATATAATTCGGCGCTCAAGGAGATTGGCACCAAACTGGAAATATTAAATGATGAATTTCAGCATGTGCATCAGTACAATCCGATTGAGCATATCAAGGCCCGTATTAAGTCGCCGGAAAGTATAGTTAAGAAGTTAAAAAAACATGGCTATGAATCGACAATCGAGAATATGGTAAAGTATGTAAATGATATTGCCGGGGTTCGTGTTATTTGTTCGTTTACATCTGATATTTACAGGATTGCAGAGATGCTGATCAACCAGAGCGATATCAAAGTCTGTTCGGTAAAGGACTACATATTGAATCCGAAAGAGAGCGGATATAAAAGTTATCATCTGATTGTTACGGTACCGATTTTTTTGTCAGACCGAATCGTTGATGTCAAGGCGGAGATTCAGATTCGTACGGTTGCAATGGATTTCTGGGCCAGCCTTGAGCATAAGATTTATTATAAATTTGAAGGAAATGCGCCGGAGCATATTACGAGAGAACTTGTAGAGTGTGCGATGATGGTTTCGGATTTGGATGCCAAGATGCTTTCGCTGAATGAGGAAGTGCGAAATCTGATTGAGAGCAGAAAAAACGCTTCGGATTTTGAAGGCGCAGGGCGTGAAGTTGTATCGGAAGCGGATGTCGATGTGATGGAGGACTTGGACGAGGAAGAAAATGCATAAAATGGAAAGGTAGAAACTGTCGTTTTGCGGATAATGAAGGGTCATCAAACTTTTTGAGGGTTTGCCAAAGTTTTTGAGGGGCTATCGTGAGGGTTTGCGTGATTTTCAAGACATGTTAATGAGGGTTTTTCGTGAGGGGCTAATTTGAGGGTCTTTTATGATGGGCTGGCGATTTTTACGCCAGCCCTTTTAGAATGGGAAAAATTAAATCACCGGAAAATCAATGCCTGCTTCTGTGAGCAGGGTTTCCAGTATCCGGATTCTGTCATGCAGATGCTGGATTTCAATCCAGTTTCCATGGCAAAGTGAGTCGGCTTCTTCAAGTTCATGTCTTGTGAGCTGATAATCCTCCCATTTTAGGCATTTATGATTTTGGCTGAATGCACAGTAGTTTTCCATATGTAAAAATCCTCCTTGTGTTTTGATTAATTGTCATCATCTTCGAGATACATTACCGGATTGTAGTCCGATACGCCGTTTAGGACGGGTGCTTCTCTTGTAGCATAAAGAAAGCGGTTGCGAAAGTGTTCAAAGTTGCGATAGCCTCTGCCGGAACGTTTCAGATCTTTGGCTTTCCGGTTAAGAGATTCAATCGGGCCGTTTGACAGTCTGCTGTCGTATACTTTTCCATAGCCATGTTTTTCTACCATGATAAAAGAATTGATGATGTAATCCTTGTATTTCTCAAGTAGTTCTCCGAAGGAGCGGAATATCTCATGTTCACAGGATTGATACATTTGGATCAGCTCATCGATTTGTAACCGGGCTTCTATAGGTTTTCCGGCGTTACGGGAGTTGAACTGGATGTATTGTTCTTTTAGATCCCTGAAATCTTTTAAGTTTGGATCAATACGAAACAAGGCGTCTTCATAATCGAAAGTATTCATCAGACAGCGGAAATGGGAATCCATTCTGGGGTCAGTGTGATATCGGATGTTTGATTGATTACAGAGAATAAGCCAGCGATATTTCTGGAGGAGATATACCTCATCGGATGGCGGAAGCGAAATGGGACGTTGTTCTTCGTAAGAAAGTTGATCTTCAAGTTCCCGGTCTCTTTGTCTGAATTTTTTCAGAAGTTGCCGAATGTAATTATCGATGCTACGGATAATCCACTGAATGACATGAAAAGAATCTACAACAGAAACGGCATTGGGAAAGTATTTGTCTACGTAGTCAATGTATTGGTTGTACATGTCGGAAATAAGATATTTCACGCCGAGTCTTTCTTCCGGTGGCAGATTTGCAAAGTAAGGCTCTGTCACATTTTTCCGGCGGCTACGGAGTAAGTCTATCGGATCGCCGGTATGAAAATCCTGAATGACCAATGCGTACTTACAGTATTCGTCCATATCCAGAAAAACTTCGTCGATACAGATGGCATCTGTAAGTGGGAGGCGGTCCATTTTTACATAACGGTCAAAAACTTCGTGAGCATGTGTGTCGGAAACATGAAACCGATTGGCTATGGAAGCTGCGGTTTCCATGAGATCGCGATAGGCGTAAACAATCAGCATATCGGTAGCATTGGTGGTGCGTCGCCCTTTGTTGACAAAACGGAAAGAGTCGCTGATATCATAGCAACACTCTGGGTTTGTGCATTTCCAGCGACGTTGTTTAAGAATTAGAATAAGTTCGTAATTGTCCTGTAAAATAGGGTGTTTTATTGTCCGGCTCTTAATTCCTTTAGAATGCATTCTAAAACCGCAAGACGGACAGTAGTGTGAATAAAGTTTACTCTCAATAGTGAGAGTTTTGGTTCTGCCTTGAATTGATATGTCAGAAATAAAAATTTCAGAGTCTTCAAGGTTTAGTAATTCTGTGATACTATTCATGTGTATCCTCCTTTTCTGTTTTTTGTTGGCAAACTTATCATAGGAGAAAGAGGATAGAAGGACAATAAGAATCCTTCAAAAAAGAACCAGGGAAGTCGATTTGACAACCCTGGTTTTTCTGTATAAATATTTGATTTTCGTAAAACCCTCATGAGAAACCCTCAAATCAGTCCCTCAAGAAAGCC
>JAGAOK010000056.1 GCA_017623815.1 Lachnospiraceae bacterium
ATGAAAAACAGAATTATAAATTATATGGACTACATAGACAGGCTCTTGGCAGAAGATGAAAATGAGTGCAAGCAGGACTACGAAACGCTTATAAAGCAGCACCTTGTTCAAATTGATTTTTTCATGCATGAAAGACTGGTGCATCTGCTTGTGACGTTAGCATTTGCTATCTTCGGATTTATGATATTTGTGACGCTTGTTCATAATTTTCAGCCGGGACTACTTTTGCTTTTCGCGGCAATTTTGGTGTTGCTTATCCCTTACATTATGCATTATTATTTGCTTGAGAACGGAGTGCAAAAAATGTATCGTCAGTATGATGAAATGCTTAGACGGGTGTCGGGCAAAAAGGCAGGAGACATAAAACTATGAATATCCGAAGTGGTCTTACGGAGGAAATAAATATACAGAGTCCGGATGGTAAAAGGCAGATAACGTGTGAGGTTGTCCGTTCTAAGCGCAGAAGCTATGGAATTGTTGTGGACGAAGAAGGCTGTGTAACGATCCGTATTCCTTTGCGTGGAAGTATGATGACTGCGAGGAAGCTTGCATGGGACAAGCAGGATTGGATCTATGAAAAGGTTCTTCTTCAAAGGCAGCGAAAGCAGCAAAGAGAAGCTTTACAGGCGGAGACGGAAGAAAAATATACTCCCGAGCAACGCGCAGGGCTTGAAAAACGCTATCGTCAGGCGGCAAGGGAATATATCCCAAAGCGTGCGGACTATTTTGCGCAGAGAATCGGCGTTTCTTATGAGCGCATCCGTATTGCTGAGCAGAAGACACGCTGGGGAAGCTGCAGCAGTCGCGGGACATTATCGTTTAATTGGAAACTGATGCTGGCACCGCCGAAGGTGCTGGATTATGTGGTGGTGCATGAATTGTGCCATAGAAAAGAGATGAATCATTCTCCTCGGTTTTGGAAGCTGGTGGAGGAAATTATACCGGATTATAAGGAGTATCGGAAATGGTTAAAAGAAAACGGAAATACATTACAATTGTAGCAGTTTGCCTTTGTTTATTGTTTGTCTGCATTGGTTGTGGACAAGCGACCGAGCAGGCAGAAGAGACGACGGAAACGGTACAGATTGCAGAGTCGGAAAGCGTAGTTGAGCCTGAGACCGATGAAATGGAAGTGGTACCGGAAGAAATTCCGACGGACGATGAGTTTGACGTGCAGGCTGAAGATACAGCGGACGATGAGTTAGCTAAGGGCAACTCCGAAGGAGAAGAGGAATTAGCCGAGAGTAATGCTGAAGAACAGGAATACGAGTCCGCGCAGCAGATTCCGGAGGAAGAGCCGGTACAGGAACCGGAAGAAGAGACGGAGCAGATAACAGGAGGGCATCTTGTAGCAATCGATCCGGGTCATCAGACCAAAGGAAACAGCGATAAGGAGCCAATCGGTCCGGGAGCAAGCGAGATGAAAGCGAAGGTGACCGGAGGAACGACCGGACGCACAACCGGTCTTACAGAGTATGAATTAAATCTTCAGGTTAGTCTCAAACTTCGAGATATTCTGGTTAGTCGTGGCTATCAGGTCATCATGACACGGGAGACCAACGATGTAAACATGAGTAACAGTGAACGGGCAGCAATTGCCAACGATGCGGGGGCAGAGGCATTTGTCCGCATTCATGCAAACGGAAGCGATGATCCGGGTGTGAATGGTGCCATGACGATTTGTCCGACAGCCTCCAACCCATATACACCGGAGATTTATGAAAAAAGCCGTAGCCTTTCCGATCATGTTTTGGATCAGATGGTAGCGTCTACCGGATGTAACAAGCAGCGTGTGTGGGAGACGGATACCATGAGCGGAATCAACTGGTGTCAGGTTCCGGTAACCATCGTTGAGATGGGATACATGACGAATCCGACAGAGGATACGAATATGGCAACGCCTGAATATCAGACGAAGCTTGCAGAGGGAATTGCGAACGGAATTGATGCTTATTTTGCGCAGGACAGCGGATCTGCACAGTAGCAAAATTTTGAGGAGTTTTTGAAAAGACAGATGAAAAAGATAGTAGATTTTATAAAGGCAGAGGTGGTACTTACTGTGGCGGTATGCCTGGCGGTGATATCCATGTTTTTTGTTGCGCCATCCGCGGCGTATGCGGAATATATGAACTGGCATGTGCTTTCGCTTCTGCTTTGCCTGATGATTGTAATGGAAGGGTTTAAAAGGCTCGGAGTGTTTTCGGCGATCGCCGGTGCATTGATGAGGAGAGTAACTTCCTTTGCGCAGGTTGTGTTTATTTTGGTATTTTTATGTTTTTTCAGTTCCATGCTCATCACCAATGACGTGGCGCTGATTACCTTTGTTCCTTTTGCCATTGAAGTGCTTCGCATGGCAGGGAAAGAGAATAAGATGATTGCAGTTATTGTTTTGCAGACGCTTGCGGCGAACCTCGGAAGTATGCTTACGCCCATCGGAAATCCGCAAAATCTGTATTTGTTTGACTATGCAGGATATACACTTTCGGGATTTTTGACAGTGATGTTACCTGCCTGCATCCTTTCGCTTTTATTGCTGGCCGTCAGTTGCTTTTGGATTAGCAGAGGTGA
>JAGAOK010000057.1 GCA_017623815.1 Lachnospiraceae bacterium
AGGAGTTTATAGAAAAGAGTGATGCTATCTTTGAGCGCGGTGATTTTTATCTGACAGAAGCAGAAGAGGCGATGGTGAATCAGGTAAAAGAAAACTTTGCCAATGTGGTTGTTGTTCTGAATGTCGGCGGAATGGTGGATACTTCATGGTTTGCAAAAGATGAGAGAATATCTTCTGTACTTCTGGCGCTTCAGGGAGGAATGGAAGGCGGACTTGCGATGGCGGATATTTTGTGCGGAAGCGTATGTCCGAGCGGAAGACTGACTGATACTTATGCGACGGACATCAGGGATTATCCGTCTACCGCAGAGTTTCATACTTCGGTTCATTATGCAGAATATACCGAGGATATTTATGTGGGATATCGCTATTTTGAGACCATTCCGGGAGCAGGTGAGAAGGTCAATTATCCGTTTGGCTATGGTCTTTCCTATACAACCTTTGATATTACGGCATTAGAAGTAAGCCGAATGCTTACACAGGAAGATACAGAAGTGTCGCAGGAGGAAATTGCAGCGGATGTTATTTGCGTTTCGGCCGATGTAACGAACACCGGAAAATATGCAGGGAAAGAAGTTCTTCAGCTTTACTATGGTGCGCCGCAGGGGAAACTGGAAAGTCCTGTAAAGCAACTTGGTGCTTTTGTAAAAACAAGAACGCTGCTTCCGGGACAAACGCAGCGTGTGTCGTTGCAACTTCCGGTGTCGCAGATGGCTTCCTACGATGATGTGGGAGCGGTCGCAAAATCAGCATATGTATTGCAGGAAGGTTCGTATCACATTTATTTGGGAGAAAATGCGGCAAATACCATTGAGGTACTGACTTATGATATTACGGGTGGAGATGTTGTAATCGAACAGCTCTGCGAGAAATGCCGGCCGTACAAACTGTCAAAGCGTATGCGTGCGGATGGCAGTTATGAGGTGTGTCAGACAGAGGAGTATCCGCAGGATCCGTGCGAGATAACGCGCCAGAATGAGGATGAGTTTGAGGGCGTGATTCCTGATGTTGTGGCGCAGCCGCTTGTGCAAAAGTTATGGGGCGTGGAAGACCCGGAGCGCAAGCTGATAGAAGTGGCGCAGGGCAAACTGTTACTGGATGAGTTTATGCAGCAACTTTCGCTGGAAGAACTTATTTTTCTGACGAATGGACATAGGGGAACCGGTGTGACAAATACGGGATCCATGGGGGCGCTTGAGAAGTATGGTGTTCCTGCCATCAACACGGCGGACGGTCCGGCAGGGCTGCGTATATTGGAGCAGTGCTGCGTTACGACGACGGCCTTTCCGTGTGCGACGCTTCTGGCATCTACATGGGATACGGATTTGGTAGAGGAAGTCGGCAGAGCAGGTGCGAAAGAAGTAAAAGAAAATAATATCGGCCTATGGTTGACACCGGCGGTGAACATTCACAGAAGTCCGCTTTGCGGAAGAAATTTTGAGTATTATTCAGAGGATCCGTTTTTATCAGGGAAAATGGGTGCTGCAATGGTGCGTGGAATGCAGTCGCAGCATATCGGTGCCAGTGTGAAGCATTTTGCATGTAATAACAAAGAGACCAACCGTAAAGAGAGTGATTCGAGAGTCTCAGAACGTGCACTGCGTGAAATTTACTTAAAAGCGTTTGAAATCATTGTAAAAGAGTCGCAGCCTTGGACGATTATGTCATCCTATAACTGGATTAATGGTGTAAAGACTTCGGAGAGCCGGGAACTTTTGACGGACATCCTGCGCACAGAGTGGGGATTCGAAGGTCTGGTAACCACCGACTGGTGGAATCACAGTGAGCAGTATCTGGAGATCAAGGCAGGAAATGACATCAAGATGATGAACGGATACACGGATCGTGTTCTCATGGCTTATGAAAAGGGCGCGATTTCGAAGGAAGAGATTTATACAAGTGCAAAGCGAGTGCTTGAAATGGTATTAAAACAGGATTAGAAGTTTGTGAGAGGAGACGACGATGTCCAAAAGAACGGTGGCGGTCGTAGCCGGGCTGCTTAGTCTGGTTTTGATAGCCGGAGCGCTTCTGCCGACCGCGGTATCTGCAGATACTGTGTCGGAGAATGAGGTGCCGCATGGCGCAGAGACTATTTATAAAAATACATATATGGATATCGACGAGGAGATGCTCGAAGAGGATAAAAAGCCGAGAACTACTTGTTTTGCTGTACGTGCGGAACGATCCGGTATAAATCAAATTCCGCGCAGTTACCGTTCGGATCAGGTTTCAGGCAATGGTGTGTGTGTCAGCTACCTTCCGAAAGAATTCCGCAATCAGATGCCGTATGGAACCTGTTGGGCGTTTTCCGCACTTGGAGCATGCGAAGCGGCGCTGATTCGTAAGGGGATTGCAACAAGTGAGATTGATCTTTCCGAGCGTCACCTTGCATATTATTTTTTTAATAAAGGTAAGACCGCGGATCCGAAAGGCGGAACGTACGGGGATTATAATGTGTTAGATAAGGTGAAGGCCGGATTAAAAGAAAGTGAGAATTATCTTGCAACCGGCGGAAACAGTAGTTATACTATGTGGCATTTGGCCAGTTGGTGCGGACCGGTAGAGGAATCCAAAGCACCGTACGCCGGATTGCTTAAAGGCAATGAGGACGAAGATGGACTCCTTGGCAAGGAGAATTCTACAGAAGCGGCTTATGAAGAGGACGCCTTTCACGTACAAAATATTTATAAGATTGCAATTGGCGATATGGATACCATGATATCGTACAAGCAGACAATCAAAAAGTTGATCATGGAGTATGGAGCACTTGGTATCAGTTACTATTCCGGGGCTGAATTTGATACTCCGGAATATGACAGCTATTATAATTACCGCGTGAAAAATGAAACAAATCATGCAGTTTTGGTGGTTGGATGGAATGACGATTTCCCAAAGGAGAATTTTGTGGTAGAAGCGCCGGGAGATGGTGCATGGCTGATAAGAAACAGCTGGGGAGATGAAAGTGACGCGAGTGCGCAAAATGGCTTTTTCTGGATTTCTTATTACGATTTAGCTATGAATGCGTACCAAAAAGGAACCGATACCGTAATGCGCTACGCCTATGTGTATGATGCGGAACCGGCGGATAATTACGATAATATTTACCAGTATGACGGAGATGCTATGTCCGGATGGATTGCGATTTCTGAGGATATGCCGATTGCAAATTGTTTTACGGTAGAAAATGAGAAAAATGTATTGGAAGAGGTACGTAGTGTAGGGATTGGCGTTGCGCAAAGTGGTGTCAGCGGAACTGTGGAAATATATACCGGAAGCTCAGATGGTTTGGGGAATCCGACAGCAGGAACAAAGATGCTGTCACAGGAATTTTATCTGGAATATCCGGGGTACCACACAATAAAACTGGATGAGTCTGTTTATGTTGAGAACGGTCAGGATTTTGCGGTTGTGTTCCGGTTTGAACAGGAAACGCAGGTGAATTTAAGTTACGACTATGATAACTGGGTTCGGTTTTTTACCTATGAAAATCCCTATGTTTCTTACTGGAAAGATACTGATGACAAATGGAAGGATTTGGCGGATGAGGGTTATATTTTCCGCATTAAGGCATATACAGATGAGACACAGTACAAGTCTCCGATATTGACAGGATTTAATCTTAATCATACGTCGGTATCACTTGCGGTGGGAGAAAGCCTGCAGTTGGCGGCTACGCAGGTATCAACAGGAGATGTGCCAAAAGACTGGAAGCAGTACTGGATATCTTCTAATGCATCTGCTGCAACAGTTTCAGCTACCGGAAAAGTGTCAGCAGTCAGTCCGGGGAAAGCAACGATTAAAGTATATAATGGTGAGATATCCGCGAGCTGTGAAGTGACGGTTTTGCCAAAGGAAGAAGCGGATTCGCCGGATTCGGAAACAGTACCTGAAAAGTCATCGGTTTCGGTAGAGAAATCAACGCTATCTTCTGTAGTGCTGACAGATCAAGGAAAAGCGAAACTGAAATGGAAAAAGCAGACCGGTGTGACCGGTTATCAGATATATCGGGCGCGCACGCCGGGTGGATCCTTTCAAAGGGTGAAAACAGTAAAGGGAGAAGCGAGTGTAACGGTAACGCTGGCTTCTCATAAAGGACTGAAGCCGTATTATTATAAGGTGCGCGCGTATAAGGTGGTTTCGGGTAAAAAAGTATACGGAGAGTTTTCTGCGGTCAAATCATGCGGACCAAAGCAGACGACCGTTGTGAAAGCGACACCGCTGAAAGGAAAAAGGGTGAAAATAACGTGGAGTAAGGCCGCGCGGGCGGATGGTTACCGAATATTTCGCAGTACCGAGAAAGACGGGGTATTTAAGCGAGTGGCATCCATTTCGGGAAAGAAGAAATTCTCTTTTACCGATACCGGTCTTAAGGCGGGAAAGACCTATTATTACAGAGTAAGGGCGTATCGTCTGGTTGGCAGTCAGAAAATATATGGCCCCCGTTCCGAAACCATGGTGGTTAAGGTGAAAAAATAAAGACAAAGAAGTGAGAAGTTATGGCAAAATTAGCGAAGAAAAAACAAAAAAAAGAAAATACGGGAAAAGCGATTGTAAATAGCTTTTTGGAATATATGAGTGCACTTTGGGCCGTTGTGCTGGTCATTGCGGTTCCGTTATATATGAAGGATGGATATTATCAGATCGGTACGGCGAAATATGATGCATTTGCTCATGTTGTGGTATTTGGAATGCCGGTACTTTTGCTTCTGGCACTGATTTATGCCATATGTTCGGTAAAAGAGACAGGAATCAGCAGACAGGGAATTGTAAGCATGTGCAAAAACATGTCGCTGACGGATTGGTTTATAATAGGATATCTCGTAACTGTTCTGCTTTCGTTTGCGCTGTGCGGACACCCGAAAGAAGCATTCTGGGGCTATAGCGGTTGGTTTATGGGATTGTTTTCCCAGCTTTCTTTTGTACTTATTTATTTCTTTGGTTCCCGTTTTTTAAAGGACAGCCCGTTGGTGCTTGCAGTACTTGGCGTCGTGTCCTTGTACGTGTTTGTGCTCGGCATTCAGCACAGACTTCTGATTGATCCGATTGGTGTTTATGAATCGCTGGCGGATTACTACAAGACGCAGTTTTTATCTACGCTTGGTCAGGCATCCTGGTATTCCAGTTTCATGACGACGGTTCTCCCGATTGGAATGTTTGCATTTTGGTATTTTAAACATGTGGCACTACGTATTGTTACAGGGCTTTTTGTACTGATTTCTTTTATGACAATGGTGACACAGAATACCGATAGTGCCTATTTTGGCTTCTTGGCGGCGTCGCTTGTACTGTTTCATGTATCGGTGAAAAACGCGAATCGCATGCGCCGATTTTTTGAGGTGATGATTCTCTTTGCGCTTGCGCCGAAGTGCATGCAGTTTTTACTGAAGGTATATCCGAATGGGATTATGACTTGGGATACGATCAGTTATATCTTGGTGTTTGACGTCCGTATATGGATGCTGGCAGTGCTGTGTGCGGGGATGATCGCAGTGTTTGCTGTGCTGGAGAAAACGGAAAAGTATTCGCTTCGTGCGATGATGGTTCTGCGTACTGTGATTTATGCATTAATCGGATGTATGATTCTTTTTTGGGTGGTTGTGCTTGTGCTGAGTGCAAAAGGAGTGACCCCTTCGTTGGTGGAAGCACTTTCGCAGAAGGTACCATATTTAATATGGGACTGGAGATGGGGACATGGTCGTGGATTTACTTGGTCGATTACGGCGCAGATGCTTGCAGAAATGGATATTAAGAATCGGCTGTTTGGAGTGGGTCCTGACTGTTATGCGATTTATGCACA
>JAGAOK010000058.1 GCA_017623815.1 Lachnospiraceae bacterium
TACACTGGCATCTCTTCTCTCTGCATGTGCCATCTTACCAAAACATCTTCCGTCTGGAGAAGTGATACCTTCGATAGAAGCATAAGAACCGTTTACGTTCCACTCTTCATCCATGGAAATATTTCCGTTAAAGTCTGCATACTGCGTTGCTACCTGACCGTTTGCAAACAGCTTGTCAATCCACTCCTTCGGAGCAACGAAACGTCCTTCACCGTGAGATGCAGGGCTGACATAAGTCTTTCCTACTTCTGCGAGTGACAACCAAGGCGATTTGTTAGAAACAACCTTTGTGTAAACCATCTTGGAAATGTGACGGTTAATTGTATTGAAGGTAAGTGTCGGCGAATCTTCTTTCTGACCGCAAACCTCACCGTAAGGTACAAGACCTAACTTGATGAGCGCCTGGAAACCGTTACAGATACCGAGTGCCAAACCATCTCTTTCGTTTAAGAGCTTCATCACTGCTTCCTTCATCTTTTCATTCTGGAATGCAGTTGCAAAGAACTTCGCAGAACCATCCGGCTCATCACCTGCGGAGAATCCGCCAGGGAACATGATAATCTGTGCCTGAGCGATTGCTTTTTCAAACTCATCCACACTGCTGCGGATATCTTCTGCTGTCATGTTCTTAAATACCTTTGTGATAACATCCGCTCCGGCTCTCTCAAATGCTTTTGCAGAATCATACTCGCAGTTCGTACCCGGGAATACCGGAATAAATACGGTCGGGCGAGCCACTTTATTCTTACATACATAAATGTCTTTTGTATCATAAAGACCTGTATTTACAGGAGTTGTCTCTTTTACTGCTTTTGTCGGGAATACTTTTTCAAGTTTGGATGTCCAGCTTGCAAGTGCATCCTCTTCACTTACAGTTACATCTTTATATATGAAGCCGCTCTCTGTAACTGTACCGACTTTTTTGTATGTGACAGTAATGTCACCAAGCTTGTCGGCCGGAACTTCCGCTACGATATTACCGATTCCGTTTGCAAACAAATCTTCTACGCTTAAGCTTTCATCGTAAGCCACACCGAGTTTATTACCGAATGCCATCTTAGCGGTTGCAGCCACAATACCCTTTGCATCTACGCTGTATGCTGATTTTAATGTACCGTTTACAATCATTGTATGAAGTGCTTCGTAAAGAGCCATCACTTCATCATATTTCGGAAGGTCATATTCATCCTTCGGAATCTCAAATGTTACAAGCACATTTCCTGCTTCTTTCAGTTCCGGAGTCAGAATTTCCTGATGTTTTGCTACATCTACAGCAAATGACACAAGTGTCGGCGGTACATCGATATCGTTAAATGTACCTGACATACTGTCTTTTCCTCCGATACTCGGAAGACCGAAACCAAGCTGTGCGTCATACGCACCGAGAAGTGCTGCAAACGGCTGACTCCAACGCTTCGGATCTTCTGTCATACGACGGAAGTACTCCTGGAATGTGAAACGAACCTTTTTATAATCACCGCCGGATGCCACAATCTTAGAAAGTGACTCAAGCACTGCGTAAACCGCACCGTGATATGGACTCCAGCTTGATAAATACGGATCAAAACCATAACTCATCATGGTAACCGTATCTGTCTTTCCTTTTAATACCGGAAGTTTTGCTACCATTGTCTGCGTCTCGGTCAGCTGATACTGACCGCCGTAAGGCATGTAAACGCTTCCCGCACCGATGGATGCGTCAAACATTTCCACAAGACCTTTCTGGCTGCAGACATTCAAATCATTTAATGTATCGAGGATTGCACCCTTCACATCTCCGGCTTTTACATCCTCTGCCACCTTATCAATAGATACTTTGTTAAAGTAGTTATCCTCCGGATTTGGCATATCAACGGAAACTGTTGTCTCCTGATGTGCACCGTTTGTATCAAGGAACGCTCTGGAAAGATTTACAATCTCTTTTCCTCTCCATGAAAGAACGAGTCTCGGCTCTGCCGTAACAGTAGCTACTTTTACTGCCTCGAGGTTTTCCTCGTCCGCATATTTCATAAACTGCTCTACGTCGGAAGGATCAACTACGACTGCCATACGCTCCTGTGACTCTGAAATTGCAAGTTCTGTACCGTCAAGACCTGCATATTTCTTCGGAACCATATCAAGATCTACTACAAGACCCGGTGCAAGTTCTCCGATTGCAACGGAAACACCGCCGGCACCAAAGTCGTTACATTTCTTAATCAGGCGGCTGACTTCCTCACGACGGAAAAGTCTCTGAATCTTACGTTCTGTCGGTGCATTACCCTTCTGAACCTCAGCTCCGCATGTCTCAATAGAGCTTGTTGTGTGTACTTTGGAAGAACCTGTCGCACCGCCACAGCCGTCACGACCTGTACGTCCGCCGAGAAGTATGATGATATCGCCCGGATCGGATGTCTCACGGATTACATTCTTTCTCGGAGCAGCACCCATAACCGCACCGATTTCCATTCTCTTCGCCACATAGTTCGGATGATAAAGCTCTTTTACATAGCCTGTTGCAAGTCCGATCTGGTTACCGTAAGAAGAATATCCGCTTGCCGCACCACGCACAAGTTTTTTCTGGGAAAGTTTTCCTTTTAATGTATCTGTCACAGGTACGGTCGGATCGGCTGCACCTGTAATACGCATTGCCTGATATACATAACCACGTCCTGAAAGCGGATCACGGATGGCTCCTCCCAGACACGTTGCTGCTCCACCGAACGGCTCAATCTCTGTCGGATGGTTATGTGTTTCATTTTTAAAGAAAACAAGCCATTCTTCTGTCTTTCCGTCCATCTCCACCGGAACTACGATAGAACATGCATTGATTTCCTCTGACTCTTCCATATCGTCGAGTTTGCCTTCTTTTTTGAGTTTGCGCATTGCCATAAGCGCAAGATCCATCAGGCAGACAAACTTATCATCGCGTCCTTTGAAGATTTCTTCTCTGGTTGCAAGATAATTTTCATATGTTTCCACGATTGGCGCATTATAATATCCCTCATCAAATGCCACATCCTTAAGCTCGGTTGAGAATGTGGTATGACGACAGTGGTCTGACCAGTAGGTATCAAGCACTCTGATCTCTGTCATAGAAGGATCTCTGTTTTCTTCGTTTTTAAAATAATTCTGAATATGAAGGAAATCCTTAAATGTCATAGCAAGTCCCAAAGAGTCATATAAGTCCTTCAGGTCCTTTTCTGCCATATCTTTAAATCCGTCAAATATAATAACATCATCCGGCTCATTGAAATTTGCCACCAAAGTTTCCGGCTTTTCCATTCCGGTCTCTCTGGAATCCACAGGGTTGATACAATATGCTTTGATTTTTTCAAACTCTTCATCGGAAACTTGTCCTTCCAGCACATATGTAACTGCGGTCTGGATGATCGGCTGTTCATCCTCTTTTAAAAACTGTACACACTGTACGGCAGAATCTGCACGCTGGTCGAACTGTCCAGGAAGATACTCTACGGAAAATACGCGGGCTCCCGGCGCCACGTCCAGATTCTCCTTATACAAAATATCAACCGGCGGTTCGCTGAACACTGTCTGACATGCTCTCTCAAAAATTTCATCGGAAATATTTTCTACATCATAACGAATCAGAACTCTGACCTTATCAATGTTAATTCCCAGATAGTTTTTGAGATCTTCATGCAGCTCTTTCGCTTTTACCGCAAAATCCTCTTTCTTCTCTACGTAAATACGTCTTACTTCAGCCATCTGATGACTCCTCCATTTAAAATGTTTTCCTATTTATATATGCCCTGCTTGAGAACATACCAATTTCATTATACAAAAACTTCGCCTTTTTTCAACCTATTGCGGCAACTTCCTTTATATTTCTATTGTTATTTATTCTTTTTCGCTTTTTATCTTGTGGTTAACGTAATA
>JAGAOK010000059.1 GCA_017623815.1 Lachnospiraceae bacterium
AATGCCGGAAAGGATAATTATACTGGACTTATATAAATTTGCTTGGTAAAGGAGAACATGTATGGGAAAATTATTGGTTGTTGTAGATATGCAGAAAGATTTTATTGATGGTGCGCTCGGAACTAAGGAAGCGGTTGCTATTGTTCCGCAGGTAGTCAGCAAGATAAAAGAGTTTCAGCAGGCGGGATATCAGATCATTTTTACGAAAGATACGCATTTTGAAAATTACATGGAGACGCAGGAGGGGAAAAACCTTCCGGTCATGCATTGTATTAAGGGAACGGAAGGCCATGAAATCTGTGAAGAGATTAAAGCGATTATTAATCCGGAAGAGTATACGATTTATGAGAAGTTGACCTTTGGTTCTTCTGAATTTGCGCAGGATTTAAAAGATGGAGTTTATGATGAGGCGGAAAGTATTACATTGGTTGGGCTGTGTACGGATATTTGTGTGATTTCCAATGCGATGCTTTGCAAGACATTTTTGACAGAAACACCTGTGTATATTGCGGCGGATTGTTGTGCGGGAGTAACTCCGGAAAGTCATGCGAATGCACTTCGTGCGATGGAAATGTGTCAGATTAAAATTGTATAAAACTCTATTTTGTGATATGATGAAATGACCGAAGGGGTCAATGTAAAGAGGGATATGCGATGAATGATAAGTTTTTTAATTTAAAGAGAGAGAAACAGGACCGTTTTATTAATGCTGCGTTAAAGATTTTTTCCGAGAATGGCTATCAGAAGGCAAGTACGGATGATATGGTAAGAGAGGCTGGCATTTCAAAGGGATTGTTATTCCATTATTTCGGAAGTAAGCTGGGGCTGTACGAGTTTGTTTATAATTATAGTACAAAGCTGTTTATGATGGAATATGGCGGAATTGTATCATCGGATAAAGTTGATTTTTTCGAAGTGCAGAAGCAGATGGAGTTAGCAAAGCGTAACGTTATGGTCTCTTATCCTTATATGAATATTTTTTTGGAAAGGGCGTTCCGGGAGGAGAGTTTTGATGTGCTTTCGGTTGTTGCAGCCAGTATGGATCAATATTCGGATGAACTGGCCAGAATATATTCGATGGCAGATATATCACAGTTTAAAGAGGGAGTCGATCCGTCAGCAATACTTAAGATGTGTCTTTTTGTTTCCGATGGCGTATTGAATGAGCAGTTCCGGAACGGAAGGATTGATCCGGATGCGTATTATACGGAGGTTGTCGCGTATCTGGATGTTTTGGAACGCAATTTATATAAAGAGCTATAGCGTTTTGCTGTGATGTTTATAATACCCATGCAAAAGGAATGGTTAAGGTTATCAAGAAAAAGGGACCCGAAAGGGTCCCACGTTTTTTATTTGGACTGCTGATATACAGGGTCTGCAGGGTATCCGCCGCGGAGTTTCTGCATTCCGCGCTGAACTGCATCCTTGGAATTTTTCCAGTCGGCATCTTTGTTGCGGTAGTCGTATTTTTCAATCAGCCATGCAACATCCTCACCGACGCGTTTTAAATTCTCCAGCATTTGCGGAAGAACGAGATCGTAAAATTCGTCCTTTTGTTTGTCGGATAATTCGTATTGTGCGCGCTGGCAGATATCACCGAAATGGTGCAGGCAGAAGCCTTTGCTGTTTTCA
>JAGAOK010000060.1 GCA_017623815.1 Lachnospiraceae bacterium
GAAATATGCACAATAATAGGAGGACTATGAGATGAGAACTTATCTCGTAACAGGCGGAGCCGGATTTATCGGATCCAATTACATTCATTACATGTTTAAAAAGTATGACAATGACATCCGCATCATCAATGTGGATGCACTCACATATGCAGGCAATCTTGAAAACCTCAAGGGTGTCGAAGGCAGAGACAATTATACCTTTGTAAAAGCTGACATCTGCGATAAGGAAGCAATTGCAAAAATCTTTGCAGAGAATGACATCGACCGCGTGGTACATTTCGCGGCAGAAAGTCACGTAGACAGAAGTATCCGTAATCCGGAAGTGTTTGTTCAGACAAACGTACTCGGAACAGCGGTAATGCTTAACTGCGCAAAGGCTGCATGGGAGCTTGAGGACGGAACCTTCAAAGAAGGTAAAAAATTCCTTCATGTTTCGACAGATGAAGTGTACGGTTCTCTTCCGGATGATGAAAATGCATTTTTCTATGAGACAACACCGTACGATCCGCATAGCCCATACTCAGCAAGTAAGGCAAGTTCGGACATGCTGGTAAAAGCATATATGGATACTTATAAATTTCCGGCGAACATCACAAACTGTTCCAATAACTACGGACCGTACCAGTTCCCGGAAAAACTCATTCCGCTCATTATCAACAATGCACTTCAGGGCAAAAAACTCCCTGTGTACGGCGATGGTAAAAATGTGCGAGACTGGCTCTTTGTAGAGGATCATGCCAAGGCAATCGATATGGTACAGGAGAAGGGACGCCTGTTTGAGACTTACAATGTCGGCGGACATAATGAAAAGCAGAATATCGAGATTATTCATATCATTCTTGATACGCTGCAGGAGATGCTTCCGGAAGGGGATCCTCGTAAAGCGCATGTGACAGAGCAGCTCATCACATATGTGGAAGACCGTAAGGGACATGACAGACGTTATGCGATTGCTCCGGATAAGATCAAAGCAGAGATTGGCTGGGAGCCTGAGACAATGTTCAAAGAGGGTATCCGCAAGACCATCCAGTGGTTCTTTGAAAACGAAGACTGGATGAAAAACGTGACAAGCGGTGACTATCAGAAATATTATAACGATATGTATAAAAACTAAGAAATGCATGAGGAAGAAGGCTTGGCGGATGCGTCAGGGTCTTCTTCCTATGTGCGTCATGGAGGTAAAAATGAAAGGTATTATTTTAGCAGGCGGTTCCGGTACCAGACTGTATCCGCTCACCAAAGCAATTTCCAAACAGATTATGCCGGTGTATGACAAGCCGATGATTTATTATCCGCTTTCTACACTGATGCTTGCAGGTATCCGCGAGGTGCTTATTATTTCGACGCCGCGTGATCTTCCGACGTTTGAAGAGTTGTTTGGAACAGGCGAACAGCTTGGCATGAAATTTTCTTATGCGGTGCAGGAAGTGCCGAGAGGACTGGCAGATGCATTCATCATCGGCAAAGATTTTATCGGGGATGACAGCGTGGCACTTGTGCTCGGAGATAACATTTTCTACGGACAGAGCTTTTCGAAAGTGCTCCGCCAGACAGCAGAGCGCATTGAAAAGGAAAAAGGTGCGACTATTTTCGGATACTATGTAAGAGATCCGAAGGAGTATGGCGTTGTGGAGTTTGATGAAAACGGAAAAGCTCTTTCCATCGAGGAAAAACCGGAGCATCCAAAGAGCAATTATGCAGTTCCGGGGCTTTATTTTTATGACAACGATGTGGTTGAGATTGCGGCAAACGTAAAACCGTCTGCACGCGGTGAAATTGAGATTACAAGTATCAACAACGAATATCTGCGTCGCGGAACTTTAAATGTAGAGACCCTCGGACGCGGATTTGCATGGCTTGATACAGGAAATCATGACTCGCTTCTCGATGCAGCGGATTTCGTGGCAGCATTCCAGAAGCGTCAGGGACTTTACATTTCATGTATCGAAGAAATCGCTTACAAACGTGGATTTATCAGCAAAGAGCAGCTTCTTAAACTTGCTGAGCCGCTGATGAAGACCGATTACGGCAAATATCTCGTAGAGGTAGCAAATGGACTCTAAGTTGAAACTTCAGGTGATTGCCTGTGTTTCCATCGTGATTGCACTGGTGCTTGGGCTTGTGGTGTTTCTCAATCAGGATCAGAAAAAACAGGCGCCGAAACCGGCGCAGACCATGCAGAGCGGGGAAACAAAACCGGAAAACAGCATATCGCAGCAAAAAACCTCCTTTGATGAAAAGTATGCGCTCGATCCGTATGCGGATCCGTATGCCTTTCTTTCGGATGAGGAGTTTTTTGACAAGGAAGAGGATGAACTTATCGTCGATACATCCAAGATGCTTTCTCTCTTAGTTTCGACAACACAAAAAGACATCCGCGTCCATGTGGTGAATGATAAAGGTGCGCCGGTTGCGGGGCAGGAATTTGAGTTCCGACTAAAAAAAGACGGAGAGCAGATTCATAAGACTTTTTCAGATGATGACAAGGATGGAATGCTGTATCTTTCAGATATGGAGAGCGGCGAGTATGAGGTTTTACTTTGTCCGCTCGGCGAGTATGAGGTTCCGGAAGATGGTGTGATGGTTTCCGTTTCGGATGAGATTTCGTATACCGTGCTTGATGATATTTCGTTTCTTGTCCGCTCGGAGGATGAAATCGATGCCAAAGTCGAGGATACTGCAGTCAACGGTGCAGAGCTTGACGCAGACGGGACAGAGACCAATAAACGTCTGACGGAGGGGGCGACCGTATTCGGAATTGACGTATCTAAGTGGAATAAGGAGATTGACTGGGAAAAGGTAAAAGCAGCCGGTGTGGAATTTGCCATCATCCGATGCGGATACCGCGGTTCTAAGACAGGAGCCTTGGTTCAGGATCCGTATTTTGAGAAAAATATAAAGGGCGCGACGGATGCAGGAGTGCGTGTCGGACTGTATTTCTTTACGCAGGCAGTAAATCCGGTGGAGGCGGTAGAAGAGGCGAGTACGGTGCTGATGTTTGCAAAGCAGCACAAGATTTCCTATCCGCTTTATATTGATACGGAGGGCGCAGGCGGAAACGGCCGTGCGGACGGTCTGGATAAAGAAACCAGAACCGCAGTCTGCAAAGCCTTTTGTGAAACCATTGAAAACGCAGGATATACGGCCGGTGTCTACGCAAGTAAAAGCTGGCTTTTAAATAACCTTGATATGGAGCAGCTTTCCTCGTATTCGACATGGCTTGCACAGTATTCGAGCCAGCCGACTTACGAGGGAGAATATGATATGTGGCAGTATACATCTGCCGGTAAGATCGATGGTATCAGTACGCTGGTGGATTATAATGTCAGTTACATGGATTATTAAATTTTGACCGGGAGTAGTTAGCATATGCAGATTCAAAACAGAAGAAACAATCTCATAACGATCCTTTTGTTTGTGCTTTTGTGCGGAGTGTCTGCAGCCGGCATTTATAAAACGATATATTTCAGTGCGGATATTGATGAGTCTTACGCGCTCACCATGGCATATCGCATCGCATCCGGCGAGCGGCTTTTGGTGGATATGTGGGAGCCTCATCAGATGTCTGCTGCGCTTTATGCGCCACTTGTTTTTTTATATAAGAGCATCACCGGATCTATGGAGGGTGCTCTCATTTTTATGCGCGTGGCAGGGCTTTTGGTACAGGCCTTGGTCAGCGTTTTTTTGTATCGCACCTTGCGATGTGATATGCCTTCGTGGATTTCTTTGATACTTGCATTTGCTTATTTCAATTTCACACCGAAGCATATCGCATCACCGGAGTTTTCGCTGCTGTTTTACTGGGCGTTTATGGTGGTGATGCTTGCACTGATCCGATTTAGGAAAAGCAGTCGCATGCGATGGATTGTGGCAGCCGGGGCGGCGCTGTGCGTGATTGTGCTTTGCTATCCGACCGCCCTTCTTTTGTTTGCGTATCTTCTTTTATGGCTTTTGTGCAAAAAGGAGAAAGCGGATAAAAAGGCCGCGGGCATATTGACGCTGACGTGTGCTTTGGGCGGCGTAGCTTTTGTGGTGTATTTGCTTATTCAAGGGGGCGGTTTTTCGATTTTTAAATATGTTTCCGCCGTTTTGATGGATGAGTCACATAATCAGAACCTTATCATGCATATGTGGACCCATCTAAAAGGAATCTGGGAACTGCTTTTTGTGGTACTGGCGCTTATGGTATTGTTTCACGTCGGCCGTCCGGTGCTGGATAAAAAAAGGCAAAGGGCTCCGCTGTTTTTGGGACTTTTCCTGCTTGCGGAGACTGCATATGCGATTTGGCAGTTTCACACGATACAGGATGTAAATTTTATGATCTTTTATCCGGTAATCCTGCAGGTGTTCGTGCTTGAATGGTATGCGTA
>JAGAOK010000001.1 GCA_017623815.1 Lachnospiraceae bacterium
TCTCTGACTACAATGTCAACGCCGCACCGCGGTTCGGAGCTTGTGGACTTTTTAAACCGGCTCCCGAAGCCCGTATTTTTGAAACTCACGCAGATTCTGGATCATTCTTTTGCCGTGTTTGGCGACGACTGCCCGGATTCTTATGCTTCCGCGCAGCAGTTATCACCTGCTTACTGCAGGGATTTTAACGAGCGTACACCTGATGCTGAGAATGTCTTATATCAAAGCTATGCTTCTGTGATGCGTTTTTCTTTCAGCGACTCGCTTTTGTTTCTTCCACACCTTCTTTTGTGGTGGATAACCGGCGAGCGAAATGACGGTCTTGTAACCGAATCATCCGCACAGTGGGGTGATTATCAGGGGACTCTGAAAAGCAAGTCTTTACGCGGTATATCGCACGGCGATATGATTGATTTAAAAAGGGAAGACATCAAGGGATTTGACAGTATCGAAGTATATCAGAGAATTGTTGAGGATTTAAAAAAGAAGGGATTTTAGCTTTCCCTTCTTTTTTCAACTTATAATTCATCCATTCCGTTTCGCATTTCCATGCTCCAGCGACAGCCCTGACCATCACTTTTTTCCGGCGATTCTTCTTTGCGTTTCATATCGATCATGTAACGGAACGTCTCAAGAAGCATCGCCATTTTATCACATTCCTCGCCGTTTTTTCCGCGGTCAAGGCGAAGATTGAATTTGCGCATCTGCCACACAAAAATGTCCAGCACGCTCATCCCCTCCACCTTATACACATCCAAAAAATCCTGATGTTCCATGTAATACAGGAATTCTTTGTAGATTTCTTCTTCCTTCAGAAGATCCTCCCAAAACCGGTCGCGCCACTTCTCTGTGTATCCGACAAACTCACACAAACGGCAAAGTTCTTTATACAGTTTTAGTTTCTCACTTGCTATAATGATTGGTTGCATCGCATCACCCTGCAAAAAACAGTCCTTCCATAATATCCTGCGGATTTTCTTTTGTTTCTTCTATTTTTCCATCCTCATCGATATATAAATATCCTTCGCTTCCGTCTTTTCCCTTGATTTTAATCCATTCAAGTCCATCCGTTTCCATAAAGAAGATGTCCTGCGCCTTTATCGTTTTCATAGGCGACTGCGGATCTTGGTCCGTATGAACCTCAATATCTTTTTTCAGTTTATACGCTCCGGTCGGTACCATTGTGAAAATTTGATCCTCATTTATTTCCAGTTTCTTTGCTTCATAATCATAGTACCAGGTCGCATAAGAAAAGCAGGTGTTGATCAAATCCGTACGGATGACGCCTCTGACACATCCGTCCCATGCGAAACCGTCCAGATTCATGTATTCTTTAAATGGAAATCCTCCCACGGTTCCGATATAGTTAAATTCTCCGTCATAGGTATAAAAATGCGTCACAAGATCTTCACTCATACCATAATCCATGACCGCAATCTCCAGTCCTTCATAATGCGGTGAAATATCAGTGATAAAATATTCCTTTGTGTTTAAACAGAAATAATTCACATCCATACTGCGGTGAAATTCTCTTGATAAATCATAAACAGTATCCGGTATTACCAGATCACCTTCTAAGCTAAGTTCCAGATCAAAGTCATAATTTTCCTCATCTTCACGATACGTAATGCAGATGTCCTCCTTGCGTCCGTCTCCATCCAAGTCATACTGATAGGTTTTTCCAAACTGACAGCTCTGCGGATAAGTTTTCCCGGCCGCGTTCTTTTCTTCCTGTGCTTTGATGATTTCTAAATTGTCTTTTTCTATCTGTGACAATACACTTTCATCAAAAGCATCCGATGCAACTGTTCCCTCGTACCAACTGCAGGATTCAAAATAGTTACTCAGAAATACATTTTCAAATATGCGTCCGTGACGTGCATAGATTTCATTCCGTGCAATCCAGATCATATCCGAACCGAAATTTTCCAAATAATACTCCGGAATCGGTTTGCAATAGCTCATCGGCAAAACATATTCTTTTGCATCATAGCGGACATTCTCCGCTTCAATCACCAGACTTTCCTCCACCGCTTTCTTTGCCTTCATCATTTCGCCATATTCTTCTACTATCGTCTCGTCTTCGTACCAGCAAGTCACATCGGTCGGTTCCTGCACATAATATGCATAGTCATCCGTATACGCAAGCTGATCTGCTCCGGTCGATTCATCCACCATGTCCTTTGATTTATAGAAACCAAACAAAAATCCCATACCTTCCTCTTTTTCATAGGAAGCCTTCTGCATAAAAGAAAATCCGTCTTCTCCGTTTTCATTCTCTTTTATGATAAATTTTCCTTCCCAAGACGCAGGAATTGTGATAGTCATATCCTGATACGTGTATGTTTCACCCGCAATTGCCTGCTGATCCGTCTCCGAATCCTGCACAGCCTCAGACTCTCCATCTGCCGCATCTTCAGCTGTCATATCTTCCGTCTCCGGATTCGTTGTTTCTTCTGCTGCAGTTTCCTCCTTCGTAGCAGTCTGCTGCGTCTGTGTCTCCACCGTTGTTTCTTGGTTCTCCTTTGATTGGCAACCGCTTAAAAGCATTCCTCCAATCATAATTCCTGTCATCAGTTTTAATAATGTTTTCCTCATTTTTCTTTCCTTTCCCCTTTTTATTTTATATTACCACATCAGCAAATGCGGCACTTGCAGCCTTCGCCAGATCTTGCGGCGCCAGATTGATCTGGCATCCGATTTTTCCGCCGCTGACATACATATCCTGTAATTGCTCTGCGCTCTCATCGATCACTGTCGGAAACTGTTTTTTCATTCCGATTGACGTACAGCCACCGCGCACATAGCCCGTAATCTGTGTGATTTCCTTTACATGAATCATGGCAAGCGATTTTACCGAAACCGCTTTTGCCGCTTTTTTCAAGTCCAGTTCCTTCTCAATCGGAATCACAAATACATAGTGCTGCTTGTCGCTTCCGACCGTCACCAGGGTTTTATAGACTTTTTCGTATGGAAGACCGAGTTTTTCCGCCGTCTGAAGTCCGTCAACAAACTCGTCACATTCATAGGACTGATGTGTGTACTTAATATTCATACGATCGAGAATGCGCATTGCATTGGTTTTTATCTCTTTTTCTTTTTTGGCCATTATGTTTTTCCTTTTCTAACTGTTTTTATATTTAAGTTATGTAAACCTATAGCATGCGGTACTGCAACATCTCATTGATTACTCTGCACCCTTCGGTAATTTCCATCGGAAGCAGTGCTCTTGCCACAAGTTTAAGATCGTCGCTGATAATATTTCCGTCTTCGTCCGTCAAGCGGAGGTTCGCATAGTCTCCGTCGATACTTTCTACAATATAATAAAATGTGTTCATGGTTGTTCTCCTTTAGGATAAATTTGAATTAAATTCATTACACTTTTATTATTTTATCACAAAGATTACGAGAGAAAAAGAGTAAAGAATAGTTGCCGGCGACGTTTAGTGGAAACAAGCAATACATTTTACTTCCATTATTCATTCTTATCCTACTAAATTATCTTTTTTCCATCATAGGTGGGTTGTTTTTTCACACTCCACTCCCACCCATCTACTTTTTCTGACGATTAGTAGGTCACATAAATGTGGACTTGAGTCAAATTACACCCATCAAATTGCATTTCCCTGCGCTTAGTAGGTCAGAGAAGCTCAAACTGCTCCCA
>JAGAOK010000061.1 GCA_017623815.1 Lachnospiraceae bacterium
AAGAAAACATGACAAAAGTCATATGCAAAACGTATCTTTTTTCACTACCGCGCCTTTGCAGGGATTGCTATGATGTTATTGTAACAGTAACGCAAAAGCGAAGGAGAGAAAAATGGGAGAAGTGATTTTAAGAACCACAGATTTAACAAAGAAATACAACAATAAGGTAGTGGTAGATAATTTAAATATCGAAATTCAGAAGGGAGAAATTTTCGGCCTTTTGGGACCAAACGGGGCAGGAAAAAGCACCACAATGAATATGATTTGCTCGCTGGTGCGCCCGACAGCAGGTCAGATTGAGATGCTGGGTAAGAATCCGTGGAAGCAGAAAAAGGAAGTCATTCATAAGATCGGATACATTCCGCAGGAACTTGCGATTCACGGAAATCTGAAGGCGTGGGAGAATGTGGAACTGTTTACCTCTCTTTACGGAATCAAGGGGCAGCAGTTGAAAAAAGCAGTGGACGACTCACTGGAATATGTGGGACTTGCGGAGCGCAGAGGTGAGTTTGCCAAGAATTTTTCCGGCGGTATGAAGAGAAGATTAAATATAGCCTGTGCACTTGGACACAATCCGGAGCTTTTAATTTTTGATGAGCCTACGGTGGGTATTGATCCGCAGTCGCGAAACTTTATCCTTGATAAAATCAAAGAGTCGAATGCGAAAGGTACTACTGTAATTTATACCAGCCATTACATGGAGGAAGTGGAGGCAATCTGCAGCAGAATTGCTATTATGGATAACGGAAAAATTATTGCCTGCGGAACCGCTTCGGAACTGAAAAAACTGGTAAGCGGCGGCGATGACAGTATTACGCTGGAAGAAGTATTTTTAACGCTGACAGGAAAGAAATTAAGAGACTATGAGTAATGGTGAGGGATAGAGATGATTCGATATTTAATAAAAAACAATTTTAAACTGATGTATCGAAATACGTGGAGCATTGTGACAATGTTAGTGGCACCGATACTGGTTATTGCCGTATTGTCCAGTGCATTTGCAGGATTGATGAAGTCCTATGAAGACGTGGATGAGTTTTCGGTGGGATATAGAACGCAGATGGCCGGTGATTCCATAATGGAAGCGGTAAGGGAGGCAGGAGAACAAGCAGGGATTCTGTTTTACGAATATCCGGAAGGCGAAATCAAAGAGGTAGTGCAGAAGTATGAAATGGCGGGTTTCGTAGAGTTTTCAGAGGATGAATACACCGTGTATACGAGTGAAGATTATAAGGTAGAAGGGATTACCTTAGAGTATTTCATGCACAAAGCCATGAGCGAAGGCGTAAATACCGCTTTGCAGGTAGAGGAAAAGCCGGATATCACACCGGCGATAGAGCATCCGGAGTATATGTCGGCCATTGATTCTGTGGACTATTACGGGATTGCATTTATTGTTTATTTTTGCTGGTGCGGAATTATCTGCGCGACGGGAGTATTGAGCAATGAGAAGAAGTACGGGATTGGACGAAGATTCCGGGTTTCCGATATATCGGAAATAAAAAATTACCTGGGCAAATTTATACCGATTGTGCTGACGGCGACCGCCGGGATAGGAATCGCAACAGGTGTTACTATCCTGCTTTTCGATATACACTGGGGAAAACCGCTTTGGTCTTTTTGTATCATATTGCTGATGATATTGGCGCAGACGGCGCTTGGATTGATGTTTTACAATATTTCAAACAGTCTGGTGATTACGATTATTTTACAGTTTACGGTTGCGTGGGTTATGGGATTTGTCGGGGGCAGCTTTGAGACCTATATGTTTTCGGCATTTTCAGATTCGATCAAACACCTGTCGCCGATTTATCATGGAACTCGCGCTTTAGTTGAACTTTCCTGTATGGGAGAGAGCAGTTATGTGGGAAGTGCATTGATATACGCGCTTGCAATTACAGTGATTTGTTCTGTGATTGCCATATTGGCAGGGACAATAAGAAAGAGAGGGAAAGCATGATTGCATTAGTGAAAGTGAGTTTGAAGCTCTTATTAAGAAATAAAGGATTTCTGTTTTTTCTTCTGATGACCCCTATCTTGTCAACGGTGGTTCTGAGTATCAAAATGGATTATTCATCCTATAGCAATGAGTATGAAAACAGAACGGTCTTAGAATTGAAGGACCCTACAGAAAAAGCAGTGTATAAAGGTGATACATTTGCCTGCATCATAAAAGTATATGATGCTTCGCAGTCCGAGCTGTCAGAATATGTATTGGATCAAATGGCAAAGACCGGTATGTTTTCCGTATGTCGTGCGGATGTCAGTCATCTGAGCGAGGAGAAGGTAGATGAAATTGCAAAAAAGGATGCGTTTGACGATCGTGCAGGAATGCTGCTCTATCTGAAAGAGGATTTTGACCGGGCGGTATTAGACGGAAGATATGAACAGGCCTTGAGACTATATGATGTTTCGGACGATGAGCGAGTGGAACTTTTTGTTAAGGAACTTACCGATGTATTTGCAAAAATAGAGCAGGTTCAAAGCTTTGCCGGAGATGACATCTCCATGATTTTAAAGACACTGACGGAGATTCAGGATCAGCTTCCGGAAAAGAAACGGGTGAATTTCAGCGGGAAAGAATCCGCTCAGCTGACACAGACGCAGATTAATCATTACACTCAAATCGGATATGCGTTTTCGATTCTGACATTGGGATTTCTGTTCTGCGGCGTCTGTGTGGCACATTCCGTAATTGAAGAGCAGAACAATAAGGTGTTCACAAGAGTTATGTTAACCAAGAGAACCGCCGGTGATTATTTTGCATCAAAATTTGTGATCGCGCTTATTGTTAGTGTCCTGCAGACCTTGGTTCTTGGGATGTGTTTGATGTTTGTTCCGGGGATGGATGTGGGAATGAGCATGGGAAGTTTTCTTTTGATTATCTTCCTGCTCGGACTTATTTTCAGTACGCTGAGTCTTTTGCTCGGCGTGGTAATAGGGGATGTCATGAGTTCAAACTATGCAGTGTTTGCAATCTGGAGTATTTCTGCGCTGCTGGCAGGTCTGTATTTCCCGCTGGAGGATACCACAAAAACACTCCAAAAGATTTCGTATCTTATGCCGCAGAAATGGTTTATGGATATATCAGAATTGCTGATTATAGGGGACAAAAGTGCCTATCCTATGGTATTATGTGTAACAGTAGCATACTTAATTGTTATTCTCAGTGTGGGGGGCGTAGGGCTTAAGATGAAGCGCTACGAATAGAAAGGACAGAGCGATGGAAGAACGGTTCAGGGAAAACTATTTTAGCCTGCTTCGAATTGCATTATTGCTGATCATAGAAGTATATATTATTTTATCGCAGTCAGTTTTGACAGGGGCATCTGCAAAGGTGCTCCTGCTTCTTGCGTTATTTATCGGTGTTGTGGCAGGGAAAGAACTGGCGCCAAAGTGCTATCGGATTTTCTTCTTTTTGGTGGCATGGATTTTATGGTTGTTTGTACTCGTTTCCGTCGAGACAAGCTTTGCACTGCTGGGAGTCTTTCTGTGCTATGAAGTGTTTACCTGTTACAGACCGCGCATGCTTTGGTACATACTTGCGCCGGTAATCGCGCTTGTGCCAAGTGAAATAGGCAGCGCTGTGCAGATGGTAATTGCGCTTTTCATCGCGGTCATTTACATTCAGCATGATTTTGTGGTGGAATCCTATCGAAAACAGACCCGGGAAGATACGATTACCGAGCAGAAATTAAAACACAATATCAGCCGCAAGGAACAGCAGTTGCAGGAGACGGTCCGAAAGAGTCTTCTGATGGCGGAAAATCAGATGCTCGAAGAGCGTGCGGAGCTTTCCCAAACGCTCCATGATAAGCTCGGGCACAACATTAACGGTTCTGTGTATCAGCTTGAGGCGGTGAAGGTTTTAATGGAAAAGGACCCGCAGACCGCGAGAGGTATGGTGCAGGGAGTTATCGACCAGCTGAGAAGCGGGATGGATGAGATTCGTTTGATTTTAAGAAATGAGCGTCCGAAAAAATACAAGCTTGCGGTATTGCAGCTCGAAAAACTATGCGAGGACTGCAGAATGAAAGGCGTAGAGGCGCAGCTTTCTACGGAAGGGAAGCTTTCGGAGATTCCGGAAAAGTATCTGGAGGTCATTTTAGATAATGCATATGAAGCGGTGTCGAACTCCATGAAATATGCAAAGTGCAGCAAAATAAAGATCAGTGTACATGTACTGAATCAGATAATCCGATGCAGTATATCCGACAATGGAATCGGCTGTAAAGAAATCGTGGACGGAATGGGAATTTCCGGAATGCGTAAGAGAGTAAGAGAAATTAACGGTATTTTAGATTTTGAAACGGAAGCAGGATTTACCATCAACATGCTGCTGCCGTTATAGAAGCGTGATAGAAAGGATTGACCGTATGGAAAAGATAAAAATAATGATTGCAGATGACAGCGATTTTGTCAGGGACGGAATGCGGATTATTCTGGATGTCGATGAGGATTTTGAAGTGATCGGCTGTGCAAAAAACGGCAGGGAG
>JAGAOK010000062.1 GCA_017623815.1 Lachnospiraceae bacterium
ATCCGGGATTATATTGACCGCCTTCGCAGAAGTATGGAAAAAGAGCAGTATATGAAGGAAAAGTCTCTCAAGATGGAAGCGCATCTGAAGGATGCCCAGCTTAAGTATCTGCAGGCGCAGATTAACCCGCATTTTTTGTTTAATACGCTAAATGCCGGGGCGCAGCTTGCCATGATGGAGAGTGCAGACAGAACCTATGATTATATTCAGAATGTAGCTGCATTTTTCAGATATAATATAAAAAAGGATAACGATGTTGTAACACTTGCGGATGAAATCCGTCTGGTAGATAACTATATCTATATTTTAAATGTCAGATTTTCCGGCGATATACATTTTAGCAAAGAGGTGGATGAAAGTCTGCTTCAGATAAAAGTTCCGAGTATGATACTGCAGCCGATTGTGGAAAACAGTGTTAATTACGGAATACGCAATATTGACTGGGAAGGGCAGATTATGTTGTCTGTTGGCATGGAAAGCGGCTGCGTGCAGATTTGCATCTGTGACAATGGGGCCGGAATGGCACAGGAAAAGATAGAACAAGTAATGGCAGGACAGACATCTGAAACATCAGGTGAAACGGATTCGAACGGAGTGGGACTAAATAATGTAATGCAGAGGCTTCATTTGTTCTTTGAGGGGGAGGAAAAGTTTAAAATCACAAGTGAAGGCATCGGAAAGGGAACGCAGGTCTATATCACGTTGCCTTATGAGGATGAGTGCACCTAAGAAGGGAAGGCAGAAACTATGTATAAGATAATGCTTGCAGATGATGAGGGAATCGTAATTGATTCGCTTCGGTTTATCATAAATAATGAATTCGGTGACGATTGCAGAATTGAGTCGGCAAAGACCGGCAGGAGTGTGATTGAACTGGCAGAGAATTTCCGACCGGATATCGCAATTATGGATATACAGATGCCGGGAATTAACGGAATTGAAGCGATGAAAGAAATCCGGGAGACCAACTCTTCTACGATTTTTATTATCATGTCTGCGTATGATAAGTTTGATTATGCAAAAGAAGCCATCAATCTGGGAGTTTTGGAATACATGAACAAACCGGTTGACCGAACAAAAATTATCGAAGTGATACGTCGTGCGATGCATCAAATTGACAGAGAACGTGAAAAGCGCAGACAGGAACTTGTGATTCGTGAAAAAATGGAAACGGTCATTCCGATGATTGAAAATGGACTGGTGCAGACTCTGCTGTTTCAGGAATATTTTGAAGAGGATATAGATAATTTCAAGAAGCTGCTGGGGATTGAAGCAGATTATGGCTACATGATGGCCCTCATATTCGGAGACAGCCAGGAGGGAAGTCGTATGACCAATGCGGTGGGAACGAGTGTGCGGCTTCAAAATCAGACCAGTCGTGTGCGCGAAATTGTAAAGAGTTATTTTCCGGGAGTAGTCGGAGGTGTGATGGCAAATAAGATTGCCATTTTTGTGCCGAGTGAAAATGACCGATTTGAATATAATGAAAGAATAGAACTGATTGAAAAAGCAAGAGAGATGGTGCGCAGGCTTCGTAAACATTTTGATATTGCATTTCGTGCGGGCTTCGGTTCCATCAGAACGCTTTCGGGCGCCATGGAATCCTATAATGAAGCACTGGATTCGCTTGCATCTACGACTGGAACGGTTGCGCATGTGGATGATCTTCCGATTGGATGTGATTATGAGGAAAATTACCCGATCGAGATTGAACGGGTGCTGTTCGACCGTCTGGAAAAAGGCGATTTAAACGGAATGCTGACAGCAGCAACGCAGTTTTTTGACTGGATGATGGATAATTACGGAGAGTTTCCGATGGATATCAAACTGAAGGCGCTTGAATTTGCACTTTGGGGTGAGCATATTGCATATTCCAGTGCAGGTAAAGTCTATCAGTTTCGTTCGCGCAAGGATTATCTTCCGGATATTCTTTCGTTTGAAAACTATGACAGGCTTAAAGAATGGTATCTGGACAAATTGTCCGTTTCCTGTCGCAACATTATGACGCGAAAAGAGGAGCAGTCAAGTAGTGTAATCGACCGGGCAAAGCATTATATTGAGACCAGATACAATAAGGATATTTCACTGGATGATGTTTCCAGAGAAGTTGATATCAGCCCGTATTATTTCAGTAAGATTTTTAAAGAAGAGACCGGAGAGAACTTTATAGAATATGTAACAAATATAAGAATGACAAAGGCAAAGGAACTGTTGCAAAGCTCTGATCTTAGCATGAAAGAGATTTGCGCGCAGGTAGGATATTCGGATCCGAATTATTTCAGTCGTACCTTCAAGAAAAATGTTGGTGTGACTCCGACAGAGTATAAGGAGGGGAAAGTATGAAAAAATGGATAGCGCTGCTGTTATGTGTACTTTCTTTGAGTTTTCTGATCGGCTGTGCAGCAGAACATGAAACGGATGGCGGCGAGAAGAGTAGTGCGGAAGAGGGAATCCGTATCGGCATGAGTTTTGATTCTTTTGTCATTGAACGTTGGCAGAAGGACAGGGATGTATTTGTAGCAGAAGCAAAAGCCCGCGGAGCTGAAGTGAACGTGCAGAATGCAAACGGGAATCTGGAGGAGCAGATTTCGCAAATACAATATCTGATTGAAAAAAAAGTGGATGTCATTGTGATCGTAGCCGGTGATTGTAATGGGCTGTCAGAGGTAGTGACACAGGCAAAGGATGCGGGGATTAAAGTGATTGCATATGACAGGTTGATTAATAATGCAGATGTGGACCTATATATATCTTTTGATAATGAGAGAGTAGGAACGCTGATGGGAGAAGCGCTTGCAGGATGTTACCTTCCGCACAAAAAAGTGCTGATGCTGACAGGGCCGCTGGAAGATAACAACGTAGTTATGATAGAAGATGGATTTCGCGGTGTGATGCAAAAAAATGGAATAGACATTGTAGACATTATGTATGCAGATGGATGGAAGGCGGAACTGGCAAGTGATTATATTGATCAGCATATCGAATCGCTGGAAGATGTGGATGCGATTATGTGCGGAAATGACCTGATTGCGACCAGCGTAATCCGTACCCTGGCGGAAAATCGTCTGGCGGGTAAGATTAAAATCGTAGGACAGGATGCAGATCTGGAGGCTTGTCAGAGGATTGTGGAAGGAACACAGGTTATGACGGTTTATAAACCTGTGGAAAAACTGGCCAGAAATGCAGCCAGATATGCCTGCCTGATGGCAGAAGGAAAACCATTTCTGACAGAGGCAGAACAAGAGGAATGTCTGGAAATATCGGACGGAAGCAATCATGTGCCGTATGTGGTGCTCGAACCGGTTCCGGTTGATGCAGACAATATGAAAGAAGTGATCATCAATTCGGGATTCCACTTTGAAGAAGAGGTATATCTGAATGTAAGATAGTATTTTTTTGCAAAAGGCATTCGCACATGTAACAAAAATGTGCTAATGCCTTTGTTTTTTAAAAAAAATAATTCGTAAAAAATGAAAGAACTTCGCAAACAATTACTAGCGGTGCTATGTTATAGTATCAGTGTAGCAGAAACAAACTGCAAAAGTTTAAAAGTATAGGGAGGATTTTCACAATGAGAAAGAAAATTTTAGGTGCATTACTCAGTGTTGCCATGGTTGCTTCTTTATTAGTTGGATGTAGTGGTGGTGCTGCTTCTTCTTCATCAGGAGCATCAGGATCAGCAGAATCAGCCGGCGGTGACAAAGGTTTAGTAGGTGTAGCAATGCCTACAAAAGATTTACAGAGATGGAACCAGGATGGTGCCAACATGAAATCAGAGCTTGAAGCAGCAGGTTACGAAGTTGATTTACAGTATGCTTCAAACGATGTGGCTACACAGGTTTCACAGATTGAGAACATGATTTCAGCAGGCGCTGACGTATTAGTAGTTGCTTCTATCGACGGAAGTTCACTCGGTACAGTTATGAGTCAGGCAAAAGAAGCAGGAATCCCGGTTATCGCATATGACCGTTTGATTATGGATTCAGATGCTGTTTCTTACTACGCAACATTTGATAACTACATGGTAGGTACAAAACAGGGTCAGTACATTGTTGATACATTAGACCTTGAAAATGCAGCAGGACCATTTAACATGGAATTATTCACAGGTGACCCTGGTGATAACAACGCTAACTTCTTCTTTGGCGGAGCAATGGACGTTCTTAATCCATACATCGAGTCAGGTAAGTTAGTAGTTCAGTCAGGACAGAAAGAGTTTGCAGACGTTGCTACAGCTAACTGGTCTTCAGAAGAAGCTCAGAAGAGAATGGAAAACATCCTTTCTTCTTACTACGCAGGCGGTACACAGCTTGACGTTGTTATGTGTTCAAATGACTCGACAGCCCTTGGCGTTACAAACGCTCTTGCAGCAAACTACACAGGAAACTATCCGATCATCACCGGTCAGGACTGTGACATTGCTAACGTTAAAAACATGATCGCAGGCAAACAGTCTATGTCTATCTTCAAAGATACACGTACACTTGCAAGTCAGGTTGTTAAGATGGTAGGTCAGATTCTTGCAAAAGAAACGGTAGAAGTTAACGATACAGAGACATACGACAATGGTAAAGGTGTAGTTCCTTCTTACCTTTGCGAGCCGGTATTTGCTGACGTAAACAACTACAAAGAGTTATTAATCGATTCCGGTTACTATAAAGAAGCAGATTTACAGTAATCTGAAGTAAGAAAGATTTATTGACAGGCGGGATGAAGGTCCCGCCTGTTGTGTGAAAAAAGATTAGATATTAGGAGGGATACAATTGGCGAAAATATTACTCGAAATGAAAAATATCACCAAAACCTTCCCCGGCGTAAAGGCATTGGATAACGTAAATCTGAAGGTGGAAGAAGGCGAGATCCATGCACTGGTAGGTGAAAATGGTGCTGGTAAATCCACATTGATGAATGTGCTAAGTGGTATTTATCCTTACGGAAGTTATGAGGGTGATATCATATATAACGGAGAAGTTTGTAAATTCTCCAAAATCAAAGACAGTGAAGAAAAGGGAATTGTTATTATACATCAGGAGCTTGCGTTAATCCCGTATATGTCGATCGGTGAAAATATGTTCCTCGGAAATGAAAGAGGAAAAAAGTTTGCCATTAACTGGAACGAAACCTATGGTGAGGCGGAAAAATACTTAAAGACGGTTGGTTTGAAAGAATCTTCCAGAACCCTGATCAAAGATATCGGAACGGGTAAACAGCAGCTGGTAGAAATTGCAAAGGCATTGGCCAAGAAAGCAAAATTACTTATTTTGGATGAGCCTACCGCATCCTTAAACGAGACAGATTCCAAAGCTCTTCTGGATCTGATGCTCCAGTTTAAAAAGGAAGGTATGACATCCATCATTATTTCTCACAAATTGAATGAAATCTCATATGTAGCAGACAAAATCACGGTTATCCGTGACGGGTCTACGATTGAGACACTGGATAAGAAATCAGATGACATTTCGGAAGGACGTATCATCAAAGGAATGGTAGGACGTGAAATCACCGACCGTTTCCCGAAACGTACCGAGAAGAAGATCGGCGAGATCAATCTCGAAGTAAACGACTGGACGGTTTATCATCCGCTTTACAGTGAACGTAAAGTGGTTGACAAGGTCAGCATGAATGTGCGTAAAGGCGAGGTTGTAGGAATTGCCGGACTGATGGGTGCGGGACGTACCGAACTTGCGATGAGTATTTTCGGTAAGAGTTATGGTAGAGATATTTCCGGAACATTAAAAATAAATGGAAAAGACGTACATCTTAAAAACATCAAAGATGCCATTGAGCATAAGATTGCATACGTGACGGAGGATCGAAAAGGAAATGGACTCATCCTTTCCAATCCGATCAAGATTAATACGACACTTGCAAATCTCGGAGCTGTTTCCCAAAACGGTGTGATTGACCATGATAAAGAATATGCGGTGGCAGTGGAGTACAAAGAAAAACTGAATACCAAATGTCCGACGGTAGAGCAGAATGTCGGCAACTTAAGTGGTGGTAATCAGCAGAAAGTTCTTCTTGCGAAATGGATGTTTGCGAATCCGGAGGTGCTGATTCTGGATGAGCCGACGCGCGGTATTGACGTTGGTGCAAAGTATGAAATTTATTGCATTATTAACAAATTAGTGGCAGAAGGAAAGTCTGTAATCATGATTTCTTCCGAGCTTCCTGAAGTTCTTGGTATGTGTGATCGAATTTATATTATGAACGAAGGTAGAATGGTCGGAGAGCTGGCGGCAGAAGAAGCCTCTCAGGAAATCATTATGTCACATATTATTAAATCATCAAATAAAGGAGAGTAAACAATGGATAAAGCAAAATTAATGAATGGTGTAAAAAAGTATACAATGATCATTGTGTTAGTTTTAGTTACATTGTTCTTTACCTGGCAGACAGGGGGGAAAATCCTTCTTCCGCAGAACATCAGTAACTTGATTTCACAGAATGCATATGTATTTGTACTCGCTTCCGGTATGTTACTTTGTATTTTAACAGGTGGTAACATCGACCTTGCAGTCGGTTCGGTTGTTTGTTTTGTTGGTGCGGTAGGTGCCACCCTGATGGAAGTGAATGGATGGAATCCGGTAGCGGCTACCATCATGATGATTCTGGTTGGTCTTGCAATCGGAGCATGGCAGGCTTTCTGGATTGCTTATGTGCATGTACCGCCGTTTATTACCACACTTGCAGGTATGCTTGTGTTCCGTGGATTATCTAACGTAGTATTAGATGGTCTTACCGTATCCCTTACCAATGAGAAGTTTATTCAGATTTTCGGTGGTGGTGCAAACTGCTACATACCGGATTTCTTCGGCGGAAACGGATTCAATATTACATGTATGGTATTCGGTATTGTTGCCAGTGCGATTTATGTACTGGTACAGATTAAGAGCCGTATGGACAAAGCGAAAAAAGGATATGAAATGGAGCCTCTTGCTGCTTCTGTAGTAAAGATGGTTGTTATCTGTGCAGCAATTCTGGCATTTACCTTCCGTCTTTCACAGTACAAAGGTATTCCGACATCTCTTGTTTGGGTAATGATTGTAGTACTTGTATATGGATATATTACAAGTAAAACAACAACAGGACGTTATTTCTACGCAGTCGGCGGTAATGAAAAGGCAACCAAGCTTTCCGGTATCAACACAAAGAAAGTATACTTCATTGCATATGCAAATATGGGATTTTTGGCAGCACTTGCAGGTATGCTTACAATTGCGCGTCAGACGAGTGCAAACCCGACACAGGGTACCAACTATGAAATGGATGCGATTGGTTCCTGCTTCGTAGGTGGTGCATCTGCTTATGGCGGTATCGGTACTGTTCCGGGTGTTATCATCGGAGCGCTTCTTATGGGTATCATCAACCAGGGTATGTCTATCATGGGTGTCGATGCAAACTACCAGAAAGTGGTAAAAGGTCTTGTGCTTTTGGCAGCGGTTATCTTCGACGTAGTAACCAAAAAATCTGACAAATAAAATCAGGACGCAGTCCTGCCTAAATCTAATCAAAAGAATCTTCGGCATTTGTCGAAGATTCTTTTTGTGTATGTCAAAACAAAAAAATTGCCAAAAGAGACCTTTCGAAGTATAATCAACCTAGTTATGTTATGCGGTAAAGGAAGGAAAGAGAATGATTTTTAATTCTGTCAGTTATCTGATTTTTTTCCCAATTGTAGTGCTGCTTTATTTTGCACTCCCATATAAGTTACGAAATACATGGCTTCTGATTGTCAGTTATTATTTCTATATGAACTGGAATGCAAAGTATGCGCTTTTGCTGGCCGGTTCAACAATTGTGACATTTATCTGTTCTCTTTTGGTAGAGCATTTTAAAAATCATGACAGACAGATACTTGCTAAATGGTCACTGGCAGGCAGTTTTCTGATAAATATAGGAATATTGTTTCTGTTTAAGTACAGTGGTTTTTTTGCAGAAAATATCAACCGGCTGATGGAGGCAATCGGACGGGGAGGACGTATTCAGGCTTTTGATGTGGTACTTCCGGTCGGAATCTCTTTTTATATTTTTCAGGCACTCAGCTATACGATGGATGTATATCGCGGTGAGATTAAGGCGACAAAGAATCTGCCTGAATATGCACTTTTTGTATCGTTCTTTCCGCAGCTTGTGGCGGGACCGATTGAACGTTCCAAAAACCTACTTCTGCAATTCAGAGAAAAGCATACATTCGATGTGGACCGGGTACGCAGCGGACTTCTTATGATGTTGTGGGGACTTTTCATGAAAATTGTGATCGCGGATAATCTGTCCGTGATTGTGACAAGCGTGTATGAGAACTATTTGTCTTACACCGGTGTCGAGATTCTTTTGGCAACGGCATTGTTCGCTTTTCAGATTTACTGTGACTTTGGTGGATATTCTTATATCGCCATCGGTAGTGCGCGCGTGCTTGGCTTTAAATTGATGGACAATTTTGATTGCCCGTATCTTGCAATAAGTGTGAATGATTTTTGGAAGCGCTGGCATATATCGCTTACGAGCTGGTTTCGTGATTATCTTTACATTCCGCTCGGCGGAAACAGAAAAGGGAAAGTGCGAAAATATATCAATATTATGATTATTTTCCTGGTCAGCGGTCTGTGGCACGGGGCGAACTGGACGTATGTTGTCTGGGGAGGACTGAATGGTCTTTATCTTGTCGCGGAACAGGTAAGTGAACCGCTGCGATGCAAAGTCAGAGATTTTTTTCGTGTAGATGTTTCGCGTTTTTCGTACCGTTTTTTTTCGGGTTTATGGACTTTTATATTAGTTGATTTTTCGTGGATGTTTTTCCGTGCGGAAAGTTTTTCGCAGGTATTTGGAATGCTTCGCCAGATAAAGGCAAATTTTGGTTTTTCACGTTTGTTTGGGTATGCCATAGCTAACTGGGGGCTCGATAGTGCAACGCTTTTGGCACTTTTGTTTGCCTTTATGCTTTTGTTTTTGGTTGATACCTGCAGATATAAAGGAATTAATCTTAATGCAAAGGTTCTTTCGCAAGGGGCACCGTTTCGGTATGTTGTGTACGGAGGACTTTTGCTTATGATTATGTTCTTCGGAATTTATGGCTATGAGTATGCACAGACAGCGTTTATTTACTTCCAGTTTTAAGAAAGGTAATTATGAAAAAAAAGATAAAATTTTTTGAAAAATTAATTGTGCTCACATTTTTGCTTTTCTTGTTCTGCTTCTGTATAGTGATGCCTCAGTATACAGGAAATTATCAGGCATCCATGATTGATAAAGTAGAACGGCTTAAGAGTACTGATGGCCCGAAGATTGTGCTGATTGGCAACTCAAATCTTGCATTTGGAATTGACAGTGCCATGATTGAGGAGACGTTTGGAATGCCTGTTGTAAACATGGGGCTTCACGGCGGTGTTGGAAACGCGTTTAATGAGCAGGCAGCAAAACTTAATGTCGATGAGGGAGATATTTATATCGTATCGCATACCAATTATGATGATGCGGATGTGATTAAAAATCCGATGCTTGCCTGGATTACAATTGAAAACCACCGGGAACTTTATCCGCTGATCCGGGCAAAGGACTGGCCGGATATGGTGCTTGCCTACCCGACCTATTTAAAGAAATGTCTAACCCTGTGGCGTACGGAGACAGGAAATACGGAAACCAATGACTGCTATCGCCGCAGTGCATTTAATGCATATGGAGATATTTATTATCCAAGACCACAGACAGAAGGCGGTATTGATTTTTCGTCCGTGACGATCAATCATATCAATGAGACAACGGCAAGAAGGCTCAACGATTTAAATGCTTATTTAACAGAGCGTGGTGCGACCATGCTCGTGGCAGCGTACCCGGTTGCCATATATGAAAAAACACCTTCTAAGGAGCAGTATTATGAGATGGGAGCTGAAATGGCAGACGCCCTTGACTGCCCGGTAATCTCCGATTTCAGAGATTACATGTTAGACGAGGCTTACTTCTACAACTCCCACACCCACCTGACGGACGAGGGAACCCGCATTCGTACGGAGCAGTTGATTGAGGATATACAGAACTACCTCAATGGAGAATCTGTGTATTGAAAAGGATAATATTTGATGTTTAAGGTGTAATAGAAGCATGTCTGCATATTTTTGCGTAGTGAGAACGTGCCTGACAACGAAAGATATGCAGAACTGCTTCCATACAAGATAAAGATGAAAAATATATTTATAATACAGGAGGAACAACAAATGCTTTCACCAAAGTACAAAGAAATGTTAGGAATGAAATCAGTCATTCGTGAAATGAGCGCAAAGGCTCATAAAATCGGAGAGGAGATCGGATTTGAGAACGTGTTTGATTACAGTCTCGGAAATCCCAGCGTTCCGGCTCCGGAAAAAGTGAATGATGTCATTAAAAAAATTCTGGATAATTCAGAGCCGTTGGCGCTTCACGGATACAGCGAAGGACATGGTATCCTTTCTGTCAGAGAAAAAATTGCAGGTTACCTGAAGGAAACTTACGGGTTACCTTACACCTATAATCACGTATTTATGGCATCAGGAGCAGCGGGAGCGCTTGCGCATGCATTCCGCGCGGTAGTTTGTCCGGGAGAGGAAATCATTACATTTGCGCCGTTTTTCCCGGAATACCGCCCATATGTGGAGACAACAGGTGCAGCTCTTAAAGTGATTCCGGCGGATACAACCTCGTTCCAGATTAATTTTGAAGCTTTTGAGAAAGAATTAAATGAAAAAACCGCAGCGATTCTGATCAATACACCGAACAATCCGTCCGGTATTGTGTATTCAACCGAAACGATTCAAAAGCTTGCGGACATCTTAAAGAAAGCACAGGAAAAATACGGACACGATATCTATATTATTTCGGATGAACCATACCGCGAAATCGTATTTGACGGAGTAGATGCGCCATGCGTTTCAAAATTCTACGACAATACGATTATGTGCTATTCCTACAGTAAATCTCTTTCCTTCCCGGGAGAGCGTATCGGATATGTGGCAGTCAATCCGGCCTGCAAAGATGCAGAGACTATCATCCATATGTGTGTGCAGATTTCAAGAGGAATCGGACACAACTGTCCTGCGTCACTCATTCAGCTGACCGTGGCAGAGCTTCTCGGTGAGACATCCGATCTTAAAGTATATGAAACAAATGCAAACATTTTATATGAAGAACTGACAAGGCTTGGCTTTTCGATTGTAAAACCGGGCGGAACCTTTTACATGTTCCCGAAAGCCCCGATTGAAGATGCAAATGAATTCTGTAACACAGCGCTTGAGAAGTATAATCTTGTACTGGTACCGGGAGACAGTTTCGGATGTCCGGGATTTTTCCGTATCTCATACTGTGTGGAAACAGAAAAGGTAAAACGTTCGATTGCTGCATTTGAAAAACTGGCAGCAGAGTATGGTCTGATTTAAGATCGTAGATTGAAGTAGAAAGAAGTGATGTTATGTATCAGGCTGGGCTTGTTTTAGAAGGCGGCGGAATGAAAGGAATGTATACGGCGGGAGTGCTGGATTTCTTTCTGGAAAAGGGCGTGGAATTTGATCACATTTACGGTGTTTCGATGGGCGCGTGCGTGATGTGCAGTTATATATCAAAGCAGCACGGGCGAGGCTTTCGCACTGTGGCGGATTATCTTGGAGACAAGGATTACTGCAGCTTCAAAAATCTGCTGACCACAGGGGATATGTTTAGTGCGGATATGTGTTACAACCGTATTCCGAATGAGCTGGATCCGTATGACTATGAGACGGCGCATGCTTATAAGGGCAAAGCGTATGCGGTGATTACGGATGTGGAGACCGGACAGCCGGTGTACTACCGGATGAAGGATTATCGCAAAGACATTTCGGCGATTCAGGCGTCGGCTTCCATGCCGCTGGTATCCCGCATGGTGGAGATTGATGGCGGCAAATATCTGGACGGCGGAGTTTCTGACTGCATTCCGGTTATGAAATCCTTAAAGGACGGAAATCGTAAAAATGTGGTGGTTATGACCAAGGAAGAGGGCTACCGCAGAACACCGTTTTCGATGCTCGGTTTTTGTAAAATCAAATACCGCAAATATCCGCATCTGATTCATGATCTTTCCATCAGACATACCCGCTATAATCGCACGCTGGATTTTCTGGAAAAGGAGAAGGCGCGCGGGAATGTGTTTGTCATCCGTCCGAAACACCCTTCGGATGTCGGAAGGGTGGAAAAGAGCCGGGAGAAAGTAGAACGGCTTTACCGACAGGGCTATGAGGATGCGAAGGCATGTTATGAGGATATGATTGCATATCTTAATAAGTAAGCAATAGGTAACTGTGAAAGGACAATGTTATGTTAGAAATGTTAAAGGCAATCCTGTTCGGTATTGTGGAAGGTATTACAGAATGGCTTCCGATCAGCAGTACAGGACATATGATCATTTTGGATGAGTTTGTGAAACTGAATGTCAGAGAGGATTTCTGGAGTCTGTTTCTTGTAGTGATTCAGCTGGGGGCGATTCTGGCGGTGGTAATCTTATACTGGAATCAGATTTTCCCGATGAATCTGACCAGAAAGGGAGAGCCGTTTTGGAAAAAGGATATACTTCTGCTTTGGGTAAAGATATTGATTGCCTGTGTTCCGGCTGCGGTGGTAGGACTTTTGTTTGAGGATATTTTAGATAAGTATCTTTATAACTTCCCGTGTGTGGCAGCGGCGCTGATTGTATTCGGTGTTTTGTTTATTGTCATTGAGACAAAGAAAAAAGGAAAACCGGCAGTGGTGAATTCCGTGGCAGAGCTTAGTTACAAAACGGTACTGTATATCGGGCTCTTCCAGCTTCTTGCAGCGATATTCCCGGGAACTTCAAGATCCGGTGCAACGATTGTCGGAGCGCTGCTTTTGTCGGTTTCGCGTGTCGTGGCAGCGGAATTTACATTCTATCTGGCGATTCCGGTTATGTGCGGAGCAAGTCTGCTGAAGCTTGTAAAGTTTATGATGGAAGGACTTTCTTTTACATCGGCAGAGCTTTTCATACTGGCAACAGGATGTATATCGGCCTTTGTGGTGTCGGTGTTAGTTATTAAACTTCTTATGAACTATATCAAGAAACATGATTTTATTCCATTTGGTATTTATAGAATTGTTCTTGGTGCGATATTATTGATATATTTTTTTGTAAAAATGTAATTTTTTTGTACAAAACGGAGAAAACGCAGTGTTTTAAAGGGGTTTGGCGCAAAAAAATTTGACACAAGAAAAAAAGTGAGTTATAGTAAACCCGTAAAATGTAGAAACTCAAACAAGTTTGTATAACAGTGTGGAAGGAGATTATCACAATGGCAGACGTTAAAAAAGCAGCAGTAGCAGCAAAACCGGTTGCAAAAGCAGTAGCAGCTACAAAAGCAGTTGAGACAACAGAAGTAAAAGCAGAAGCAAAGAAAGAAACAGCAAAGAAAGCACCTGCAAAGAAAGCAGCTCCGGCTAAAAAGGCTGAGCCTGCAAAAAAAGAAACTGTAAAGAAAGAGACAGCAAAGAAAGCTCCGGCTAAAAAGGCTGCAACTACAACAAAGAAAGCACCTGCAAAGAAAGCAGAAGTGAAAGCAAACATCAGCGTACAGTTTTCAGGTAAAGAATATAAGACAGAAGATTTCGTAAAGATTGCAAAAGATGTATGGCAGTATGACCTCGGTAAGAAAGTGGCTGACTTTAAGACGGTTGACTTATATGTAAAACCGGAAGAGAATGCTGTATACTACGTAATCAACGGAGAAGTAACAGGAAACTTTGCTATCTAATTCCGGTTACATAATCAAAAGAACAATTCGGAGTCGACGCACTTGTGTGCGGTCGGCTCCTTTTTATGTTTATATTTTTTTTAGAAATGTTTTAGAGTATTGTTGTTGACAATAAAAAGAGTGGGTGTTATAACTATGATTAGCATATGTTAGCACTCGAATTAAATGAGTGCTAATAAAAACAAAAGGGAGTGATACGGTGGAAATAGATGCAAGAAAAATGAAGATCCTTCAGGCAATTGTCCGCAATTATCTGGAAACCGGCGAGCCGGTCGGAAGCCGTACCATTTCCAAGTACACGGATCTTAACTTAAGTTCCGCGACCATTCGGAATGAGATGGCAGATTTAGAGGAACTCGGATATATTCTCCAGCCCCATACATCTGCAGGACGGATTCCTTCTGATAAAGGTTATAGACTTTACGTCGACACGATGATGGCGGAGAAGGAGCAGGAAGTCAAGGAGATGAAAGAACTTCTTCTTGAAAAAGAAGAAAAGATGGATGCCATGCTCAAACGGGTAGCGAAGGTTCTGGCAAATGACACTAATTATGCAGCGATGATTTCCGCACCGGCGGTGCAGGGAAATAAAGTGAAATTTATCCAGCTTTCGCGAGTGGATAAACATCAGCTGATTGCAGTGATCATGGTGGAAGGGAACATTATTAAGAATAACATCATTCATGTGGAGGATTACCTTGATGATGAGACGATTCTGAAGCTGAATATCATGCTCAACAGTTCCCTCGGAGGCCTTTCCATTTCGGAGATTAATCTTGCCATGATTGCCCGGTTGAAACAGCAGGCGGGTGTGCATGAGGACATCATCAGCGGAGTGATTGATGCGGTGGCGGATGCTATTAAGGGTGAGGATGAGGAACTTGAGATTTATACCTCAGGTGCGAAAAACATCTTCCGTTATCCGGAACTTGCGGATAATCAAAAGGCGAGTGAGATCATTGATACATTTGAAGAAAAGCAGATGCTAAGTTCCCTGGTCAAAGAGACACTGACCAATTCTGATAGTCACGGTATACAGGTTTATATCGGGGAAGAATCACCGGTATCGGCCATCAGAGATTGCAGCGTTGTGACAGCAACTTATGAATTAGGGGAAGGAATGCGGGGAACGATTGGTATTATAGGACCGAAACGAATGGACTATGAAAAAGTGGTCGATTCCCTCAAAGGGCTGATGCATCAGCTGGATAATTTATACGACAAAAAAGAATAGCCGAAAGGAATGAGGAAATGGCAGATAAAAAAGAAGATGCAGTAAAGCAGGCAATCAAGGACGCACAGGAAGCTGCAGCAAAAGAAAACGAAAAAGCGGATGAAACGGTAGAACAGGCACAGGAACCGGAAACGGAAGAGACGGCGGAGAAAGAGACCGCGGAGACGGAAACGGAAGAGCAGGAAACCAAGACTTCCAAACTTTTCGGGAAAGACAAAAAGAAAAAAGAAAAAGACAAATCAAAAGAAAAAATCGAAGAGTTGGAAGACAAAGTAAAACGTCAGCTTGCAGAGTTTGAGAACTTCCGTAACAGAAGTGAAAAAGAAAAAGCACAGATGTTTGACATGGGTGCGAAAAATGTACTTGAGAAAATTCTTCCGGTCGTTGATAATTTCGAAAGAGGTCTGATGACGGTTCCGGCGGATGGTGAGAAAGCATTTGCAGACGGAATGCTGATGATTTACAAACAGCTGATGACAGAGCTTGAGTCCATCGGAGTAAAACCGATCGAGGCAGTAGGACAGGAGTTTGATCCGAATTTCCATAACGCAGTGATGCAGGTGGAGAGTGAAGAGTACGAAAGCGGAGTGGTTGCTCAGGAACTTATGAAGGGTTACACATATAAAGACACCGTACTCAGACACAGCATGGTGGCTGTGGTACAATAAAGTTAGCAAGTGCTAACGCTGAAACTGAGAACAATTAACATTCATATAATTTAGGAGGAAAAGAAATGAGTAAAATTATCGGTATTGACTTAGGAACAACAAACAGTTGTGTGGCAGTAATGGAAGGTGGTAAACCGACTGTTATCGCAAATACAGAAGGTGCAAGAACAACACCGTCTGTAGTGGCATTTACAAAGAACGGGGAGAGACTTGTCGGTGAACCTGCAAAACGTCAGGCAGTTACCAATGCGGACAATACAATCGCATCCATCAAGAGAGATATGGGTACAGACAATGGTCGTAACATCGACGGAAAGAAATACTCTCCGCAGCAGATTTCTGCCATGATTCTTCAGAAATTAAAAGCAGATGCAGAAAGCTACCTCGGTGAAAAGGTTTCAGAGGCAGTTATCACTGTTCCGGCTTATTTTAATGATGCACAGCGTCAGGCAACCAAGGATGCAGGTAAGATTGCCGGTCTTGAAGTAAAACGTATTATCAACGAGCCGACAGCAGCAGCGCTTGCTTACGGTCTTGATAACGAAAAAGAGCAGAAGATTATGGTATATGACTTAGGTGGTGGTACTTTCGACGTTTCTATTATTGAAATCGGTGACGGTGTCATTGAAGTATTATCCACAAACGGAGATACAAAACTCGGTGGTGATGACTTTGACCAGAAAGTAATCGACTGGATGATCGCTGAATTTAAAGCAGCAAACGGAGTGGATCTTTCGACAGACAAGATGGCTCTTCAGAGATTAAAAGAAGCGGCAGAGAAAGCAAAGAAAGAATTATCTTCTGCTACAACAACAAATATTAACCTTCCGTTCATCAGCATGAACGCAAGCGGTCCGCTTCATTTTGACATGAACCTGACAAGAGCAAAATTTGATGAACTGACACATGACCTTGTAGAAAGAACTGCCATTCCGGTTCAGAACGCATTAAAGGATGCAGGTCTTACTGCATCAGAACTCGGCAAAGTATTACTCGTAGGTGGTTCTACACGTATTCCTGCAGTACAGGATAAGGTAAAACAGCTGACAGGACATGAGCCGAACAAGACACTGAACCCGGATGAGTGTGTGGCACTCGGAGCGTCTGTTCAGGGTGGAAAACTTGCAGGAGATGCAGGTGCAGGCGATATCCTTCTTCTTGACGTTACTCCGCTTTCACTCTCTATCGAAACAATGGGTGGCGTAGCTACAAGATTAATTGAAAGAAATACAACGATTCCTACAAAGAAGAGCCAGATCTTCTCTACGGCAGCTGATAACCAGAGCGCAGTTGATATCAACGTAGTGCAGGGTGAAAGACAGTTTGCAAGAGATAACAAATCCTTAGGACAGTTCCGTCTTGACGGTATTGCTCCGGCTCCGCGTGGAATCCCGCAGATTGAAGTTACATTTGACATCGATGCAAACGGTATCGTAAACGTATCTGCAAAAGACCTCGGAACAGGAAAAGAGCAGCACATTACAATTACAGCAGGCTCTAACATGTCTGACGATGAAATCGATAAAGCTGTAAAAGAGGCAGCTGAGTTCGAGGCACAGGATAAGGCCCGCAGAGAAGCAATCGACGCAAGAAACGATGCAGACTCTTTTGCATTCCAGACAGAGAAAGCGCTTAGCGAAGTAGGCGATAAATTATCTGACAGCGAGAAAGCTCCGGTAGAAGCAGATCTTGCAGATCTGAAAGCATTCCTTGATGCAACAAAAGATCAGGAAATGACAGCAGATCAGGTAACGGAACTGAAAGCAAAGAAAGAAAAACTGACAAACTCCGCACAGACATTGTTTACAAAGATGTATGAACAGGCACAGGCACAAGGTGCAGGCCCGGATATGGGAGCGGCAGGTCCGGACATGGGTGCTGCTCAGAGTAGCAATGAGCCGGAAGGCGACGTTGTGGACGGAGATTACAGAGAGGTTTAATAAAGCGTTATGGCAGAACAGAAACGAGACTATTATGAAGTCTTAGGCGTAGATAAAAATGCCGATGATGCGGCGATTAAAAAAGCATACAGAGCGCTTGCGAAAAAATATCATCCGGACATGAATCCGGGTAAGCAGGAGGCGGAGAAGAAATTTAAGGAGGCCTCCGAGGCATACGCGATTTTAAGCGATCCGGAAAAGAAACGTCAGTACGACCAGTTCGGTCACGCTGCCTTTGAACAGGGCGGCGGACCGGGCGGTTTTGGCGGTTTTGACTTTAGCGGTGCAGACTTTACAGATATTTTCGGAGATATTTTCGGAGATATGTTCGGTGGCGGAAGCCGTCGCCGCACAAGTAACGGTCCGATGAAGGGGGCCAATGTGCGTACGAGTGTCCGTATTACTTTTGAGGAAGCGGTGTTCGGAGTAGAGAAAGAAATTGAAATGACCTTAAAGGACAGTTGTCCGACCTGTAAAGGCAGCGGTGCAAAACCGGGTACATCCAAAACAACATGTAGTAAGTGCGGCGGTAAAGGTCAGGTGGTATTTACCCAGCAGTCCTTCTTTGGAACCGTCCGTAATGTACAGACATGTCCGGACTGTAACGGAACCGGCCAGGTAATCAAAGAAAAATGTACCGATTGCCATGGTTCGGGTTATGTATCAAACCGAAAGAAGATTCAGGTGACGATTCCTGCGGGTATCGATCACGGACAGAGCATTCGTATCCGCGATAAGGGTGAACCGGGTGTAAACGGCGGACCGAGAGGAGATCTTCTTGTTGAGGTTATGGTGCAGCGCCATCCGATCTTCCAGAGACAGGATTACAATATTTTCTCCACTGTTCCGGTGTCATTTGCAGTGGCAGCGCTCGGCGGTGAAATTTTGATTGACACCGTAGACGGTCGTGTGGTTTATGATGTGAAGGCAGGCACACAGACAGATACAAAGGTGCGTTTGAAGGGAAAAGGTGTTCCTTCGCTCCGTGACAAAAACTCCCGCGGTGATCATTATGTGACGTTGGTGGTACAGGTTCCGGAGAAACTTTCAGCTGAAGCAAAAGATCTTCTGCGCAAGTTCGATGCAGAAACAGGCGCTTCTCTGGAAGCGGTAAAAAAATACACCGAAAGCAAAAAAGACAAAGATCCGAAAGATCCAAAGGATTCCGGCGGAAAAGGATCTAAGAAGAAAAAAGGCTTGTTTCGGTAAGTGATGAAAATAGAAATAGAGCAAACGAGAAAATTGCCCTCGATAACTTCTGTAGTTTATCGGGGGCAATTATAAAATAATTAGGTTTTTACACAGGAGCGGAATCGTTAAAATATACAGTGGGAGAGTAATATGTGGTCCATAGGTAATATAATTCAAAGATATTTGGAAAAACTGGAACTGAAGAAAAAACTTCAGTGGCTATATATGGCGTGTGTCATGATTCCGCTTGTCCTGACGGATGGAATTATCCTGTTTAATTTGTTTTCTTCGGAACAGGTGCAGCTGCAGCAGGAAATGGAAGATCAGGCAGAAGCTGTGCGTTATTATTTAATTTCGACCATGGAACAGGCGGCGTTTACGGCGGACAGTATTGCTGCCAATGGCCAGATACGTGATTTTTTGGATCGGAAATATCCTACGGCTTTGTCATACGTGACAGAATATCAGAAGATGATGACAAATCACTTTTTTGCCAATAGCGGCGGAGTGAATGCATCGACCATTACAGTTTATGCGGACAATTATACGATTATCAGCGGCGGTGAATTCGGAAAGATATCAGATATCAAGGGGGAAGAGTGGTACAAGACAGCTGCAAAAAGTGAAAAGGATGTGCTTTTGATGTTTTCGTACGACAACTGGAGAAGTCCGGTGACGGATGCAAACCGAAGAATTCTGTATTTGCGGAAAATGAATTCTGCTGCAGGAGACTCGTGTCAGAAAGTGATTCGCATCGAAATTAATTACAGCAAGGTAATTCGGGATATTGACGGAATGAATTATGAACTTCCTATGTATTTGTGCCGCGATGGAAAAGTGCTTTTGTCAAATATGAAAGATAATTATCTGACACGGCCGTTTCCGGATTTTGAATTGCATGACCGCGTCGGATATCAGAAGGACATCATCTTGTATGGGGATACGTATCAGCTTTATGTGCTTGAGAAGGAAGATCAGCTTTGGACGCAGATTAAGAAGAATGCACCGCTGATTTTGCTTCTTCTTGTGATTAACTTATGTCTTCCTTATGCGCTGATGACACAGATTGAGCGTTCTATTACGGTTCGTATAAAGAAACTGGAAGAAGTGTTCGACAGTGTGGACAGCGAACATCTGCAAAAAATCGGCAATGTGCAGGGTGAGGATGAAATTGCCTTGCTGATGAGAAACTATAACCGTATGGCGGACAGGACCAACGAACTGATACAGACGGTATATAAGGATAAGCTCAAGGAGCAGGAAATGAGTATTGCCAAAAAGAATGCAGAGCTTTTGGCACTTTACGGACAGATTAACCCGCATTTTATGTTTAATGCACTGGAAAGTATCCGTATGCACAGTATTTTGAAGCAGGAGTATGAAACGGCGGATATGGTAGAAAAGCTTGCTATCATGGAACGCCAGAATGTAGACTGGGGAGAAGATAATATAGAAATCAGCAAAGAGATGGAATTTGTAAAGGCCTATTTGGGACTTCAGAAATATCGTTTCGGAGACCGTCTGTCCTATTCTTTGGAAGTGGAGGATGGTTGTGAGACACTTTTGATTCCGAAACTTACCATTGTTACCTTTGTTGAGAATGCCTGTGTACATGGAATTGAAAGTAAGACGGCATCCGGATGGATTTTTGTCAGAATACATAAAGAAGGGCATGAGATATGCATCGAGGTGGAAGATACCGGAAAGGGTATGCCGCCTGAGGTGATGGCGGATATCCGCGACCGGATGGAAAACGCAGATATGAGCCGTCTGATGAAAAAAGGAAGAGTGGGAATCTTAAATGCATGTCTTCGACTTAAAATGGTGACGGATGAGGAAGTAAAGTTCTCTGTTGAGAGTGAAGAAATGGTGGGAACGATCATTCAGATCCGGATACCGATTGTTAAGCTTATGCAACTAGAAAAATAGAGGAGAGAAATAGATAGATGCTTCGAGTAATGTTAGTGGATGATGAACCGTTTATCCTTCAGGGGTTAAAGGTTCTGATTGATTGGAATGAAGAAGGGTTTCAGATTGTGGCAACGGCCGAAAACGGAAAGGAAGCCATAGAATATCTGAAATCAAATCAGGTGGATCTCATCATTACAGATATAAAAATGCCGGAGATGACAGGATTGGATCTTTTGGAGACGGTACGCCGCGATAAAATTTCGGATGCCTATTTTGTAATCTTGAGCGGTTACAGTGATTTTACCTATGCGCAGAAAGCAATCCGTTACAATTGCATTGACTATATCCTGAAACCGGTAGAAAAAAATCAACTTCTTACAATTATTAAAAAAGTGGCATCGCTTCAGGAAAACAATAAAATCCGCGAGCAGGATCACCAGAAAATGGAAAAAGCATATCTGGAACGCAATATGATAGCGCTTTTAAATGGTAAGTTTGATTCGGTGAATTTAGAGTATGTAAAAAATCATATGCAGCTTTCGGAAGGAGTCCGATATATCAATGTCGAATTGGCCCAACTTCCGGATGAGGATGATGACGGAACGGCCCGTATGTTTCAAAGAGAATTAAATGATGCGTGTCAGGAGTTTTTGCGCGAGGACAGCAGCCATGCAATTTTTGATGTATCAAATGATGAAAAGAGCTATGACATCGGAATTGTATATTGCGATTATATGGCGGCCAAGATGGAGATGGATGAAGAGGCATACTTAAGAAAAATGCAAAACAGTATTGAAGCACTTGTTCAAAAAGAAGTGTGCATGCTGGTGGGAAAGAAAGTGCCAAATATTTCCGGTATTTCCAAATCTTATGGTACAGCCTGTATTTTAAAATCGCTGGTGGCTTTTCATGAGAAGAAGAGCATATATTATTATGAGGATGAGGTGCAGGTCAATCAGAGCGGTGTTGTCCTTTGCAAAGGCAGTCTGGATGCGCTTATTTCTTCGATTGAACATGATGAAAAGATTGAAATCAGACAGAATGTAAATGTGTTGTACGAGGAAATCAGCAAGGGCGGAGTGGTCAGTGACCTTGTGAATCTGAACATTAACTACCTTCTGTTTCAGCTGATTAATCTGGCGACGGAGCAGGATGACGAGATTAACCAGGAGAAGGTTCTGCAGTTTATAAGTGAGAGTTCCTTTGAAGAAGGAGTTATGCGAGGCAGTAGTGTCCACTTGTCAAGATTTTGCTGCGAATATGCGGACTATCTGGTGCAGCTTCGTAAAAATGTGTCGAGAGGTGTTCTTCTTGAGATTGAAAAAGAGGTGAAAGAACACTATGCGGAAAATTTAAGTCTGCGCGAGCTGAGTAAAAAGTATTTTGTAAACTCTGCTTATCTGGGGCAGATTTTCCGCAAAAAATATAATCAGTCCTTCAAAGACTACCTGAGCAATTATCGTATTAATGAAGCGGCGACGCAGCTCATAAAAACAGATAAAAAAATCGGGCAGATTGCAGAGGATGTAGGATATAAAGACAGTGATTATTTTATCCGTAAGTTTATTGAAATCAAGGGGTGTACCCCTTCGAAATACAGAAAAGAAAAATCAAATGCGGGATAGGAGAAGAACATGAAGAGTAGTATCACAGTAAATAAAAAGTTTGTTATCGGTGAAATAGACAAAAGAATCTATGGTTCTTTTATTGAACATCTCGGACGTGCGGTTTACGGAGGGATTTATGAGCCCGGGCATGAGTCTGCGGATGATATGGGGTTCCGTAAGGATGTTCTTGATTTGATCAATAAACTTGATGTTCCGGCTGTGCGTTATCCGGGAGGCAATTTTGTTTCCGGATATCACTGGGAAGACGGTGTCGGTGACAAGGCAAAGCGTC
>JAGAOK010000063.1 GCA_017623815.1 Lachnospiraceae bacterium
ATGTTCATAGAATTTTCACCCACTAAACTGCAATACTACATAGTAGGTGGGATGTGGGGTAAAAAATGTGGAAAAAAAGCAGGTCAAGCGGTCATGAATGCACGCGAACGGCGCAAAAACGGCAAAAAACGACGCGCAAAAAAGTATAAAATCGCAGCCAGAGTCCCATATATCGGACAAAACCTGTGATAGTTTATAGATACAAAGCAAACCTATAGTCAGAGATGCCGGTTCGAGGAGGAAAAGAAGATGAATAAAGTGAGTAAGAAGGAAAAAATGTTTTATATAGTAGTCGGAGTAATACTTGTGACCGCGCTTTCCATTATGATGAGTATCTGCGTTCAGAGTAAAAGCAGAGAGGCGGTGCTTTTTGACAATTCAGCCTGCATGGAGGCGGAGGCGCAGTACCGGCAGCAGGTGCAGGAGATTCTGGAAACATATGAGGTGTACAACAGCGGTCTTACTATGACGCGGGTTGTGTCACTGGATGGAGAGAGAGAATACAATATAAAAATTTATCATAATAAATTACAGAAGCTGGAGCCGGAGGTAATGGCGAAGTTGCAGAGAATGGTTTCAGAGTGCATGGTCCGTCTTCCGGATGGCAGAGAATATGCAGTAAATGTATGTATGGAATATTAATAGAGCATTGACAGTATTTGTCAGAAAGGAGAATGGAAAATCCACATGACAGCAGACGGAAATAGGGGTATACTTAGAGGTAGATTTTGTATCAAATTTGCAAAAGAAAGGTGATTAAGTATGAGAGAGACTCCGAAACCGTTTGAAGTATATCGACATTTCAAAGGAAATATGTATCAGATTCTTACAATAGCGGCTGATTCGGAAACGAGAAAACCATGTGTGGTTTATCAGGCATTGTACGGAGAGTATAAGGTGTATGTCAGAGATCTTGCAATGTTTTTGAGTGAGACGGACAGCACGAAATATCCGGATGCATCACAGATGTACCGTTTCGAGAAGGTGACACCGCAGGCAGAAGCTGAAACGCAGCCGGAAATGGTACCGCAGGCAGGAACTGAAACGCAGCCGGAAATGGTACCGCAGGCAGAAGCCGGAACGCAGCCGGAAATGGTATCGCAGCCGGAAACTGAAACGCAACCGGAAGCGGCACCGCAGCAGGAACTGGATCCCGGCGTGCTTGAATATCTGGATGCTGAGAGCGTAGATGCCCGGCTCAATATTCTGACATCGCTTCACAACAGAATCACCGATGAAATGATCAACACCCTGGCGGTTGTTACGGATGTTGAAATCAATGAAGGACCGGTGGAAGTGCGGTATCAGGAACTGAAAAATTGTCTGCAGATGAAGCAGAAGTTTGAAAAACAAAGATACTAATTTGAAATGTCAACGGATTTTCCTTTTTTCTTTTTCGCAGAAGGAAAAGGAGGAGAGAAGATGGCATATGATTTAGAAGGAAAACTTGTTGTCGGTGTCAGCACGAGAGCTTTGTTCGATCTTACGCTTGAGAATGAGATTTTTGAGACAAAGGGCGTGGAAGCATATCGGCAGTACCAGAGGGAACATGAAAATGACTGCCTTAAACCGGGACCGGGATTTGCACTTGTTCAGGCACTTTTGAATTTAAATGATCCGGCCGGTAGTGAAAAGCGGGTGGAAGTGATTGTTATGTCGCGAAACAGTGCGGATACTTCGCTGCGTGTGTTCCATTCCATAAGGGAATATAATCTTCCGATTACCAGGGCGGTTCTGGTATCAGGTGCTTCACTTGCACCGTATTTGGAAGCATTTCATACGGATTTGTTTTTGTCGGCGCACGAGGACGATGTGCAAAGTGCAATTGATTCAGGAATTGCGGCCGGAATTATCTGCAGTGACAGCATACATACCTATGATGCAAAGGGACGACCATCGCAGATACGCATTGCCTTTGATGGAGATGCGGTCATTTTTTCGGACGAATCGGAGCGCATTTTTCAGGAGCAGGGACTTGAGGCATTTGAAGAAAATGAGCGCCGAAATGCTGAAAATCCGCTAAAGGAAGGCCCTTTTGCAGGTTTTCTCAGACTACTTTCCGATCTTCAGCAGGAATACGGGGAGGATGAGGTGCCAATCCGCACGGCGCTGGTGACAGCCCGGTCTGCGCCTGCACATGAGAGAGTGATCCGCACGCTCCGCGCATGGGGAGTTCGCGTAGACGAAGCGTTTTTTCTCGGTGGTATTCCGAAACGAGATTTCCTAAAAGCATTCGGTGCGCATATTTTCTTTGATGATCAGGCGGTACATACCCAGGCGGCAGCGCAGGTGGTTCCTTCCGCGAGAGTACCATATAAAAATTCTGCCTGATTTATGCGCACAGGTAAGATGAGGAACAATATATGACAGATGAAATCGTAGTACCGCTTCTTGCGTGGTACGATGAGAATAAAAGAATATTACCATGGAGAGAAGACCGGAATCCTTATCGAATCTGGGTATCCGAGATTATGCTTCAGCAGACGAGAGTGGAAGCGGTCAAACCATATTTTGACCGCTTTATTCGCAGTTTGCCTGATGTAAAAAGTCTGGCAGAGGCGCAGGAAGAAACACTTCTTAAATTGTGGGAGGGACTTGGGTACTATAACCGTGTCAGAAATATGCAGAAGGCAGCCCGCATGATCATGGAAGAGTACGACGGTAAGATGCCTTCGGAATATGAACTGCTGCTTACGCTTCCGGGAATCGGCAGTTATACTGCAGGCGCAGTTGCATCAATTGCTTTTGAAAAACCGGAGGTGGCAGTGGATGGGAATGTACTTCGTATTATTACAAGGCTGACGGCAGACGAGACGGATATACTCAGTGAGAAGTTCAAAAAACAGATAAGGGAAGAATTGCTAAAAATTGTGCCGCTAGGAAGAACGGGCGATTTTAATCAGGCCCTGATGGAACTCGGCGCGACCGTCTGCCTTCCGAATGGCGCTCCGAAGTGTGAGAAATGTCCATGGCACGGAATGTGTCAGGCGCGTATGCAGGGGAGGCTTGATGAAATCCCGTACAAAAAGAAGAAAAAGGCGCGCAGCGTGGAACAAAAGACCGTGCTGCTTCTTCGTGACGGCGATCGGACCCTGATCCGCAAGCGCCCGGAAAAAGGGCTGCTTGCAGGACTCTTCGAATTTCCGACCTTTGACGGATGGCTGACAACGGAGGAAATTCGCAGGCAGGCAGAACACCTTGGCTATGGTGTGCTTTATGTAGAGGAGCTTCCGCAGGCGGTACATGTGTTCTCGCATAAAGAATGGCATATGAAGGGGTATCTGGTAAAAGTAGAGGAAATCGGATTTTCAAAAGAAAATGAACCGGATGAAAAGCGGCCTTCGGACTATCATCTGATTTCGCCGACGATGATTGAGTCAAGCTATCCGATTCCGAGTGCGTTTCGTGCATTTACACCATATGTAAATGTGGTACTTGGCAATGAGCGGTTTTTGCGATAAAATCAAATTCGTTGAGGGATATATTTCGAGGGAAATAATTCTAATTCAAAGGGGTTATAGAAATGAAATTGTTATCAATTGCAGTACCATGTTATAATTCTGCCGCTTATATGGAGCGGTGTATAGAATCTTTGCTGGTTGGCGGAGAAGATGTGGAAATTCTGATTGTCAACGACGGTTCGAGCGACGCGACAGCAGAGATTGCGGATGCATACGAGAAGAAATATCCGACCATTGTCCGTGCTCTCCATAAAGAAAACGGCGGACACGGATCCGCAGTAAATACCGGTGTCGCGAATGCCAGAGGATTGTTTTTTAAGGTGGTAGACAGCGATGACTGGGTAAAGAAAGAATCTTATATAGAGATCTTGGATGCATTGCATGAACTGGTAGCCGGAGGGCAGCAGGTGGATATGCTGCTGGCAAATTATGTGTATGAAAAGCAGGGAGAGAAGCATAAAAAAGTAGTTTCCTTCCGCCGTGCACTTCCGAAAAATGAGATTTTTACATGGGATGAAATCAAGCATTTTAAAAAGACGGAGTACATATTGATGCACTCGATTATTTATAGGACGCGGCTCCTTCGTGAGTGTAATCTGCAGCTTCCGGAACATACCTTCTATGTGGATAATATTTTTGCATTCAATCCGCTTCCGTATGTTAAGAAAATGTATTACATCGACACGAATTTTTATCGCTATTACATAGGCAGGGAGGATCAGTCCGTAAATGAGAAGATTATGATCGGAAGAATCGACCAGCAGATTAAGGTAAACAAATTGATGGTGGATTATTTTACGGAAACGAAGATTACCAACCGTAAGACGTACAAATACATGGTGAAATATCTTGATATTATTACAACCGTTTCGTCGATTATGCTGATCCGTGCAAAGACAGATGAGGCACTGTTAAAAAAGGAGGAACTTTGGGCATATATTCATGAGAAAAATCCGTGTCTGTTCCGAAGACTCCGCTACGGACTGCTTGGAAACGCCATCAATCTTCCGGGGAAAGGCGGACGAAAGTGCAGTGTGGCAATTTACAAACTGGCACAGAAAGTGATGAAGTTCAACTGATGAGTACGATTATTTTTACGATGACGCACAAGGCGTTTACACCGCCTGCAGATCCTATGTTTGTTCCGCTCCAGGTGGGACGGGCAATCGGAAAGGATCTTGGATATATCGGTGATGATACAGGGGATTCCATTTCAAAATGGAATCCTTATTTCAGTGAACTGACAGGGATGTACTGGGTCTGGAAAAATTTCCGTACGGAAGGAAATGTCGGGCTTTGTCATTACCGTAGATTTTTGATTCATGAAAATGGCAATGTCATTACGGAGCAGGAATACGATCGGCTTCTTCAAAACTATGATTTGGTTACAACCAAACAGGTGGTGCTGAATAATTCATACTATGACGGATATGCGGTCAATCATCATATTAAGGATTTGATTGAAACGGGGAATGTAATACGTGAGTTTTATCCGCAGTATCATGAGGCGTTTGAGCAGATTGTTCACGGGAACCGCACTTATTTCGGAAATATGATTGTGTGCAAAAAAGAGTTGTTTGATGCTTACTGCGAGTGGTTGTTCGGTATTTTGCTGAAAGTAAAAGAGCGTGTTGATGTAGAGCATTATGATAATTACAGAAAGAGAGTATTCGGTTTTATATCCGAAGTGCTGCTTCTTGTCTATACGATGCATCACCGGCTGAAAGTAAAAGAATGCAAGGTGGGTATGCCCGGGGAAAAGGCGGAGACACGCGAAGTAAAGATGCAACTTGCAGAATTTTTCCGGGAACGGGATTTTATCGGAGCAGGGGTCTGCTTTAAGGCAGCACTTGAAAAACGCCCGGATATACTGATGGAGGCGTCTGATGTGGATGGGCATTTGATGATGTCGCTGGAAATTATTACAATCTGTGAGCAGGAAAAAGCGGCAGGACGGGAAACAATACTGGAGGTTGTAAACGAGTTTGAAATGCTCATGTTCTGGATAACAGAACTAAATAAGTTAGTAGATGCTAACACAAAAAACAGTATGACAGAGAAAGACTGGGAACAGTTGTGCCGGGAAAAGCATATCTCACCACAGGCATATGAAGTGGCGAGAGTGGTAGCCGGTAGAAAAAGAAAATTGTCTCTGGCAGACTAGGAAAGTTTGCCGGAGACAATTTTTTTTGCATGCTTTTGCTGTTGCCACTGAGGGATAAGATACAGCGGAATATAGAAGAGAATAAACATAACAGCGGCGCCGAGCAGATCCATAAGGGAGTGCTGTTTTAAAAAGAGCGTCGACAATAAAACCGAAGTGGAAAGAATCAGAGATGCCCATTTTATCCCTTTCTTTTTGCTGAGGATTTCATTTTTCCAGATGGCGGCATTTGCAACCATGGAATTGTAGCAATGGATGCTCGGGAATACATTAGTCGAAGTATCGGACTTTTGCAAAAAACGTACCAGATCCGTACAGAAGTTATCGCGCGGAAGCTGCGCCGGGCGAAGCTGCAGTCCGTTCGGCCAAATATAGGAAACAAAGAGGAAAATCGTCATTCCGACTCCGAGCATAAGGCACAGCCGGTAGTAATCTTTGCGGTCGGGCAGGAAAGCAAAGGTAAGTACGGTCAATGCAATATAGCCGAACCAAAGATAGTACGGAATGATGAAATATTCACAGAACGGAATATATTTGTCGATTTCCATCTCTATAATAGTAATCTGTGAAACAGGTCTGTTTTCCAGCCATATAAAGGTAATAATATAAAATGGTGCATACAAAATCGGTATGAGCAGATGTCCGTATGCGCAGAAAAGTGTTTTAAATTTTTGTAACATCAGAATGTCCTTCTTTTCTTTTATTTTCTATAATTAAGCACGTGCTCATGAGTAGACAGAGACAGCTGCGAATAATGTCCGCAGATTTCACCGTCTGTATGCGTGCACAGTGGTTTGGATGATACAACGCGTACCTTTTTTGCACGGTACATATGAATTCCCCTGCAATTCGTATGTTTGCCGGCCAGAGCCTTCGGGAAAATCGGAAGAGCCTGAAGAGCGGTCAGGTCGTGCGCCACACAGATGTCCAAAAATCCGTCGGAGGGATCCGCGTCAGGACAAAGTTTAAATCCCCCGCCTTCGAACGGAAGCTGCATAAAGGAAACAAATAACAGGCGATTGAAATGAATCGGTTTTTTGTCATCCAGATACAGGTCGCATGAGACGGGCTCCAGTGTGAGGAGATGTTTTAATGCGACGGCGCAGTATATCAGCTTTCCGAGCCCGAGTTTGTTGAATATATTTTTAAACGGCGAGCGAAGAACCGCATCGCAGGTGGCAGCATCAAAGCCGAATCCGCAACTGGTTACAAAACGCCTTTGTCTGTGTCCGAATTTAACCACTCCGATGTCACTTTGTTTGGTGACGCCTCCTTTTTTGAGCGAACTTATCAGACCGATGGAATCTTTGGGGATCCGCGTGGCACGGGCAAAGTCATTGCTTGTTCCGGTCGGCAAATAAGATACAATGGTATGATCCAAATCGTCAATGCTGTCGACCACGCAGTTTAAGGTTCCGTCTCCGCCGAGTATAATGAGGCGGTTTGAGGATCCGTTGTGCAGGAACAGTGACTTGTCCGTGATGGATTTGACATATCGGCGCAGTTCCTTTTCGGATGTGGTAAAGTGAACGATATAGGTCACTTTTTTATGATTTAATTCTTTTTTTAGTTCCTGCCACTGCTTTTTTGCAAGGCCGGATTTGGAACTTGGATTAACGATAATATGATACATAGTTGTAGCCCTCCAGTTGTATGATAGCACAAAGAAAATCAGGGTTCTATATGAAAAAGTGAAATTAATAAAAAATTAGGATTTTCATAAAAAAGAATATGTGTTATAATTGCAGGCAGAGTGTGCACGGCAGAATGCACAGAAAGCACGATTCAAAATTTATAAAATATACGGGAGGTACATATATGTATTCTTTAGACGAAGTAAGAAACGTAGACCCGGAAATCGCACAGGCGATTGAGGCAGAACAGGCGAGACAGAACGACCACATTGAGCTGATTGCTTCTGAAAACTGGGTAAGTAAAGCAGTAATGGCGGCTATGGGAAGCCCGCTGACAAACAAATATGCAGAAGGATATCCGGCAAAGCGTTACTACGGCGGATGTGACTGCGTGGACGTAGTAGAAGACCTTGCAAGAGACAGAGCAAAAGAGTTATTTGGCTGTGATTATGCAAACGTTCAGCCGCATTCAGGTGCGCAGGCAAACATGGCAGTATTCTTTGCGGTTATGGAGCCGGGCGATACATATATGGGTATGAACCTTGACCACGGCGGACATTTATCACATGGTTCACCGGTAAATATGTCAGGTAAATATTATAACTGCGTACCTTACGGTGTAAATGATGACGGTTTCATCGATTATGATAAGGTAAGAGAGATTGCACTTGACTGCAAGCCGAAAATGATTATTGCAGGTGCATCTGCTTATGCAAGAAAAATTGATTTCAAAAAATTCCGTGAAATCGCTGACGAAGTCGGTGCAGTTCTCATGGTAGATATGGCTCATATTGCAGGTCTTGTTGCAACAGGACAGCATGAAAGCCCGATTCCTTACGCAGATGTTGTGACAACTACAACACATAAGACACTCCGCGGACCTCGTGGAGGACTTATCCTTTGCAATCAGGAAGCAGCAGATAAATACAACTTTAATAAAGCAATCTTCCCGGGTATCCAGGGTGGACC
>JAGAOK010000064.1 GCA_017623815.1 Lachnospiraceae bacterium
TGGCTGCAGTAGACGAATATGCTGCGTATGCACTTGTTGCACTGCTTACTCCGTTTACGCTCATAAAAATTCCTCCTTGATTGTCTGCGGGCAAGTCCGTTTGCCCGGTTTCCGGTTTCTAAATATATTATCGGCTTATGCGATGAATATATTTAGTAGTTATAGATAAATTAATCATAAACTATTTTGGCAGGAAAAACAACCTGTATTTTCAATAGTTTACAAATAGTTTAAAAGGTTATCCCCCCCACCTTCATTCCCCCATATTTACGCACTCTCAGCGCACTGCACGCGCCTTTTCCAAACACCGCATCCATATATGTCTGATAGCCTTCCACGTCCTCATTTTTCACAAAGGCCTGAATGGTACCTGCAAAGCCTCCGCCGTGCACACGGCTGACTCCCTTTCCCTGCAGATACATATCGCTCAAAGCAAGCGCAATGGATACATTTTGATGCATCACATCATGATTGGTATACACATTTTGCAGATATTTGTAAGAAGAATCTCCCGATTCCTTTACCGTGGCAAAAAAGGTATCCATATCTTCTAAACGAAGTGCCTCTACTTCTTTTTGTACCCGAACATTTTCATTTAGGAAATGAAGTGCGCGAAGCACCGCTCTGTCACCGCATTTGCTGCGTACCTGCATCATGCTGCCCAGCAACTCCTGCATGGTAATATCAATCAGATATTCTTTCCCGAAGCAGGCTGCTACGGCCTTCATTTCCTTCGGAACCGCCGCATAATCGTCGGTCAGATCTGCATGCGATCCTTTGGTATCCGTAATACAGAGGCTGTAACCATAGTCATTCATGTCAAATTCTACTTTTTCCACAAGCGGCTGATGCGGGTTTCTGAAATCAATGTGCACAAGGCCACCCACGGAACAGGCCATCTGATCCATGAGCCCGCATGGTTTCCCGAAATATACATTTTCCGCATACTGTCCGACCATTGCAATCTGCACCGAATCAATGTTCATCTCATTATACATCCCCGAAACCATAGTTCCGATCAGTGTCTCATAGGCCGCAGAGGAGGAAAGTCCCGCTCCGATCAGCACATCGCTTGTCACATATGCACAAAATCCACCGATTCGGTACCCTCTCTCTTTCAGTCCGGCCAGAACACCTTTTACCAGTGCGGTGGTAGTTCCCTTCTCTTTTTCCACCGGCGCAAGATCCCGGGTATCCACCACAATCTCTTCATACGCATCCGATGCAATCGTGACCCTTCCATCCGGCGCTTTTCCTGCCACGCCGATGGCATCCAAATGTATGGAAGCCGCCAGTACTTCTCCGTGCTGATGATCGGTATGATTTCCGCCGATCTCGCTTCGTCCCGGCGCACTAAACACACAAACTTCTATTTCTCCAAAATTAGTTTCAAATGCCATCAGCGCTTTTTCGTAGCGTACTTTCTGACGCGCAACCTCCTGCCCGTCCCCATATATATCCAGCAGCTTTCCGTCATAGTTACCCGCCGCCAACTGTCTTTTCCACTCTGATGTTATCATAACCCCGACTCCCTTTATTCCCAAGTATTTTCTGCTATTTTATCACCGAATGTCCTTTTTCACAAACACTAATATTCCGCCGCCGAGAGACACCAGAAGCCACGCAATATCTGTTAAAATCCAGCGTACTGCACTGATATATTTCATCTCCGTAAGCTGCGCAATCTGCCCCATCGGATTCATGTCGTGAAGCAGTTCATAAATCATCCGTTTCATTCCGGATACATAATGTACATTTAACACGCCATCTTTCAACTGCGGCTGCGCCAGAACCTGATTCGTGTGCAGGCATAAAAACAGCATCAAAAAAGCCAGTCCCATACACACGGTAACCGCCACAGAGCGATTTCCGATACACATGGAGATCATATAAAATATGCTTCCCATTGCAAGCACCGTAAGGGCTCCAAGTCCGAAACAGGCTGTAATTTCTTTCGCGCCGACATTATGCGCAAACAGTGGTAAGCCAACACTAACCGTCAGCGCGATTGCAATGACATACAAAGCCAGTGCCGCCGTCCCGGCGCTCAGCATCTGGGAAAGATAAATATCCCTGCGCCGGTTTCCTGCCACGATCTTATTTCGCACAGTTCCTTCACTGAAGTCTTCTCCGGCAAAAAATCCGACAAACGCCGCCTGCACCAATCCGAAAAAAGTCATCGGCAGAAAGATAACACGGCTTAAGGGTACTTCATAATCCATCGCGGTATACTGCATCATAATCATCATCCCCGCTGCACCAAGCATGGCAAGAAGAGCAATCCAGATTTTTTTGCTGTGGTACATCCGCTGCAGATCGGCTCCTAGCAATTTACGCATGGTCATCACCTCCTACCAGAGAAACGAAATACTCTTCCAGTTTTTTATCCTTCTGCGATACCAGTTCATAGGAAATACCACGGTCTTTGAGCACAGAAAGAAGTTCCTGCGCATCCGCAGCTTCCGCCTTTATATGTATATGGGTTTCGCTTTCTTTTTCCAGTTCTTCTGCACTGAATTCCCGAAGCATCTTCCCTTGATCTATAATTCCGTAGTGCGTTGCAACACGTGCAAGTTCATCCAGGATGTGACTGGAAATCAAAAAGGTAATTCCCTTTTCATGATTCAGTTCCAGTATCAGTTCCCGAAGTTCTATAATCCCCTGCGGATCCAGCCCGTTTGTCGGTTCGTCAAGCACCAGAAAATCCGGCTCACACGCGAGTGCCATTGCGATCCCGAGACGCTGCTTCATTCCGAGAGAAAAGGCTTTCACCTTCTTTTTTCCGGCCTTTTCCAGTCCGACCAGTTCCAGCAGTTTTCCGATTCCATCAAAAGAAGACAGCCCGTAAATCCGATACTGCTGTCTGAGATTTTCCTCTGCTGTCATCTCTAACGTAAGCGCCGGTGTTTCCACCACTGCGCCCATGTGTCTGCGTGTTTGTTCCATTTCTTTATCGCTGTTTTTAATTCCATACAGCGTATAACTTCCGGAAGTCGGCTTTGAAAGTCCGCAGATCATGCGGATCAGCGTAGTTTTTCCGGCTCCGTTTTTCCCGATAAATCCGTATATGGCCCCTTTGGGAACATGCATGTAGAAATCATCGAGGGCATTTGTCTTTTTATACCGCTTACATAAAGCCTCCGTTGTCAGAACATATTTCATTTTTCTTCTACCTCCCAATCATCATACAGGATACGTTTCTTCCTCTATGATTTTATTGGGTTCCACTTTAATTCCCTGCTCTTTTTCCAACTGCTTTACCCTGCGCTCCTCATGCTCTTTTCGCATCTCTTCCCTGATATCTTTTTCCATATCATCAAAGTTTGACAGCATCTTGTCCCACTCTTTCTCCGTGTAGGCCGCGCCTCCTGTCTGAATGGACGGCGCGCCGGTATTTCCGCTTTTTATGCGCGCCTGCATTTCTTCCATGTATTTCTGAAACAACTCCCTCCGGTTTTCCGAGTTTACTTCCTGCCGGCCATTTTTTTCCGACACCTTGTAGTCCATATTGACATATTTATGCTTTGATATTTCTATGCTCATGCTTCCTCGCCCCCTGTATGCTTTTTCCATATTTTATATCGACTTATAGGTATACTTGGATTAGCGACATATCCATATTTTTTCATCCGTTTATCACAATCTTGCATCAAACAATCCACAGAAGCTGTCAATCGGATCTGTCGCTGTAAAGCTCTCTGCGCCTGTCATGAGTTTTTCCACCAGCGCATCCAGTGTGCTGTCCTTGGAATCGTAGGCATTGATATAGGTTCTTGCCATCGGAATATCCGCAAGCATGGTCGGTTGCCCGCAGCCAACTACAACCACCGGAATCTCAAATACATACCACGGGATCTCTCCCCCGCCTTTTGACATCCCAAAGCTCGGGCGACCGCTCGACACATTGCAGACAGTGATAACCAAATCCATATCTTTTACAAAGTCCGCAATCGCATTCTTTCCTGCAAAATACAGATTGATATTCGGTTTCTGCCCGGCTGCAATCTGCTTTTTCATCTCATCCACCGGACTTTCATAGATAAACGCATCAAACCCTTTTGCCTGAAGCTTCTCCATAAGCTGCTCCGCCGGGTTTCCGCCACCGTATCCCATAGCTTTCATCAGCTCATCCATCGCGCCTCCTGCGCCCTTGATATGCACAATCATGATACGCTTATATTTTTCAGGCGTAATCGGCAACACGCCTTCGTCTTTGTATTTCACAAGCGTAAGTGCCTCCCTGCTGATTTCTTTCTGAAGTTCTGCCGCATCCGCTTTACGCAGGCTTTCCTCCACTGTTTCCGCCGCCGGAACAAGTTCCTCTTTTGCTCTTTTATGAAGACCGAGACGGGCTTTCAACCCGAGAATTCTGGTAAGTGCCTCCGTCATGCGCTGCTCACTGATCACGCCGTCTCTGTAGGCAGAAAGCATGGTTTCAAAATCCTCATCCGGGTCATTAAAGAATAAGAACATATCACATCCGGCATTGATGGCAAGCGGAAGCATTTCACTTCGTTTCATACGGTTAGTCATGGCTACCATGTGCGAAGCATCGGTGACAACCATTCCGTTAAATCCGAGTTTATCGCGAAGAAGCGTGGTCATAATCTCCGGCGAAAGCGTTGCAGGCATCATCTCCTCATCGGACAATGCCGGATTTAACGCTTTTGCATATTTCGGCATTAAAATATGCCCTCCCATGATGGCATCAAGGTCGTTTTCGATCAGTTCGCGGTACACATGTCCATAAGTGTTATCCCACTGCTCCACCTCAAAGTCATTTACATTGTTGGAAATATGAGCATCACGGAAATCCTGTCCATTCCCCGGGAAATGCTTTGCGGCGCAGGCAAATCCCGGAATGCTATGCGCTCCTTTTAAATACGCAACACTCATGCGCGCCACACGCTGCGGATCATTTCCGAAAGCCCGCCCTATCACTTCCGTATTCTGCCAGTTATACGCAATATCACAAACCGGTGCAAAGGCCATGTTGCAACCGATGGCCGCCGCCTGCTCGTTTGCCATGCAACCGAGCTCATACGCATATTTGTCCTTGTTTGTCGCCCCGATTTTCACCCCGGAACCGATGTATGTTCCGTCTGCGCAGGCTCCGTCTCCCCCGGCCTCGGTATTACAAGCGATAAACACAGGAATTTTGGCATATTTTTGGAGCAGACGGTTCTGCTGCGCAATCGCCGCTCCCGGAGCCGGATTGTACCTGCAGCCTCCGAGGTGGTATTTTTCCATCAGCTGCTTTAAGTGCTCTTCTTCATGAGAGGATGTCAATTGAAAAAATAATTGTCCGACCTTTTCCTCATCCGTCATTGACGCGATGGTATCATTTACCCATTTGATGTCTTCCTCTTTTAGATAAAACGGTCTTTTTTTTAAATCAACCATATCATGCATCTCCTTGCTTTAAATTATCGAAAAACGTCTTTTCCTTTTCGCGCTGATACGCGCCGCCATAGTTCCCGGCAATCATCTTTGTGACTGTCTCCTGCAAAAACTCTTCCCATGACTCCTTTTCCCTTCGCACCACAATCGGGTAAAAAAATACTCCGCATTTCTTCGCCGCATCCAGATCTCCCGGCGCATCCCCGACCATAAGGACATGCTTTGTCTCATATCCTTTTTTCAAAAGTTCCCGGATGCAGTATTCTTTGCTTCCGACATCCTGTGCCAAAATAAGATCCACATAATCAAGCAGTCCGTAATACTCCCATTCCTCCAAAACCGCCTGACGATTTGCGGACGAAACGATTGCTACATCCCCATACTGGTTAGCATATGCTAACGCTTCCTTGACACCTTCAAATGGTTTTTTCTCCTCAAAAGAGAGGGCATCAATCTTCTTATTTACCTTCTCTGACCAGGATAATGCTTTTTGCAGGCAGATATTAGGTTCTTCCGCAATGGCTTTTGCCAGTGCCTGATTCGACAGCTCCGGACTTTCCTTTGCCCATTTCTTTAATGTCTCAATCCCCTCAATCCTGCAATACTTCTGATCTATCTCGGAAAGAGCCAGTGCCAGTCCTTTAAACCGGTTGATTCCCCGTGTCATAGTATATAGATTCATCTCGTTCCAACGTTTTAAAATCGGTTCTTCCCACTGCGAAAGTCCCCACTCCTCTACCATGCACGGTCCGAAACAACGGATATGCTTGATATCCATCGTATCCATCGCACAACCATCAGAATCAATGCAAAACAGCCATTCTTTCTTTTTCCGAAACTTGTCCGGTGTCATACCTGTCATCTATGCTTCTCCTTTAATGCAGCCACATTTGCATCCACTTGTTTCTTATGGAGCGGATACCAGAGCCAGAGTACCAGTGCCAGCAAAACAAAGCCGAGTGCAGGAAGCAGGGTTGATATGTTAAAGATTCCGGAAAGTACCTCCGGCGTCTGTACCTGTCCTGCGGCAGCCGCTTCTGAATTATAGCCTATTCCGGTAAGAAGCCATCCGGAAAGTCCTGCCGCCAGCGCCTGACCCAGTTTGCGAGCAAAAGAATATAGTGCGTATACCGTGCCATCTTCACGGACACCGTTTCTTAGTTCTGAATAATCAATCACGTCTGTAATGAGTGCCCATGAAACCATGGAAAATACGCCAAGGCCAAGCCAACAGATCATCTGAAGTCCGCAGTAGACCCAGACGCTTGCCGGGCGTATCAGCCAAAGAAAAAACATAACTCCTGCCGCAAAGAAATTTGATACAACGGAGACCTCGGCTTTACCGAATTTCGCTGCAAGCGGTTTTGCCACAATTGCTGCCACAATCATTCCCACCATCATAAGAAGCGTGGATACCGACTGGGCAGAAGCACTGTTGTAATAGTCCGGAAAAATGTACGCCGCCATATTTTGCATGGTAAGCTGCGCCAAAAGCATGACAATCGAGGCTACAATAATCGAAATCAACGCCCGGTTGGTAAACGCGCTCTTAAACATCTGTCCGACGGATGGCCCCTTGGCTTTCGTTTCTGCGTTATCTATCACAACACGTTCTGTCACTAATTTATAGCAGAGCAGATAACAAAGAATGGCAAGTACCGAAAACACTCCGGCTGCAAGTGTAACTCTCGAACCGATCAGCGTTTCTTTCACCGTTCCATCCGATAATGTTATCTTTTCATATGCAATCAGAGGAAGCAAAAAACCGATAACCATACCCGCAAGCATACCTCCCATGGTACGGTACGTTGACAGCGACTGGCGGTCGCCCGGCTCCGCCGAGATTGCAGATGCCATGGAACCATATGGTATGTTGATTGCCGTGTAGCAAAAGGATCCCCAAAACAAATACATCACCGCAAGATATATGATTTTTGCTGTCAAAGGGAGTCCTGCAAGTCCGCTTTGATATATCAGAAAGGACGCAATGGAAACCGGGATACACATGCGGAGAATCCACGGTTTAAATTTCCCCGCAGGTGTCACCCTGCTGCGGTCACAGATACGCCCCATCGTCACATCGGTAAATGCATCCACAAATCTTGCCAGCATCATAATCGTACCGATAACCGCTGCGGAAACACCCATCACATCCGTATAGAACTTGGTCAGAATCATGGTTGACAAAATAAATGTAAAATCATTTCCAAAGTCACCGAACAAATATCCCAGCTTATCTTTCATGCCAAACGGACTTACATTTTTGCTATTCATAATCAGTCTCCTTCTCTACTACTATGCGAAAATATTACATGACGCATTTATAGATATATCTCTCCTGCTAATATTGACCATTTCGTGACATTTTATGCTTTCGATTGATGATTTCATTTTTTTTGGGTCTGTAACAGCATTTTTTTATCCCTTGACCCAATGCAAGTTTTATGCACAAAAAACCGACAGACTATTAAAATCTGCCGGTTTTTTCCCACCATATATTTTCCTATTTACTTTCCACCTCAAAACCAAAATATCTTACCGCATTCTCATAAGAAATGCCTTTTACAATTTTCTCAAGGGTCTTGTAGTCCGCCGGATACTCTCCGTTTTCGACCCAACCGCCAAGAAGCTGGCACAGGATGCGACGGAAATATTCATGTCTTGTATAAGACAAAAAGCTCCTTGAATCCGTGAGCATTCCGATGAAATTCCCCAAAAGTCCCAGACTTGCCAAAGAAGTCATTTGCTCCTGCATTCCCTGCTTGTGATCGTTAAACCACCATGCGCTTCCCTGCTGGATTTTTCCGATTGCAGAGCTATTTTGGAAACAACCGATGATTGTTCCGATTGCTGCATTATCGATTGGATTTAATGAATAAATAATCGTCTTCGGAAGTTCGTCCGTAACATCAA
>JAGAOK010000065.1 GCA_017623815.1 Lachnospiraceae bacterium
TATAATAATCCGCCCATCAGATAACACCCCTCTTTCTTTTTGCAACCTGCAAGGCTGCCACGTAGGAAAGCATGCATACCAAAGCCGCTATGACAAACAGGATCCAGAATTTTTCCTTGATAAAATCAAGAGCCTGCCAGAGCAAAAGCGTACTTTCACTTGCCTCGGTGCCGCCTCCTCCGGCTACAATATCGGCTATAATCTGCTTTATCAGATCAAGGCGGATCAGAAAAAAGGCAAGGTACATGGTTATGAGAGAAGATATCTGTGCAAATTCTTCTTTGCCGTAGCCGTACAGAACGCAGAAAAAGATGACAAGCGCGCTGTAAATTCCCATAATGGATGAGACCGATATAATGATTCCGAAAAAGTCGGCAAAGCTTATGATGTCAGTCAGCAGGGATAAGACAAAGGCCAGAAGCACATCCACAATCACACCGAGTCCGAGAAGGGCATAGATGGTAAGATATTTGGATAAAAGTCTCTTTTTTATAGAAATCGGAAGTGCGCCCGCCATTTTGGCAAAGCCTGCTTTTCCGTCCGCTGTAAACACATTTGACATATCCCCGACTGTGGCAATGGGAAGCATCATAAAAAATATAAGCGCCATGGAGGATAGGTTTTTCACGTCAACCGCTGTTAAGTCTTCTGTTGCAAGCATCTCCCGGCCCGCCAGGGCGATGTTGCCGAATTTGGCACTGAGAACATACATGATGGATACCGCCACCACGCCAATCAGTACGAAGGAAAAGACGGTGAGCTGCTTTTTCAGACACATGACATCTTTGATAATCAAACCCTTCATCGCATTCACCTCTTTCTGTTTACGTAGTGAATCATGATCTGCTCCAGCGCTGCGGGTTCGATGACCATGTCCGGGTACAGTTTTTCTGCTGCGTGACGGTCATTTACCAAAATTTCCGCGCCGTAGGTTCCAAGCTCCTTATGTACGATCAAAGAAGGACTGATGCGTGAAACCTCGTCTTTTTTGCATTTTAAAACTCCGTGCATTTCAAGGATTTCATCCTTGTTTCCGGAGAGAACTATTTTTCCGCCGTTAATGAAAACGACCTCGTCTGCGAGCTTTTCCAAATCGCCGGTGATATGGGAAGACAGAAGAATGGTATGATCTTCTTCCACCACAAATTCACGGAAGATTTCAATCATTTCATTTCTGACGATCGGGTCCAGTCCGCTGGTCGGTTCATCCATGATGAGAAGCTTTGCGTGGTGGGAGAGTGCGACTGCAATCTGCAGCTTCATCCGCATACCTCTGGAAAATGCGCCGCATTTCTTTTTGGTCGGAAGGGAGAATTTTTTCATATAGTCGAAAAACGCCTGCTCATCCCAGTTTTTATAGATGTTTTTCATCATGATATTGATGTCGCGACCGGTCATAAACTCATGAAAGCCCATTTCGTCAAAGACAACGCCGACGTCTTCGCGAAGACGGGCACTGTCTGCGTCAATCGATTCTCCGAACATCCGGATTTCTCCGCTGTCGCGCCGGATGATATCAAGAATCAGGTTGATGGTCGTGGTCTTTCCTGCGCCGTTCTGTCCGATAAAGCCGCATACGGACCCTTCCGGGATGGAAAAGGTCACGTCCTCAAGGACAAAATCGCCGTAATTTTTGGTTACATTTTTAAGTTCAATTACGTTATTCGTGTTTTCCATTGTTTTTTTCCTCATAAATAATTGCAAGCATCTCCTGCATTTCCGTAAGAGTCACCTTGCCAAGCAGCGCTTTATCCACTGCTTTTTCGAGGGATTCCTCGATTGCAAAGAGCATGCTTTCCTTCATGATGTCACTGTTTACGCCTTTTACAAAGCTTCCCTTTCCGACGATGGATTCCAAAAATCCGTCCCGTTCCAGGTCTTCGTAGGCTCTTTTGGTGGTTATGACACTGATTCTAAGGTCTTTGGCCAATGTTCGCATTGACGGAAGGGCGTCCCCTGCCTTAAGTTCCCCTGTCATAATGAGTCCTTTGATCTGTTCCTCGATCTGCTCATAAATCGGCACACCGGAAACATTGCTGATAATGATGTCCATATGGTTTTTCCTTTTCTTTCTTTGGCATGGAATCCTATGCGCGCCGGACCCCCATGCTGCATTATCTATTTTGTATATACTCAATATATACACTTGGAAGCCGATTGTCAACCATGTTTTTTCAATTTTATTTAATTCTGCGCGTCGAAGCCCCTCTTTTGCAACATGGTATCCATATTTTGCATCTTGGTAGAGGCGTGATTGAAACGCCATTTTCTTTGTGTTATTTTGGGGAAAATCAAGAAACGAGATAGGGAGGAGATATCGTATGAGAGGACAAAAAGTTTGGGGTGTTGTATGGGGAACCTACCTGGTATGTTATGTATTTCGCTTGCTGGAGTACTTTGTCTGGCGCACGGATCAGACATGGGTGGGAGAAGCCGTGGTGCATAAGCTTTTGGGTATTGCGATTTTGTTTTTTGCAGCGGCGCTGATGAAATATACACCGGAGCAGATCGGCTTTGCAAAAGAAAATGCGTTCCGCAATCTGGGGAAAGGTCTTGCCTTTGGGTGCGCTGTGTTTGCGGTTGCTTACGGCGCGGAAATCTTAATCATGTCAGCGCAGGGAGCGTATCGCTCGCTGGATTGGTATGTCAGCGCCTATGCGATTGACCAAAACATCGGGAACCGGACAGAAGCACTGTTTTTTCTTATTTGTATCATAGGAAATGTGATTAACGTGGTAATGGAAGAAGGGGTCTTCCGCGGATTTTTTCAAAAGGTGCTGGAGCAGAAGTATTCCTTTGTGGTATCAGCCATTATTGCGTCCTGCTTTTTCGGAGTCTGGCATATGATAGGGCCAATCCGCAATTTTCTGGACGGAACCATGAGCAGAAACGGAATGATTGCAAACGCCGTGATGCTGGTGGTAACCTCGGCGCTGGTCGGTTTCAAGTTTGCGATGCTGACGCACATTACGAAAAGCCACTATATGGCAATGGGCGATCATTTTGTAAACAATACCATTGTAAATCTGCTGCATGTCGTGTCAAACAGCGGCGCGGATGAGATGATGGTGGTGCGGGTATCCGTTGCGCAGTCGCTCTCCTTTGTCTGCGTGCTGGTCTGCTTCATTGTTCTGAACCGAAAAAAGAAGAAATAATTAACAAATGCACCTCCGCATGTTATAGTAAAAATAAGAGCGATAACATGTACGAAAATGGAGGATGGCATGCGTTTGATCATGTGTGAGCGACAAGATGCAAAGCAGCCGGAAGTCACGATTGCCTATCGCGAGATGACGCAGAGCGTAAGGCGTGTGGCAGACTATGTCAGGTGTGTGGATCAGACTCTCCTTTGCAAAAAGGAAAGTGAAGAGTGCAGCATCTTTATCAATGATATTTTTTATCTGGAAAGTGTAGACAAAAAGGTGTTTGTGTATTGCGAAAAAGAGGTGCTTCGCTGCAACTACAAGCTGTATGAACTGGAAGAGATGCTGGCGCAGGCGGGTTTTGTCAGGGTGAGCAAGTCGGTGATTTTGAATGTGGAAAAACTGACGGGAATCAAAACGCTGGTCAACAGCAAACTGGAAGCGATGCTTGTAAACGGAGAACGCGTATGCGTGACCAGAAAATATCTGAAGGATATCAGAAATGAGCTGTTGAGGAGAAATAAAGAATGAAAAAGATGATATTGAATATCTTGGCGACAACGGGACTTGCGCTGGTGGTTTTGTCGCTGGTGGCCACCTTGTATGACGGTACTCTGATCTGCATAGAGACGGTGTTTCAGGTGCTGGGGCTGAATGTGGTTGCTTATATCGGACTTCATGTTATGGATCTTGCGGAGTATCGCTATGCGATATTGGAAACCGTACTGAAACTTGCATATATTATCCTGCTTGTGCTGGCAGGCGGATATGTCTTTCACTGGTACCAAAACTTGCCGGGCGTTGTCCTTATACTGATGACAATCGCGATTTTTGTGGTATGCGTAGGACTTGATGCAATCAGTTTTTTGAGTGAAGTGAAATCAATCAATGGGTTGATTAGTGGGGAAGAATAGGAGGAAACTTTCATGAAACGTATTATGGCAATGATTCTTGTAATCGCGCTCATACTTCCGCTGTTTCCGGTAAGCGCGCAGGCAGAGAGCAGCAACCGTAATCAGACATGGCGCTTTGACTTCGGGGCGAAAGGCGTAGAAGAGGGCTACATAGGAGTATCGGCAAACGATGCATACAGCAAATCGGTTGGCTACGGCTTTGCAGATACCAAAGCGGTAGAAGATGTTCCTGCGAGCGGTGAAGGTGCACTTTCCGATGCCGTGCGGTTTAAGTCGGATGTTCCGAATCATATCTTTAAGGTAGATTTGCCAAACGGTGTTTACAAAATAACGGTTACCACCGGGGATGTGGAGTCTACTACCATTACGGCAGAAGGGGCGGCGCAGCTATTGTTTATGACAGGCTCTAATGCGGCAGACAGCTTTACGATTCCGGTGACAGACGGTCAGCTGAATATTCATGCGGGATCCGGCGTGGGGACTGCATTTTCAATCAGTGCGCTTGAAATTGAGCAGACGGAGGAAAAACCGACGATCTGGGCCTGTGGGGATTCTACGGTTGCAAGTTACTACAATGTATCTGCCGATGCAAAGCGTGGCTGGGGACAGTATTTGTGCAATTATGTAGATACGGATACGTATAATATCAGAAACATATCCGTCAGCGGTATCCGATCGGAAAAACTGCGCAGTTCTTACTTCTCTACGGTTGAGCAATATGGAAAAAGCGGAGATATTTTGCTTCTGGCAGTGGGTATTAATGACTATATAGATGAGCTGAAAGCACACCCGGATGCGATGGATCCGACCGGTTATATTGCAAATATGACAGATATGGTTCGCCGTGCAAAAGCAAAAGGGATGACAGTCTATCTGGTCAAACAACAGGGCGAACTGGCGGATAGCAAGGCATATCCGCTGATGGAGAAGAAGTGGTTTAGTGATGCAATCGATGAAATCGCAGCAGCGGAGAAGGTCGGTATCATTGATATGTTTCATCCATGGCTTGAATTCTGCCTTGAGAAAACTTCCATAGAAGCTCAGAATTACTATGCTCCGGGCGAAAATCTTCATCCGAATGCACTTGGTGCGGACAAACTGGCACAGATAGTATGCGAGCAACTCTTCCCGTCAAAAGAACCGGGTGAGAGCACGGGGGAAGATCCATATAAAGATTTGGATATGTCTGATGCAGTGTACTATGAGACGCAGGTTTCAGGCGGACCGGTTTCAAACCCTCATAAGGGTTATGTCATGACAGTATATAATCCTGACATGTTGTATAAAACGAAACATCCTTACGGTATCGAGGGTTCTATGGATAATCATGCATGGGATGTGGTTTCGATTTGCAGCGGCGTGCTGTTCTGGGAAGATGTGAATCCGGAGGAAGGCGTGTATAACTGGGAAGAAATTGATACCATGCTGGAGGCTTGTGAGCAGGCCGGGATGACCTACGGAATTCGAATCATTCCGTATACGACTTCTACGGGTTCGGATGATAATTACGGAGTCGAACACGACTTTGTTCCGCAGTGGGTTTATGAGAAAGGAGCTAAGCAAAAGGTTGTAACCTATAAATACGGAGATCCTTCTGTTCAGATAAAAGTGCCTGATTGGTCCGATCCGGTATATATTCAGGCGTACAAGGATTTTACCAAAGCTCTGGCAGACAAATACGATGGGGATCCGCGCGTGGAATATGTGGAAATCCGTGCGTTTGGTAACATGGGAGAGTGGCATGCATCCGAATTTGAAGGAATTGATATGCCTTCCGTAGAAATACAAAAAGATATGCTTGATTACTTTGCAACGGTATTCAAGAAAACGATGTGCTGCGTTTTGTCAGATGCAAGAGGAGAAGTATATGACTATGCTCTTTCGCGCGGAATTACGAAACGCAATAATGGTTTGATTTTGTCTCCGAATGCGGAGTGGGATTTAAGACCTGCTTACAAGGCGAATCTTCCGACCATGGCAGATAATCACAGTACCTATGAGATCATGCTGGATGAGGAAGGCAAACTTTCTGCGGAATATCTGAAATGGACACCGGAGCACTATCGTGAATGTATTGAAATAGCACATTTGTCCATTTTTGCACTGGATCAGGAAGGCTATGGCAGTTACAAATTTTATCGCGAGCAGAAAGAACTGATCGATGAGATGGCAAATCGCCTCGGTTATAACTTCACTGTGACAAGCGCAAAAAGAAGCGGAAATAAGGTTCTGGTTACGATAAAGAACACAGGGCTTGCACCTGCATTTTTCAATATCGGGCTCAGTGTAGAGCTTACAGACGAAAACGGAAATAAGCTGGGCACGTTCGGCGAACCTGTAAAGATTGAAAAGGGAACGTTTGCAGATGAAACCGAGAAAACCTTCCTCTTTACCTATGACGGTCAGATTGCCCCGGATGCAAAGATATGTCTGGCGATGTATGACAGCGACAATTACCTGGCGGAAGGCAAAGATCCTACCGTGAAGTTCGATAACAAAAACACCTTACCGAACAACCGATTACTGCTGGTGGAGGCGGAGACAGGTGGTGAATCCGGAGGCGGAAGCGAAGGTGGAAATGATGACGAATCCGGAGGCGGAAGCGAAGGTGGAAATGATGACGAATCCGGAGGCGGACAGACAGGTGGTTCAGATTCCGCAAAACTGCGGTTTGATTTTGGCGCAGCAGGCGTAGAAGAGGGCTACATAGGAGTAGCAGCGAGCGATTTCTATGATGCAAAGACCGGCTACGGATTTGCAAAGTCCGAAGCCATAGAGAATGTACCTGCGAGCGGAGAAGGAGCACTTTCCGATGCCGTGCAGTTTAAGTCAGGGACACCGGGCCATGTGTTCCATGTAGACCTTGCGAGCGGAGTTTATAAGATTACAGTTACAACCGGCGATGTCAGTGGATCTACGACAATCAATGCGGAAGGCTGTCCGCAGCTTTTCTTCTTGAAAGGAAATAATACGACAGAGTCGTTTACCATCCCGGTGACAGACGGACAGCTGAATATCTATGCGGGCTCCGGCGTGGGAGGCGAGTACACGCTCAGCGCACTTGAAATTGAGCCGGCAGAGGCAAAGCCGACAATCTGGATGGCCGGAGATGAGGTGGTAGCAAAACGCTATGACATATCCGAGGGGGATGGTACCAGACGAGGATGGGGGCAGTATTTGTCCGAGTATGTAGATACCGACAAATATGAGATACGGGATATATCCGCAAGCGGTATTGTGGCAAAAGCGTTGCAAGATTCCCTTTTTCCGACGGCTGAGCAGTACGGAAAAAGCGGGGATATCATTGTTTTCGGCGTAGGAATGAATGATTATGCGCAGCAGCATTCCATGCATAAGGATAATCCGGATGCGATAGACCCGACGGAGTATAAGACCTATATGACTCAGATGGTCCGCCGTGCAAAAGACAGGGGAATGAAGGTCTATCTGGTAAAGCAGTACGGAGAGATGCACGACTGCTCGAAATATCCGGTCCTTACAACGAAATGGTTTAATTCGACGCTCGATGAAATTGCGGCTGCGGAGCAGGTAGAGGTTATCGATCTGTTTCAGCCATGGCTTGAATTTTGCATGGAGCAGACGGTGCGAATCGCGGAGAAATATTATAGCGAAGACCATGCGCATGCAAACGAGGCCGGTGCGAAGATATTTGCCGAAATGGTAAGCAAGGCGATGTTCCCGCCGTCCGCACCGGAGGATACCAAGGAAGATCCGTATAAAGATTTTGATACGTCCGAAACGCTATATTATGAAACGGAAATATCGGGCGGACCGGTGGTCAATCCGCATAAGGGATACGTTATGACGGTGTATAGCCCTTGGGTATTTGAATCCACGAATGCTTACGGAATCGGTGGTTCGATGGAAAATACAGCATGGAACATGTCAACGATTTGCAGCGGAGAACCGAAATGGGATGAACTAAATCCGGAGGAGGACGTATATGACTGGTCCTCCATTGACGGAATGCTGGAGGCATGTGAAAAATACGGCTATACCTACGGAATCCGAATTCTTCCGTACTCACATCTTTCCGGCTCGAATGATAACTACGGAAAAGATCACATTTTCGTACCGGACTGGGTGTTTGAAAAAGGTGCAAAGCTTGATAGGGCCACACTTATAAGCGATCCTTCGGTGGAACTGGATATTCCGAAATGGGATGATCCGATTCTTTTGGAGGCCTGCAAAAAATTTGCAGACGCACTCGCGGAGCATTATGACGGAGATCCGCGCGTGGAATTTATTGATATCAGCGTGTTCGGAAACTGGGGAGAATGGCATACCTCCACGTTTGAAGGAAATCCGATGCCGTCGGTTGAGATTCAAAAGGAAATGATCAAATATTACAGCGATGCGTTTGACAAGACCTGGCTTTGTATTACCTCGGGCGCATATGGTGAAGTGTATGACTACGCACTGTCACTCGGTATTCCGAAGCGAGTGAACGGCTTGATTGCCACGCATAACTATGAGTGGAATTTAAGACCGAACTATAAAGCCAATTTGCCTGCTATCGGCGAAAACTTCCTGCCATATAAGATGATGCTCGAGCCGGATGTTTACGCCAAGGACATTGTGAAGGATTATGACAAGCATTATTTAAGATGGACGCCGCAGCGGTTCCGTGAAACCATTGAAATTTCCCACTTGTCCATCTATGCATTTGATCAGGACAGTAAGAACAGTTATGAGTTTTACAGGGAGCAAAAAGACCTTGTGGAGGAAATGAATAACCGTCTGGGGTACAACTTTACGGTAACAAGCGCAAAAAGAAATGATAACCGGCTTTTGGTTACAATAAAAAATACCGGACTTGCCCCTGCGTTTTTCGATATCGAGCTGGCTGCGGAAATTACAGACGAAGAGGGAAATAAGCTGGGCACGTTCGGCGAACCGGTAATCATTGAAAAGGGAACGTTTGCCGATGAAACCGAGCAGACCTTCCTCTTTACCTATGACGGTCAGATCGCCCCAGATGCAAAGATATGTCTGGCGATGTACGACAATGATAATTATTTGGTAGCAGGCAAAGATCCGACTGTGAAATTCGATAACAAAAATACATTGCCGAATAACCGTTTGCTGCTGGTGGAGAAGGAGATCGGAGGCGGAAGTGAAGGTGGAAACGAGGACGAGACCGGAAACGGAAGCGAAGGTGGAAACGA
>JAGAOK010000066.1 GCA_017623815.1 Lachnospiraceae bacterium
GCTTCAGATTTATGATAATCCGGTCAAAGTACTGACCAATAATCCGCCCTTCCCGTTTCATTTGGCGAACTTAAACAATTATATGAACCTGACAGCAAAACCGCCGGTCAATCGGTTTTCCCCGGAGGTTCCTTTGCACGCCTACAGTCGTGGCATGGGTGCCATCGGTCTTCCGGGAGATATGTCCTCAGCGTCGCGTTTTGTGCGCGCGGCGTTTGTGCGGGCTAACTCGGTCTGCGGAGAGAGTGAGCAGGAGAGCGTGGCTCAGTTTTTCCATATTCTCGGGAGTGTGGAACAGGTCAGAGGAAGCGTGCATCTTGAAAACGGTTCTTATGAAATTACGACCTATTCCTGCTGCTGTAATTTGGACAAAGGAATTTATTATTATCGGACCTACGAGGATATGGGTCTGCGAAAGGTAGAGATGCAAGGCTTGAATTCGGATGGAGAAAAGTTGATTGAATGTGGCTTCATCTGATATAATAGAAGCGCGATAATAAAAATGCAATAACAAAACGGGGAAAGGGAAGGATAGCGAATGAAAAAGTGTAAAAGAAAAGAGTGGTTGATTGGACTGCTGTGGATGGGAATTGTGTGTATGGGATGTGCAGGACAGGCAACGGAGCCTACAGGAAATAACGAAGAGACCGATGTTAGTGTACAGAATGAAGAGGAGCCGGAAGAGAATGCGACGGAAGCGGAGGATGCCCGGCAGCAAGACGGGACAGAGGAGATTGCTCCGCAACAGAGTGAGTCGGAGCAGAAGCCGGAAGCGCAGGAAAACAGTACCGATTTGACGTTTGAAGATCTTTCAAAACAACAGTTCTGGTTCAGTAGCGGAGCCGGAGGCTGGGGAGATGAATTTGTAATTGAAAAGGATGGGTTCTTTTCAGGAGTATTCCACGATTCTGATATGGGAAGCACCGGAGAAGGTTACCCATGCGGAACATTGTACAGCAGCACCTATTCCGGATATTTTACGGATCTTACGAAAGTAGATGAATATACCTACAAGATGACACGTTCCGATATTTCGTATAAAGAAGAACTCGGAACAGAAGAAATTTCAGATGAAATATTGCATGTCTATACGGAGGCGTATGCCTTGGGAGGAAATGATACCTTTTATGTGTATCTGCCGGGAACTCCGGTAAGTCAGTTTTCGGAGGAAATATGGATGTGGCTGCGAAGCGGCAACGAAAGTGAAACAGAACTTACCATGACCGTGATTGTCGATGAGGAAAATCAATTAGGAATCTGTTCCTATGAAAGAATGTCGCCGGCGGACGAGGCGAGGATGGCATATGAGTCATACAAGGAATCTTTTGATGCTTATGAAACGAAGCTGACAGAGGCAATGACAACATTGGAGATGAATGAGGCAGCAGCAGGAATGTACGAGGTCAGCGATCAGTGTCTCAATGAACTTTGGTCGATGATAAAATATCATGTGTCACAAGAATTATACGATGAAATCCTGGCGCAGCAGAGAGAGTGGATTGCTGAAAAAGAGATGACCCAAGAGGCATCTGCAGAGGAGTTTGAAGATGGTTCACTGGCTCCTGTGGATACAATGATTACACAGGCAGAAATGACTATGCAAAGATGTGAGGAACTGCTGCAATATATTGAAAACAACTGTAAAACCCCGGACGAGTGATCAATGTCATTAAGTTAAGAGGGACATATAAAGATCTCTGCATCAGAAATGGTGCAGGGGTCTTTTTTTCGAAAAGGGGTTGACAATATAACAAAAAAGTGCGGCCGATTTCGCTACTGATTATTTTAAGAAGTAGCGAAAGCGGCCCTTGAAATTGTAAGCATATTTCTCAATTTCAAGGAGGTGCACATGAAACCA
>JAGAOK010000067.1 GCA_017623815.1 Lachnospiraceae bacterium
AACGTTAAAATCAGACCGGAAATTACAACCGTCCATGAATAATCCATTCCAAACAGATTAACTGTCCACTGCTTATTAGCATCAAAGAAATTTTGTACCGCACCTGTGATACCGTTAATCTGGGTAAAAGTACCGATACCGAGAAGACCTGCTGCCACTCCGAAGAATGCAAATAATTTGGCAAGCCATTTCCATTTCGGTCCCATACCGTTTTCAATACTATAGAAAGGACCTCCGACTACATGTCCGTCCTTTGCCACCACACGATATTTGATCGCAAGCATACACTCTGCAAATTTGGTTGCGGTTCCGAGAATAGCCGCTACCCACATCCAGAACAGGGCTCCCGGACCTCCGGCTACAATCGCTGTCGCAACTCCGACGATATTACCGGTTCCGATCGTTGCAGAAAGCGCAGTACAAAGTGCTCCGAAGCTGGAAACCTCTCCTTCGTCTCCCTCTGTGTCGTTTGCAAACATGTATTTAATTGCAAGTGGTAATTTGGTAAACTGGATACCTCTTAATCTTACCGTTAAGATGATACCGGTTAAAGGAATAAGTACGATCAGCGGAATGCCCCAGACAAAATCGTCGATCGCAACTAAAACTTGATTGATGGAATCTAACATGTTCCTATCTCCTTTCACTGGCATCTCCAAAGAATATAGAACATGCTGACAGGCTCTGTCCTTTTGCCTGAGAGATCGACAGCGCTGCTGCCTTACACCTTCGGCGCTCCGCCCCCGCGGAGACTCTCCAGAGAAAAATGGTTTTATGATATGTTGTAATAATTGCAACACACCATCCTTACATTATCATAAAACAAAATCTTTCGCAATTAGAAACACTTTTTTTCTTGCTATCTCTATCCCCAGTTGTTACAATAGACTGGGTTACAAAATTATAAGTCAGAAAAGGAGCAAAAATTCATGAGTGGTTTTTTTGGTGTCGCAGCAAAAGAAGACTGCGTATTTGATTTATTTTTTGGTATAGATTACCATTCGCACCTCGGTACAAGACGTGCAGGAATGGTTGTTTACGGAGAGGACGGCTTTGACCGCGCGATTCACAACATCGAAAATGCCCCGTTCCGTACCAAATTTGATAAAGATTTCCACAATATGAAAGGAGAATTTGGTATCGGCTGTATTTCCGATTATGAACCACAGCCGTTGCTTGTCCGCTCCCACCACGGAACCTTTGCCCTTACCACGGTCGGCCGCATCAATAATGTCGAAGAAATCGTCGACAATCTTTTTAAAGAAGGCACCGTACATTTTCAGGAAATGAGTACCGGAGAAGTCAATCCGACGGAGCTTATTGCTGCTGTCATCAGTCAGAAAGAAAATCTGATTGACGGTATCCAGCACGCTCTGACCATTGTAGATGGTTCTCTTTCTATTTTAATTTTAACACCGAAAGGCATTTATGCTGCCCGCGATAAATACGGACGTACTCCGGTTGTTCTCGGGAAAAAAGAAGATGCCATGTGCGTTTCTTTTGAAGATTTCGCCTACCATAATCTCGGTTATCAGAGTTACAAAGAATTAGAGCCCGGAGAAGTAGTTGTTATCACTCCGGACGGCGCCAAAACTCTTGCCTGCTGCGGCAAAGACATGAAAATCTGTACCTTCCTCTGGGTTTATTACGGTTATCCGGCTTCTTCCTATGAAGGTGTCAGTGTAGAACAAATGAGATATAATTGCGGCAAAAAAATGGCGCAGCGCGACACGGTAAAACCGGATACCGTTGCAGGTGTCCCGGATTCCGGTCTGGCACATGCCATCGGATATTCGAATGAATCGGGTATTCCGTTCTCAAGACCGTTTGTCAAATACACTCCGACCTGGGCGCGTTCCTTTATGCCGACCGTACAGAGCAAACGTAATTTAATTGCTAAAATGAAACTTTTGTCTGTCAACGAACTGATTAAGGATAAAAGCCTTCTTCTGATTGATGACTCTATCGTACGCGGAACACAGCTTCGCGAAACGACAGACTTCTTATATGAAAGCGGAGCCAAAGAGGTTCACATCCGCCCGGCTTGTCCGCCGCTCGTATACGGATGTAAATATTTGAATTTTTCCCGCTCCAATTCCGAGATGGATCTGATTACACGTAAAAAGATCGCCTTGCTTGAAGGCGTGGAAGATACCAGCGTTCTTTCCGACGAAGTCTTAAGCCAGTACTGCGATCCGGAAAA
>JAGAOK010000068.1 GCA_017623815.1 Lachnospiraceae bacterium
CAGTCAGATTATCCGTAACTACGTCAAAGAAGCAGAAGGTACGCTCGTGGCTTACAGTAAGGCCGGGGAAATTCAGAATGTGTTAGAGAACCAGCAGGACGCAGGCGCGGCAGCTGCGGCGCAGGCTTATACAGAAAAGTTCTCTAAAGATGTTGCAAATTTAGAGGGCTTGTATACAGGTAGCTGGGAGACTCTAATTTTGGCACATACGAATCCGAAAGTAGTGGGAATGGTAACCAGAGAAGGAGATCCTTTGAAGGCATTACATGATTCCCTGCTTGCCGCAAATGGAGTGTATAATACCGGAATCATTATTTCGCCGGCCAGCGGAGCGCAGATTGTATCCATGTATATGGCGATGTTTGATGAAAACAAAAATCCGATTGGTCTGGTAGGGGGCGGAGTTTTCAGTACGGGATTGATTCAGATTTTGGATGAACTGAATATGAACGGGATGGAAAATGCAACCTACTGTATGGTAAATGTGCGCAATGGTCAATATATTTTTAATGCAGATCCGGAAAAGGTAGCGGTTGTTGCAGAGGAAGCACATATCATGAATTTGTGCGAGCAGCTGGCAAGTGCAACAGAAGACATGACCGGATACATAGAGTATGAGCAGGATAAAAAAGCGTACATGTCTACTTACCGATATATGGCAGATTTTGGATGGCTGTTTATGGTTTCGGATTCGCAGGATGAAGTTTTTGCATCGGCGAATGAAATGCGTACAAAGATGATCTTGTTCTGTACATTTGCTTTGATTGTCATGGTACTGGTATCCTTTGTGATTATCAATAAAATGACCAAACCATTGATTAATATCGGTGAGGGAATTGCAGAACTTCAAAACCTGAATATAGCACAAAATAATGAAGTTACCAAGTTTACCGGTCGTCAGGATGAAGTGGGAGATATTGCAAGAGCAACCGATGTCATGATTCAGACATTACAGGAAGTGACCGGAACACTGCAGGATTGTTGTTATACGTTGGATATAAAAGCAAATACGCTTCATGATTCTGCGACAGATTTGGTAGAAGGTGTTTCGGACAATGTAGCAACGACAGAGCAGCTTTGTGCTTCTTTGGAAAGTACCAAAACGGTAGTGGCAAATGTGAAGCAGGAAATTGTGAGTATAAATGAAGTGGTAGATTCTATTCTAAAGGAAATATCATCCTCCGTGGATACCAGCAATTCTGTGATCGGTACTGCAAAGGATATGAAAACGAAGGCCGATTCTGCATATGTAAACGGGCAGGAAACATTAGTGAAGACAAAGACTTCGGTTGAAGAGGCAATTGAAAGTCTGAGCAGTTTGACGAAGATTAACGAATTGGCAGCAGAGATTTTAAATATTGCCGGTCAGACCAACCTATTGTCACTGAATGCTTCTATTGAAGCTGCAAGAGCGGGAGAAAGCGGACGAGGCTTTTCTGTTGTAGCCGGTCAGATCGGAATATTGGCAGATACGTCAAAGACGACGGCATCGAATATTCAGGTAATTTGTAGTGAAGCAAACGAAAGTATTGCCGTTGTAAACAGTTGTTTTGAGGATATTCTTTCATTCATTGAAACAGAGGTGGTTGGACAGTTTAAGGATTTCGCCGAAAAGTCTACCGGTTATAGCGTGGCAGTAGATGAAATCAGAGAACAGCTCGATGAGGTTGAAAGATCTGTTGAGCAGCTGGAAAGATTTGTAAAAGACATAGCAGAAAATATAGCAGATGTAAATAATATTACAGACGAGAACAGACAGGCAATCAATGTGATTGTTGAGAAAAATGAAACAACATCAATGATTGCAGGAAAGATTCAGGACCAGTCAGAACAAAACAAAGAACTGGCAAGACAGCTGGATATAATGATCGGAAAATTCACAAGATAACAGCTGTAGGAATCCTATAAGAGAAATAGTACCTTGATGAGAGGAGGCAGAACGCTGTGTTCATCATCAGGGTACTTTTTTGTTTGCAGGAAAGTCAGCGAAGAAATCTTTTCAAAATGAAAATTATGGTATAGAATGAGGAATAGTGATTTGTAGAATAAAAGACAGCTTGGAGGATTATCATGGAAAAGAAACAAAAGAGAGGGAAATTTAGTGGGTCAATCGGATTTGTTCTCGCGGCGGCGGGAAGTGCGGTCGGTCTCGGAAATATATGGCGTTTTCCGTATCTTGCAGCAAAGGATGGCGGAGGAGTGTTCCTTTTGTGCTATATAGTGCTTGCACTTACCTTTGGTTTCGCGCTTCTGACAACAGAAATTGCAATCGGACGAAAAACAGGACAGAGTCCCCTCACAGCCTATAGAGCGCTGCATCCGAAAATGGGGTGGCTTGGCGTGATTGCGTGTCTGGTACCGGCGATGATTCTTCCGTATTATTGTGTGATCGGCGGATGGGTATTGAAATATCTTTCTGTTTATGTGACAGGAAATGCGGGGGCAGCCGTAGCAGATGGTTATTTTGATTCGTTCATCACGGCGCAGGCTGAGCCGGTGATTTGGTTTTTAGTATTTCTTGCGGCAACAATTTTTGTAGTGTACCGCGGCGTCGGAAATGGTATCGAGAAACTTTCTACGATTTTAATGCCGATTCTGCTCTTGTTGATTATCGGTATTTCTCTTTTCTCACTGACACTGAAGCACACGGATGCAAGTGGTGTGACACGAACCGGTATCGAAGGATTTTTAGTTTATGTGATTCCTGATTTTGACGGAATGACGATGAAAAAATTTATCAATATTCTTATGGATGCAACCGGACAGCTCTTTTATTCGGTCAGCGTGGCGATGGGAATTATGATTACGTACGGTTCTTATGTAAAAAAAGAGACGAATCTTGTAAAAAGCGTAAAATCAGATTGAAATTTTTGATACTATGGTCGCTTTTTTGGCAGGACTTATGATTGTCCCGGCGGTTTACACATTTATGGGTACGGAAGGAATGGCTCAGGGACCGAGTCTTATGTTTGTTTCGCTTCCGAAAGTGTTTGAAAGTATGGGATTGATCGGAACGATTGTCGGAGCTATATTTTTTGTAATGGTTGCTTTTGCGGCATTGACATCTTCGGTTTCTATTATGGAAGCGATTGTATCAAGCGTAATGGACAAGTTTCATATCAGCAGAAAAAAGGGAACGGTAATTGTCAGTGTAATTACACTTATTGTCGGCCTGATCGTATGTTTTGGCTATAACATCTGGTTCTTTAAACTGCCCCTGCCAAACGGAAGCACGGGACAGATTCTGGATGTGCTTGATTACCTCAGCAACTATTTCCTGATGCCGATTGTTGCGATGGCAACATGTATACTTGTTGGGTGGATTGTCAAACCTAAGACTGTAGTCGATGAAGTAACACGGGGCGGACTTAAGTTCGGAAGAAAAGGATTATATATTGTTATGGTAAAATTTGTGGTACCGGTGATGCTTTTCTTCCTGCTTCTGCAGGCGCTTGGATTATTTAAATTATAAGATGGATTAAGAAAAGGAGAAATGAACGATGAAAAAGAGATTGTTAACCGTACTCGGAATGCTGATGCTGGCAATGACCCTTACCGCATGTTCGTCAGAAGGCAATCGTACGAGCGATGAAACGATAACGCAGGATACGTCGCAAACTCCGGGAGATGAAACTGCAGGCGGCGATGCCACGGATGAAGAGACAACGGATGTGGAGACAACGGATAAAGAGACAACGGATACCTCAGAGTTGGACAGTGTATCCATCCTGGCAGATGTTTGGTCAACCTACGGTGAGAATGAAAAATTCTACGGTATGGGCGGAGATATGAACAATATGGTGGAAAATGCACCGGGAATGTTCAGTCTGGATGACAAAGAAGCACTCGCGGCCACTCTTTTAGTACAGACAGATGCAGCAGGAATGATTGATGAAGCAGCGTCGCTGGTACATGGAATGAATCTTAATATTTTTACGGGAGCGGCTTTTCATCTGACAGACCCGGCAAATAAAGAGGCATTTGCAGAGCTTATGAAAAACAGCATTCTCAATAACCAGTGGATGTGCGGATCTCCGGATCAGTATGTCATCTATTCGGTAGGAGATGAATATGTTGTGATGGCATTTGGAGCTGTAGATGTACTTCCGGTGTTTAAGGAGAAATTCACCAAGGTGCATGGGGAAAAGGCCAAAGTGATCGTTGAGGGAAATGTAGCACAGTAAGAGGGAAGTAACAGAAAGTAGTGAAACTCGTTGAGACTTTATTTGATCATTTTAAAAAATTTCTTTCGGCTTCTGCGCATCATACCGGCGATGCGCAGACTGGCCGATGCTAAGCCGTTTGATGAAAAGAAAGCATATGACTATTTGAGAAAAGTAGTCCGAATTATGAACCGCACGGGGCGTATTCGTACGACTGTGTTTGGAGAAGAGCAGCTGCCAAAGGAAGGCGGATACATTCTGTATTCGAATCATCAGGGGAAATACGATGGTTATGCGATTGTATCCGGCCATGAGTCGTCTTGTAGCGTGGTGATGGATAGGAAGCGTTCAATTTTTCCGTTTATCAGAGAGGTGATTGATTTGGTAAAAGGAAAGCGGATGGAGCTTGACGATGTCCGTCAGTCGCTAAAGATCATTAACGAAGTGGCCGATGAAGTGGCCGGAGGAAGACGATTTTTGATTTTTCCGGAGGGCGGATACGATAAAAAGAAAAAGAATACGTTATGGGAATTTAAGCCGGGCTGCTTTAAAGCATCGCTAAAATCTCGCACTCCGATTGTGCCTGTGGTAATTGTAGATACATACAGGGCATTTGACATCTCTTATCCGGGACCGGTAAGAACGCAGGTACATTTCCTTGAGCCGATTCCGTATGAGGATTTTAAGGGGATGAAAACCGGCGAAATCGCACAGATGGTGCATGACCGGATACAGGAAAAACTGAATGAAATTATGGACTGAAGCTTTCTGCAGGTAGAAGGCTTCAGTTTTTTTTAGATAATGATGAATTGCTATACTTTGTCAAGGAAAAAGGTGGAATTGTAAGGTTTTCCGTACTATACGAAAATGAATAAAATAGATGTATAAACGAAAACAGAACGTAAAAGGGAGAGAGAAACAAGATGATAGCAAAAATTAAATCAAACATTGCAAAAGTAATTGTAGGAAAGGAAGATACGGTAGAACTTCTGCTGGCGGCGCTCATTGCCGGGGGACATGTACTGCTTGAGGATGTGCCGGGAATGGGAAAAACCGTACTTGCCAAAACACTTGCAAAATCCATGGATCTGTCGTTCGGACGCATTCAGTTTACGCCGGACCTTTTGCCGAGTGATGTGACAGGTTTATCTTACTATAATCAGGAGCAGGGCAAATTTGTCTTTCGTGAAGGCCCTGTTTTTACCAATCTTTTGCTTGCTGATGAGATTAACCGTGCGACACCGAGAACACAGTCGAGTCTTTTGGAGTGTATGGGAGAAGGACAGGTGACGGTGGACGGAGAGACCAGAAGTCTCGGGACGCCTTTTTTTGTTATGGCAACGCAGAATCCGGTAGAGACGCTGGGATGTTTCCCGCTTCCGGAGGCGCAGATGGACCGTTTCCTCATGAAAATCAGTATGGGAACGATGAGCATGGCGCATGAGAGAGAAATGATTGACCGCTATATTACAGACGAGCCGCTTAAGAAGGTGGAGCCGGTTTGTAACCTTTCCGATATCTGCAGATTGCAGCAGGAATGCCGTGAAATTTATGTGCATGACGATCTTCGTAATTATGTTGTAAAACTGATTCAGGCGACGCGAAAAGGCGGCGGAGAGAGTCATACGGAGGCAGCGATGACAGAAGGCGTCAGCCCGCGTGGAACGCTTGCGCTTTTGCGCGTGTCACAGGCCTATGCACTGATACAGGGGCGCGACTATGTGGTGCCGGAGGATATCAAAGCCGTGGCGGTACCGGTTCTTGCACACAGACTGATCAGCGAAGACGATGATTACAGACGTAAAGTGCAAAAGATAAATGGATTGTTGCAATCAGTGGAAGTACCGACGGAGGACTGGAAAAGAGCATGATTTCAGTAGTAATAATCAGTATATTATTGGTGATGGCCGGCTGGCAGTTTTTTTACCGCAGTATGTGGGCGAAGGATCTGAGCGCACGGTTTTCATTCGGCCAGTCCTATGTATATGCCACAGAAACGGCGGAGCTTAGAGAAATTATTGAAAACCGGAAGAAAATACCGGTGACACCGCTCGAGGTTCGTTTCCGCATACGACGCGGAGTATGGTTTACGGAAACAGATAATACCTCGGTCAGCGATTTTGTGTATAAAAGAGACATATATGCCCTGCTTGGAAGGCAGAGAATTACCAGAACGCTGCAGATGAAGTGCGCTAAAAGGGGACATTACAAGATAGAGGATGTTTCGGTGCTCAGTTATTCCCTGCTGCATGAGAAAACCTATCATCTGGAGATTGACACCGACGCACAGCTTTATGTGTATGCAAAGAGAGTGGATGTATCGGATATTTTAAACGAATGTACAAGAATGCTCGGTGAGCAGGAGAGCCGGCGCAAGTATCTGGAAGATCCGTTTGCTTTTGCATCCATCCGTGAATATACGATGCAGGATCCGATGAAATCAATCAACTGGAAAGCCAGTGCCAAAACCGGCGGTCTGATGGTAAATACATACACGTCCATGCACAAGGAAACCATCATGATTTATCTGGATTTGGAAGATAAGATGATCATGAAAAAGGAACATTTGATAGAAGACAGTATTTCGGTTGCGGCAACTTTGTTTGATAAACTCATTAAAAAAGGTTCGCAGGTTGGCATTGCGATTAATGGAAAAGCAGAGCAGAAGGAGGGCTTTTTTTACCGTGCCCCGTCGTCTGCCAAGGCATCTTTGACAGACGTGGAGCGGTTTTTGACAGGAGAATGGAAAGAATCTGAGACTCTCGACTTTGAACAGATTCTTAAGATGCAGCCTGAGGGGGCGCTTCCGGTTGTCATTTCCAAGAATGCATCGGAAGAGCTGATTCGTAAAACGGAACAGGTGCTTGGTAAAAATGAAAGGGGAATCTGGGTGCTTCCGCACTCCTACGGGGAAGGGGCGGAATATGTTTCACAGTCCTTTGTTTTTGTGAAACGCGAGGTGGAAAATTTATGAGAATAGGTATAAATAAACTGTTAAAAACAGTGCTGGAGTGTCTGCATTTGACGATGATAGCAGCACTTTTGGTTGTCGCACTGTATACCGTACGGAAATTTCGTATTGAAGAAATGCTGTTTCCGCTGTTTTTTGGTGCATTTCTTGTCTTGATCCCGACGATGGTATTTCATATAGCATCGCAGCGATGCGAAAAGGAAGTATCTTATCTGCTTTGGGTTGTACTGATGTTGGCCGGTGTTTATAAAGCAGCGCAGATTATAGGAGCAGAAATCTTGTATCTGAATGTCAGAAGATATTATCTGGTTTTTATGATGATATTGACGGCTGTGCTGGGCATTATGTTTTTTCTTATGCGTCGCAGAAACAGGCAGCGTCTTCGTTCCAGACAGATGAAGGATGCTTCCTGGGAAGATGATTTTTTATTGCCGGATAAGCCGAGATTTGTATTTGCAGGATGGTTTGTGGCGGGGTACCTTCTTGCGCAGATGACTGCGTGCGAAAAGGTGTGTAATATTGCATTGTTCGGTGGCATCATTTACATGGTAATCACGGTAATATATATATACGTAACAAAACAGGAGACATATCTGAAACTGAATGAAAAAACGTGCGGGGTAAAAAATATCCCGGTCCGCCGCATGAGGAGTATCGGAAGACAGTTTCTTTTGATAAATCTTTTGCTCATTTTTCTGGCAATGATACCGGCGCTGATTTCCATGAAGGGGCGTTGTTATGTTGATGTGAGAGACTGGCTGAAGCCATACGAAGTAAAGGAAATCATATATCCGTCGGAATTTATTGAGGAGAAGGAGCCGCCGGAAGAGGGCGAAAGACCACTGTTTTCAATGATTATAGAATTGGTGATAAAAGCACTTGCGCCGGTATTGGTTGCAGCGACCATGATAATAGTCCTTTACCTGATCATTCAGGGGATTGATTCGTTTGCAGGAGAAGCAGAACCGGAAACGGACCGGATTGAATCGCTGGATGAAGAGGATGTGGAGGTCGTTTATTCCTTTGAAAGACGCCGGGGGAAAGCACCGGGCGATCACAAAATCCGTAAGGCATACCGCAAGTTTATCCGTAAACACAGAGAGGATACTCCGGAGGTGTTTGAAACACCGCATGAAATAGAAGTGGCGGCAGGAGTTGTGCATACAGCGGAAGCGAAGCAGTTGCATGAAGCGTATGAAAGAGTCAGATATTCACCGG
>JAGAOK010000069.1 GCA_017623815.1 Lachnospiraceae bacterium
AAGTTGTTATTCCAAAGAAAGCAAGAGAACTCTTTGGAATAAATAACGGTGATTCATTGGTTGTTTTAGGGGATGAGGCAGAGGGGATTGCGCTAATTAAAGCAGACATATTTGAAAAACGATTAAATGATACATGGAACAGTATAAAACAAGAAATCAACGAGTAAGCGACAAATTCAGTTTTCCGAATTGACAATATAAAGAAAGCTTTTTTAATCTCACTCAACTAATTTCAACTACATTCAACCGAATTCCGTTGCAAATTCATTTATACCATGAAATAATGAACTTGAAAAAGAATATTTACATACAAAAACCGCTGCAAATTTTTTGCGCAGCGGTTTTTGCGTGCATTGATTATAACGGACTTTTATGGTAGAATGGAGAGGAATTTGAAATCCTTTCCAATCTATGGAAGGTACATATGGGTAAATCACTCAAGGGAAAAGAACTGGGGAAAGGAATCACTCAGAGAAAAGACGGAATTTACCAGGGGAGATTTGTAAATCGGTTCGGTGAACGCAGGATGGTGTAGTAACCCAATTTTAAGAAAAGAGAAAACGGCGAAAAGCCCGTAAATACAGGAGGTTTTAACAAGATGCAAGCATACAAGCAGGAATTTATTGAATTCATGGTGGATTCAAACGTACTTAAATTTGGAGATTTTACATTAAAGAGCGGACGCAAGTCTCCGTTTTTTATGAACGCCGGCGGTTATGTGACAGGTTCACAGCTTATGAAACTCGGCGAATACTATGCAAAGGCAATTCACGAGACATACGGTGATGATTTTGATGTATTATTCGGACCGGCTTACAAAGGTATTCCAATTGCGGTAGTGACAGCAGTTGCTTACAGCAAACTTTACGGAAAAGAGGTTCGCTACTGTAGCGACCGTAAAGAAGAAAAAGATCACGGTGCAGATAAAGGAAGCTTCCTCGGAAGTGTATTAAAAGACGGCGACAGAGTTGTTATGATCGAGGACGTTACAACTTCCGGAAAATCTATGGAAGAGACGGTTCCGAAGGTAAGAGGTGCTGCGGACGTTACTATCGTAGGACTTATGGTTTCCTTAAACCGTATGGAAAAAGGAAAAGGCACAAAGAGTGCTTTGGAAGAGATCAAAGATTTATATGGTTTCGAGACAGCAGCAATTGTTTCTATGGCGGATGTGACAGAATGTCTGTATAATAAACCATATAATGGAAAGGTTTATATTGACGATACCTTAAAGGCTGCCATTGATGCTTATTATGAGCAGTACGGTGCAGAGAAATAAGAAATTCTGAAAGGAGTCATCACATGGAAGAAAAGATTTATAAAACAATGTCAGGGAGCGGTGCGCTTAGTATCACACTTGGTGTGGTTGCAATTGTAGTAGGAATTGTCAGCGGAGTTTTGCTCATTATTTCCGGTGCGAAACTCCTTGCAGGAAAATCAAAGATTATGTTCTAAGGAAAGGACTTTTGGATTATGTGGAATCTGATAAAAAAGAATTACATGTTCACAAACAAAAGTCATCCTCAAAGAGGAATTATGTCGACGATACTCGGAATACTGTCAGACGGTGCAATCGGACTGGCAGTATTTTCTGCGTTTAAGGCAGGAGGGCAGACGAGCATGCGGCTGGCAAGTTCGGTACTTCTGGCTTTTATTTTTGCGCTTGTCGGACTTGTGCTGGGCATTTTGTCACGCTTGGAAAGAGACCGGTTTTATTTCTTTCCGAATGTGGGCATCCTACTTAACAGTCTGGCAGTGATTGTTGTGGCATTTATTTTGTATATAGGAGTGTTTGGAATATGATAAACGAGCGTTATGAACTTGCCAAGGAGCGCCTTTTTGATATTGAGAAGGAAGAAATTGTTCCGATGCCGTACCGGGAATATTTCCGCGAAGTCGCACAATTTCTTGTCAGGATGTGTAAGACGTACGAAGAGATTCGCGGCAACAGATATTTTACACAGACAGAGCAGGAGTTAGCAGAGGCTAACGAAAAGATGTATGAGGACGTTCTGCCGGAGCGGTATGATACAAGTTATGCCAATCCGACGACCGCGGTAAAACTGCTCGGAGAAGAATACGGACAGATACTTTCGTTTGTCTATACGCAGATGCGCAGCCTGATACCGGCAGCTTTTGAAGGTCGACAGTTTGAGATGGTAATTCACATGGAACTGTTTTTGGAAGTATATGCTTCTTTTGCTTATGCGTATCAGGATACAGAAAAAGCACCGGGAAAGAGTCAGATAGAAGAGAATTTGTACTTCTTTGTGCATGACTACGCAGAAGATATGACGCTGCAAAGAGTTCGTGAAAAAGTAGATCCGGCAGAAGATTTTGCACGTCGGATTATTATGGAGTCGGATCTTTCCGATACCAAGTATTTGTATAAATACGGGGAATATATTACAGAAAATCAGATCAAAACGGCACAGTATATGGCCAAGGCGAGCGAGGAGCAGGTTCGTCTTATGGCAGACACATATACAGAAGGTTATCGTATCGGATTTGTCAAAGGCGGCAAGGATCTGTCCAAAAAGAAAGTGGTACAGATTGTATATCCGATCGGCTTTGAGAGGATGATACGGATAGCGATAGAGAATTTTGAAAAAATGGGACTTGCGCCGACGATTATGCGGACACCGCACAGTATTTTTACAAAACGAGGAACTGCACTGGGCGGATTTTATTCGGAAAGTCCAAATAAGCAGTATGAGTATGATCATCGGGAGGATGAGGCACTGTTTTTGGATAAGAAGATGGCCAATCGTCGTCTGGAAGTGCAGAAGGAAGCATATGAAACGTATAAAACACTTTCGGGACTGCATGCAGGACCGGCCTGGGTAGAGGTGTTTGGTGAAAAACCATTTACGCCGCAGATTTGTCCGGAGGCTCCTAAGCTCTCCAAAAAGCAGCAGGAGATTTCTACATGGTATTATGGCCAGCTCGGTCAACTGATCAACGAATATATTCCGGGAGAAGAACGAAGCTTTACCATTATCGCTTTCCCGATTCCGGAAATCGGACCGAAGTATGAGGAAATTATGACGGAGACAATCCGTCTCAACACGCTCGACTATGTGA
>JAGAOK010000070.1 GCA_017623815.1 Lachnospiraceae bacterium
CATATTAGTTTTCGGCCATTTGTTTACTCATTCTAAAAAGGCTGGCAAAATGCCAGCCCTTTCTCTTAAATCCTCAAAACTCTCAAAAAAATTCCTTTTTTTATACACTACAATCCTAATAACTGTTTTTTCTTTGCATCAAATTCCTCTTGTGTAATAACTCCACTATCTAAAAGTTCTTTATATTTCTTCAACTCATCCGTAGAACTTTGTGTCTCTTGATAAATAACTTTTTTTCTGTTGAAATCTTGACGCTCAACCAATAACCGGCTAACCACCGTATGTATTTCATCTCTATTACTAATACCATGGAAGTTTATTCTTCCAGATGAAGTTGCTATCGTAATTCCTTTAAATATACTTGTTCCAACCGCCGAAACACTATCTATTGGTAAATCAACTTGTTTACCAAATGCCGTTCTACCATAGACTCTTTTATTGGTTATAATAATTTGCATGCCATTTACATACCAATAAAAAAGCAACATACACCAAAATACAATACCTGATATTACAGTTGTCGCCTGCGCAAATTCATAAGCATCAAGTATGTTTCTCCATTTCTTCTGCGCTCGCTGGACTTTTTCATCACTTAGAGTAGAACTTAGACTAATATTTCTATAAATATTCCAAGATCTATCCTCTAGTTTTGATAAAATCTTGCTAGCATAAAATCCAAGTATAACTATTACTAAACTTACTATCACAATTTTATAAACAACCTTTTTGTATGAGTTAATACTTTCAATTATTTTCTTTTCTTCCGTCATTTGAATTCCTTTCAATTTAGATTTGTTTAAACAAATACCATGGAACAACCCTTTCTACTGCTGCACAGTTCCTATTGCCTCACGCAGATTTAAGTAATGCTGATAAAATTCATCCGCCCATGCCCGATCTCCGATACCTTTCATATATAAACCTTCTTCAATCATTACTTCCGCATTTGAATCCGGATTTCCATTTAATACTTTTCCGTCATAAATATAATATCCGTTAATATAATATGGATATCCTCCTGCATAATAGACATGTATAGTATCTCCATTGACAAGTATAATATCCCCAGCTATCTCACAATAATGAACTCTCTGTCCTTTGTTTCCTCCCAACTGATCCGAATACAAAATATCAAATGCATTGTTTCTCATTGGTACCTTCGGTAACGAACTTATCTTATCTGCTGCCTTTTTTCCGGCTTCCAAAATCGGTATCATATAACTTCCCATTTTTTCTGCTGAAACAACTTCTGCCTTTTCACCCATACAGACCTTGTCAATTAGCAACAAAAGTTCATTGTGTTTATTTATATACTCTACAGCCATTACATCATCCAAATAAATACTCGAATAAACTTCTCCAGACGCCTTAAACTGCTTTGCAAGAATATATAAATTTTGACTTACTTCCTCTATATACGCATCCAAACATATTTCTTCTCCGTCTTGAATATAATTTAACAAAGCTAAATTTTTATATGCCTCTTCACCAGTATACGTATCCGTCAGATCCTTGTAAAAATCAATTCTCGCATCCAATTCTTCCAAACAGCCTTTTGCATCCACAATCAATGGTTGATATGCCATGCTTATTTCACTATTTGTCTCAACCATAGAAGAATAGTAACTTTGGGTGTTATCTATAGAACAAGCCGCCAAAATATTGACCGTTATTGCCCATGGTGTATACTTGGAAACTTCCGCAACTGCGTTAACGAGTTTGTTCTCATTTTGCATCCATTCCACACCGGATTGATCGTATTTCGCAACAAAATTATCGACTCCGAATTCTATCATCGGTTCATATAAAACTGCTATTGCATCAACTTGTTTTTTATATTCATGTAGCGGATCAAGAAATTTTTCCCCCTCTTCTTGCTTCTTTTTAAGTTCATTGCTTTCTTCCTTTAGTTTCTCAAGCTCTGCAGAAAGTTGTACATATTCTTCCTCGTAAGGATTTTCCGATTTTTCTTCTGCAACATGTTCTGTCAACGTCTGTTGCGCCAAAGCATTTTCTCCTGTAATCGTTTCGCTTTTATTCAGAACCTCTGTCTTTCCAATATTCATGTTATATATAATTAGAGCAACAAGAAGTAGACACACAATACAGGAATACGCCGACCAAAAAAAATTTTTCCTTTCTTTATTCATCTACTTCACCTTGCCTTTGCTTTTTCAACATTTCAATCATAATTTCATTGTGTACAAACCTTTCGTACAACACTTCCATTTTTTCATAATTGTTTCTCCAGTTAAAGGAAACACTACCACCATACTTTCCGATTGCATCCATAGCATTTCCGAACTGCGAATACTGATACATCATGTCTCCTATATCTTTTGAAGTCACTGTTTCTTTGTTGATAAACGCTTTAACACTTTCAGCCGAAGAAGATGCTGTTGCAGACAAACTGCTTAACAGGGTAGTCGGTGTCGTATCATAATCTGCAATAGCACTTACACTTCCAATAACACCTCCAAGTTTCTCATCCGCAGTTGACTTTAAAAACTCTTCTGGAGATTCACTGGACAACAGGTCTGTGGCAACAGTTGCCAATCCTCCTGTCGTTTCATCCAAAATTCCCAACATCATATTTGCCGGTGCTTCCTGTATTTTCGCCACAACGCCATTTACGGCAGAAGAAAATGCCCCTTCTAAAACTCCCGTCAAAGTTCCATCCGATTCATAGGCTTCTAATGCTCCATCCCATCCATTTTTTAAGATTTCCTGAACGTCTTCATCTGCCACTTGTGAAATAACCAAATCAGAAACCGATTCCTTAATATAATCTTCATATTGTTTCGTCGGACTTTCTCCACTTCCGAACATGGTCGGTACCTGAACACCGAAGCTTCCCATGATCAAGGTCTTCATTTCAATCGCCAATAGGGTATTTTCCTGATAACACTTCATTACTTCACTATCAACAATCCTGTTTATTTCTTCTTCCGTATAACCCTCACTCATTTTTGCATATACGGCATTCGCTCTTTCAAGCATATTAACATTTGACTGTGCAATTTCTATTTGCAATTTTAGGTCATTGATATCCTGTTCTGTAATCTCCTCTTCGGTTTCTTCCTCAATTGCTATTTCCTGTTGTTCCAAATCTTCAACAACCTCTTGCGGCTCTGCTTCCAATACTGTTTCTGACACTTCCTCTGATATTTCTGTTCTTGTCTTGAGCGTATAAACCAGAGAAACGATCAAAATCAAAGTAAGGAAGACGGATATCACCTGTAATACTGTTTTTTTCTTCATAAATTCCTCCGCAATTGATTAATACGCAAATTCGCAATAATAGCCTCCAGAACTATTAATTCCGACATTTGTAGCAGTATGGTTTATAGCAATACGTTTTATAACATATTCTTTTGCAATGTCCATCGCCAACGAATATTCGCATTCATTTCCTGTTATTTTTTTTAAACGATTCTGATCATCATATGTAAATTCAAAAGCAGACTGGTCGTTTACGTTGATTATCAGCAAATTATCCTTTTCATCATATGAACAAGTAAGTGTTGTTTCCTCCGTTCCTTCATAAACGGTTTTAGATAATAACTTATTGTTACTGTCATATTCACTTATTGTTGCAGAATAAAGTTCTCCATTTGTCCAGTAGTTTTTTTCACTAATCTGATTATTATTTTCATCATATAAATAATCTGTCACTCCCAATATAGAATCTTCTTTCTTTATCAATTTTCCCTTTTCGTCATAGATATACTCACAAACTCTTGTCCAGGTTTCTCCATTTTCTGTCTCAGATACTTCTTCTTTTATTATCTGATTTGCATCATTATATGTATATGCACATATGTATTGATCGCCATTTACTTGGATTTGCTCCTTAGATAATACCAAACCTTCTTCATTATATTGCAGGATTGCTTTCAAAGTTCCCGAATCCGTATACTGCAAGATAGTTACCTTATTATCTTCATGTTCAAATTCACAAACTTGAGAAGACAAAGCAAAAAATTCAGTCCTACGAATCATTTGATTATTCTCATCATATTCATACTCCTCATCAATTGTAGAGTCTTCCCGCACTATACGATCCAACAATGAATCTGTGGTAGATATTTTATGATTATCATAGAAGAACTCCCTAGCAACCTTCCAACAATCAATTCCTTTAATTTTATTCCCACTTTCATCCAGCAGATATTCATATTCATATTCATATCCACTTCCATCTTGACTAATATGTTCCGACTTAATCATATCTCCATCATTATCATAATGATATCGACATTGTGAATTATCATCCCCTGTCATAGTAATCGAAATCGGAGTTACCGCCTCAATCTCTTTTGCCTGCTCTATCATTTCCTCGTCCAATTCCTCATCGTTCTCTGTAGTTTGGGAATCTTCAGGCTTTTCAACATCGGCCGTCTCATCCGGAACACTTTCCTGCATGCTCTCTGTCGAGTCTGATACCGCCTGTGTCACAACTTCTTGTTCTGCCGGAATACTTTCCGTAGATACCTCTTCCTTTTTTCCACAAGCAACAAGCGCAAGCATAATCACAAACAAGTTACATACTATCCATACTCTTTTTTTCATTTACTTTACTCCCTTCGTAAAAATAATATATAGATTATAACTCCTTTGAGTTATATTTTCAATTATATTATTCATTTTTTCATCTGATATATATATTTCAGCGGAATTACAATTAAATAAAACTGACGAAAGTGGGAATTATATACTATGATTGAAAATGAAGTTTTAAGCAGAATTGAATTTTTATTAAAATATAGACGTTGGAGTGTTTATAAATTAGCGCAGGCATCGGGACTTCCTTATTCCAGTCTGAATAATATTTTTAATCGAAAAACCTGCCCTACTATACCTACTCTAGAAAAAATATGTTTCGGACTAAATATCTCTTTATCAGATTTCTTTGATTATTCCTCCAATCCTTTGCGAACAAACAATCTTACAGATCACGAACAAGAACTTATTAACTGTTATCAATCCCTATCTGTACATGACAAAGAATTATTCGATACGTATCTGCAGGGATTATGTAAAAAAAATCCATTAAAATAAGAGCGAACCCCCAAGGATTCGCTCTTGCATTTTTATACTACTATTACTGTGCCAGATCCAGCTGCTGCATGGTTCCGACATTTCCGTTTTCATATAAAAAAATTCCTGTCGACCGGATTCTTCCGTTTGTCTGATTATTTTTCAAGGAATTGAGAGAAAAGTCTGTCTCTGCTCTTTGCAGGCACATTGCTCCGACGCCCGCTTCTTTTAGTGTATAGAGCTCATCTTTCCCGTTTTCATCCTTTGCCCAGACAAGAAGTTTTTCAAAAATCGCATCATTTTCATCAATCCATCCGTTACCATCCTCGTCATACTGCGCAAGGTCCGCAAATCCATCCCCGCTCTTTGTTCCGAACAGTTCCGATCCGTCATTGATGACTCCATCACCGTTTTTATCAAGGGCAAGAAATCCGTTGCCGCCACCAAGCTGAGAAATGCGATCTTTCACACCGTCACAATCCAGATCAAACTCAAACTTCTGATCGGAAAGTGTCGTCATATTGGTGTCTAAATTGATGACAAGCGGATCTGTCAGCTGCACAAACTCTCCTGCCGAGGTCGTCTGCACATACTCCTGAAAACGACGACTCATGGAAAGTCCGAGGTTAAAATTAATCTCCCGTCCGTCTGCTGTTTTTACTGTACCGACCGTGCTAAACTGTGTCTGCTCCACCTCATCATGATAATAGCTCATGTTCATTTGAAACTGACCGAAATTGTAAGTACCTCCGGTATTTTGGATATTTTGAACCTGATGGTTTCCGAGGTAGTCATTCGCATATCCGTCTATGCTCTCTTCCATCCGATGACTATTTTTTCCTCTTCCTTCTCCGATATTTGCATAGAGCCACCGGATCAGATAATTTACACACATCTCCCGGATAGACTGCAGCGTTTTCTTCTCACCGATAGAGGTAATGGAAGTACTTGTCTTATAGGTTGCCCTCGAGGCAATCACGCGGTGGTTTTCGTCGAGCAGGAAGTTGCCGCTTTCATCCTGCGTCCCGGTATTTAGTAATTGTGAAAAATTGTCCGTATCGGACGGTCGTCCTTGCATAACCTCCACGCCTACCAGGCCGGCTGTGGCGGTCTTTTTCGTCACAGAAGTATATCTTCTGGCGGATTCCATTCCTATATAACTGGAATCGATCTTCAAATAATCCCTCCTTTTGGATTTTTCTGCCACACTACAATTGCTGGTTTACTCTCCCAAACAAAAAAAGCATGCAATCGCGCTCCCTGCGCTCTCACACACCTTCCGTGGCTGCAAATGATGTCGACCGTGCATCACCTGTACTATATATATCGGAGGAATGGCAGATTAATTTAGTTTGAATTCCAGACCCCCGCGGCGTTGCATTTTCTTTTCGGCCCCGCGGCGTTGCATTTTCCTTCTATCCGCTCCCGCGGGTATTGTATGCAGATTTCGGCCACAAATACCCAGACTTTTTGAAATCCCCGGGTATTACAGCATGAAAATGCTTACTTTTACCCTTTTTCCGCATTTTTGACATAAAAATTGGGTATTGGACAGCCTTTTCAGCCGCCAATACCCGCTACATGCCAATAGCTACATGTCAATTAGCTACATACCTATTAACTACATGCTAATTAGTTCACCCGAACTATTCAGCGCCACTATTCGCAAAATCGTCTAGCTCTGAATAGTTTCTAAATTCTATTATAGTTAATCAAACATCCCTTAAGGATAATCTCACGCTCTTCGTCGGTCAGACCGCCGAGTGTCATGGTAAACTCTACAAGCTCATCTTTTACAACATAAGCCTTAATCTCATCCCATTTCTCTTCCACTGCCTTCTTGATATCCGGAATAAAGATTTAATCCAGATTTTCAAACGGAAGCTCTCCTTCCGGAATGATGAATGGAAGCATACCCCAGTTGATGAGGTTTGAACGATATCTCTTTGTTGCGTACTCGTTCGCGATGTTTGCCCATCCGCCGAGTACCTTCTGACAACTTGCTGCCTGCTCACGCGCAGAACCGTCACCCGGTTTCACTGCAAAGATGGTAGAACCTATACCGAATGTCTCATGCGTAATCTCAGGGAAACTTTCTTTGATCTTGTCCATCACCGGCTTGATTTCCGGTAAAATCTGACAAGGTTTCTCTGTCGCCTCTCCTGCGATCATAGCTTCTCTTGCTTTTTCTGCTGCCTGCACCTCTTTTGCTCTGCCCACATACTGAGGATCTTTTCTTGAAAGAGTAAACTCAGCAAGTCCGAGAGGATTTGAACGGTAAGAAGAAGTCTCACCGGACGGAATCAGCTCGTCTGTTGTTGTAACCGGATCATGGATCTCGGAAACAACTTTGAGGACAAGGTTATCTGTCAGGGCAACCATAGCCGGCCAATCCTTGATGTTCGGACCAAACTGGATCTCAACCGAAGGATCTGCCACGCCTTTTGAATCAAATACACGGTTTGCGTAAATATTTGCATCGTAGTGATATTTGTATTTGCCGATTTCACCGTCAAAGTCTGTCGCTGCTGTAAGCTGACCTTTGTTTGCTGCAGTTGCTGCGATGGAACGTGCATCCATAAGCGCAACGGAAGAAATCTGGCCGTTCTGAAGCTTAGAACCTTCACGGTTCGGGAAGTTACGTGTAGAATGACGGATACTGAACGCATTGTTTGCCGGAGTATCGCCTGCACCGAAGCAAGGTCCGCAGAATGCTGTCTTCATAACTGCACCTGTCTCCATAATAGTCGCTGCGCAGCCATTCTTAATAAGCTCCATATATACTGGCATAGAAGCCGGATATACGCTTAAGGTAAAGCCGTCGGAACCGATGTATTTTCCTTTTAAGATGTCTGCTGCTGCACAGATATTTTCAAAACCACCGCCGGCACAACCTGCGATGATACCCTGATCTACCATGAATTTGCCGTTTACAACCTTATCCTGTAAAGAATAAGGTACTGCATTGTCAAGACTGACAGCTGCACGCTTTTCTACATCATGAAGAATGTCTGTAAGGTTCGCATTGAGCTCTTCGATCGTGTATGTATTGCTCGGATGGAACGGCATTGCAATCATCGGACGGATCTTAGAAAGATCGATTTCGATTACGCCGTCATAGTAAGCCACCTGACCCGGATTAAGCTCTTTGTACTCTTCGCTTCTTCCGTGAATGTCATAGAAATCTTTGATTTCATCATCGGTTCTCCAGATAGAAGAAAGACATGTTGTCTCTGTAGTCATTACGTCAATACCGATACGAAAGTCTGCAGAAAGGGAAGAAACACCCGGTCCTACAAATTCCATGACTTTATTTTTTACATATCCGTTTCCGAATACATCACCGATGATAGCAAGTGCCACGTCCTGAGGACCTACACCCATCACAGGTTCACCTTTCAGATATACACAGACAACGCCCGGCATATTAATATCGTATGTCTGGCAAAGAAGCTGTTTTACAAGCTCCGGACCGCCTTCACCCATCGCCATAGTACCAAGCGCACCGTAACGTGTGTGAGAATCGGAACCGAGAATCATCTTACCGCCGCCTGCAAGCATCTCGCGTGCAAACTGGTGGATAACTGCCTGATGAGGAGGAACATAAACACCACCGTATTTCTTTGCACAGGTAAGACCAAACATGTGGTCATCTTCGTTAATTGTTCCGCCGACTGCACAAAGAGAGTTGTGACAGTTTGTCAAAACATAAGGAATCGGGAACTTCTCAAGTCCTGAAGCTCTCGCTGTCTGAATAATTCCTACGAATGTAATATCGTGGGAAGTTAATTTATCAAATTTAATACGCAGTTTTTCCATATTTCCGGAAGTGTTATGCTCTTCCAAAATACCATAAGCAATCGTCTCTTTTGCCGCTTCCTGCTGCGTTACTTCTTTTCCTGTTTTTGCTTTTACTGCTGCAAGCGCATCACCGCCGTCCGGAATAAGCTCTGTTCCGTTTACCAGATAAGCGCCGCCATCATATAACTTAATCATAATATCCTCCTTCACTCGTTTCGTTTCTTTTCCGAATAAGAGTTTAGCACGGATTTAAATTATCTGCAATCTTTCTGCCATTTTTCTTTGCGTTTTCTGCGCTTTTTCCTCTATTTCCCTTGACGAAAGGAAGAAAAAGTTATACTATTAATACGCAATGTGGTTTTTTAAACTACATCTTGTAATCTTAATACAACTAAAAAGGTGCATATTTCTTAATAGTAGAAAGGACTGATAGTAGTGAGTGACTATATTCTAAGTTGCTGTTCCACTGCAGATCTTACCAATGAACAGTTCCTACAAAGAGATATCCGTTATATCTGCTTTCATTTTGAACTGGATGGCAAACAATATCCGGATGATTTAGGCAAAAGCATTTCCTTTGCCGACTTCTATCAGGCTATGACAAACGGCGCCGACACTAAGACGTCCCAGGTAAACACAGAAGAGTTTAAGGACTATTTTGAAACTTTCCTGAAGGAGGGAAAGGATATCTTACACCTCTCTCTTTCCTCCGGTATCTCCGGTGTTTACAACTCTGCGAGACTTGCGAAAGATGAGTTATCCGAAGCTTATCCGGACCGCAAAATCTATGTCATTGATTCTTTGGCAGCTGCTTCCGGTTATGGGCTTTTGATGGATAAACTTGCCGACCTTCGCGACGAGGGCATGGATATTGACTCGCTTGCCGCCTGGGCCAAAGAACACTTATTATATTTGCACCACTGGTTCTTTTCTTCCGATCTGACCTTTTTTATAAAGGGCGGACGTGTATCAAAGACATCAGGATTTGTCGGAAATATGTTAAATATTTGTCCGCTTTTAAATGTTTCCTTCGAGGGAAAACTGATTCCGCGCTACAAAATCCGCACAAAGAAAAAAGTCATTCGTGCTATTGCAGATAAAATGATTGAACACGCACAAAACGGCACAGACTATAACGGAAAATGCTATATTTCCCACTCTGCCTGCTATGAAGATGCAAGAGCGGTTGCTGACATCATTGAAGCAACCTTTCCGAATCTGAACGGAAGGGTGGAAATTTATTCTATCGGAACCGTCATCGGTAGCCATACCGGTCCGGGAACCGTGGCTCTCTTTTTCTGGGGGGATGAGAGAACCAACTAAACCGTAATCCATTAACTATTACACACAGAAAGGCTTATTTTTCTTATGAGTAACTACATTTTAAGCTGCTGCTCCACTGCAGACCTTACTCAGGAGCAGTTTGATGCCAGAAACATTCACTACGTCTGCTTTCATTTTCAATTAGATGACACAGTATATCCGGATGACCTCGGAAAGAGTATTTCATTCGATGAGTTTTATCAGGCAATGGCCGATGGCGCTGACACCAAGACATCGCAGGTAAATGTGGATGAGTTCATTGAATATTTTGAACCGTTTTTAAAAGAGGGAAAAGATATCTTACATGTTTCCCTTTCTTCCGGAATTTCAGGCGTATACAACTCCGCCTGTGTTGCGCGCAATATGCTCGCAGAAAGATATCCGGAGCGCAAAATTATTGTCATTGATTCCCTTACCGCTTGTTCCGGATACGGGCTTTTAATGGATAAGCTTGCAGATCTTCGCGACGAGGGCATGGATATCGATACCCTTGCCAAATGGACGGAGGACAATAAGCTAAAAATGCATGTATGGCTGTTTACTACAGATTTAAAATACCTTGTGCGGGGCGGACGCGTTTCCAAGACCTCCGGAGTCGTTGGAAATATGCTCAATATCTGTCCGGTTATCACGGTAAATGCCGAAGGAAAACTGGCTCCGCGCATGAAAGTTCGCACCAAGAAGAAAGTCATTCAGGCGGTTGCAGACAAAATGAAAGAGCTTGCCCAGGATCGGGAAAACTACAGTGAAAAATGCTACATTGCCCACGCAGCCTGCTATGATGATGCGAAAGCACTTGCCGATGTGGTAGAAGCTGCGTTCCCGAATATGAACGGAAAGGTGCAGATTAACACCATCGGTACCGTTATCGGAAGCCATACCGGCCCGGGAACCGTAGTTCTGTTCTTCTGGGGCGACGAACGAGTAGAATAAAAAATAACCATAAAAAAGGAACTTCCAAACAATGGAGGTTCCTTTTTAGGTATTATATTTTTTTCTTCAATCTTTCAAGTTCTGCCTTCAAAGCAGCGATTTCTTTATCTTTTTCTGCCATCGCCTTATCATGCTCTTTTTGCATAATTTCTACATCAAGTAATAAAGATTCATCTGTCATTTCATTCATCTCCTTCATTTCCTCATAATGAGAGTAGATATGCTTGTACAGTTTATGTGCGAGTCTTCGAAGCTTTATTGCATCATCTACCATAATGTTACCGGCATCAAGATTCAGCTGGATTGCTTCGAGTATATCATGATTGATGAGGTGTTGCAAGGCGTTGAGATTTTCGGGAGTGCGGGATTTTTCAATGACTCTGCGAAGCTTTAGAAGTTCAAAAGGAATCAGAATAATCATCTTTTTCTTTGTCAGTTGTTCGGAACTGGAATCGAGATATTTGAAGGTGGTCACTTTATAAGGAAAGGTCCCTTGTGAGCCGAAATCCAGATAGAGTATGTATTCGTCCGGAGCAGGAGAATTGGAATAGAGTAGGATAACTTTGGGTTCCGGAAAATAAAGTGTCTGCCAGACAGGTTCGCATGTCGTCATTTACATGTTCTGTCCAATTATAAGTAATGGTTGAATCTGTCGGGTAATTCGTTTCGAAAAGCCCATTGATTAGATTAATGACCGCCTTGGATGAGAGCGTTAAAATTTTCTTAAAGATCTTATCATAAAGCTGATAGACCTCCTGCGAGTTAGAATGTGACATAAAACAGTCCTCCTTTGATATGAAATTTTTGATTTGTGAAAATGTGACGAAATGCCAAAGATTTCCGCGTGTAAACATAAATGTCTCCGCAGAAAGAAGATTTTCACGAAATTTGATTGTGAGATAAGTATATTGAAAAGTTCTGCGAAAGTCAAAGAATACAGCAAAACCACTCATCTCACACCAGCATAAACCGCTCCCAAAAATCAGATCTTTTTTATTCTAACGTGTTATGTGTTTTAGGTATAATAACCTGTACAAGTAAATAAACGTTTAATTGGTTTACCTATTATGCAATAAAAACCGGGTATATTTCCCTTAGGAAATGCACCCGGTCTTCTTATTTTACATCTTCTTGATATCTCTACTCTTCCACTTTCTTCGCTGCTCTCTTTTTCGGGAGCGTTACTTTCTCAAGCTTCCAGATTTCATCAACATACTCTTTGATGGTTCTGTCGGATGTAAACTTGCCTGAACAAGCCACATTTAAAATTGCACTCTGTGCCCATCCTGCTTCATCCTTGTAAGCCTCCTCGACTCTCTTCTGCGCTGCAGCATAAGCTTTGAAGTCTTTCAAGATAAAGTATGTATCTGCTTTGGACGTGCTGAGTGTATTCAGCAGCGAGTTGTACAGGTCGCGGAACAGTTCCGGATTTTCCGGTGAATAGGTTCCGTTGATCAGTTGCATCAGCACCTTGCGGACATCCGGATCGTTATTGAAGATTTCCATCGGATCGTATCCGCCATGCTGCTCGAAGTTGATAACTTCGTCAGAAGATAAACCGAAGATGAACGCATTTTCTGCGCCGACTTCTTCCACAATCTCCACGTTAGCTCCGTCCATTGTACCGATGGTAAGAGCACCGTTTAACATAAACTTCATGTTACCTGTACCGGAAGCTTCTTTGGAAGCGGTTGAAATCTGCTCGGAAACATCCGCTGCTGCAAAGATAAGCTCTGCATTGGATACGCGGTAGTTCTCGATGAATACAACTTTGATCTTGCCGTCGATGGACTCGTCATTGTTGATGACATCTGCCACTGCATTGATCAGCTTGATGGTAAGCTTTGCATTCTTATATCCGGCTGCTGCCTTTGCACCGAAAATAAAGGTTCTCGGATAAAATTCCATATCCGGATGTTCTTTGATTTCATTGTATAAGTACATCACATGAAGAATATTTAACAGCTGACGTTTGTACTCGTGTAATCTCTTCACCTGTACGTCGAAGATAGAACGCGGATCTACTTCTACGCCGTTATGCTCTAAAATATACTCTGCAAGACGCACCTTGTTCTGATACTTGATATTCATGAACTCGTGCTGCGCCTGTTCGTCTTTTGCATATACCGCAAGTTTCTTAATCTTAGCAAGGTCTGTAATCCAATCTGCACCCACATGAGCGGTTACCCAGTCTGCAAGGAGCGGATTACCGTGCAATAAGAAACGACGCTGTGTAATACCATTTGTCTTGTTGTTAAATTTCTCAGGCATCATTTCATAGAAATCTCTTAATTCCTGATTTTTTAAGATTTCTGTATGAAGTCTTGCCACACCGTTTACACTGTATCCGGCTGCGATTGCAAGGTGTGCCATTTTAACCTGACCGTCATAGATGATTGCCATCTTGCGGACTTTCTCCTGATTGCCCGGATATCTTGCTTCGATTTCCATCACAAAACGACGGTTAATCTCTTCAATAATCTGGTATACACGAGGAAGAAGGCGGCTGAACAGTTCGATCGGCCATTTTTCCAGTGCTTCCGCCATGATGGTATGGTTTGTGTATGCACAGGTCTTCGTTGTCACATTCCATGCTTCATCCCATGTTAAGTAATATTCATCCATGAGAATTCTCATAAGCTCTGCAACTGCCACTGTCGGATGTGTGTCATTAAGCTGGAATGTCACTTTTTCATGGAAATTACGAATGTCATCGTGAGTTCTCATGTATTTATCAATTGCTTCCTGCACAGATGCAGAAATAAAGAAGTACTGCTGTTTTAAACGAAGCTCTTTTCCTGCATAGTGATTATCGTTCGGATAGAGAACTTCTACGATATTGCGGGCAAGGTTTTCCTGCTCCACCGCGTTCTGGTAATCACCTTTATCAAAAGAATCAAGCTGGAAACACTGTACCGGCTGGGCATCCCAGATACGAAGGGTATTTACGATACCATTTCCGTAACCGATGATCGGAACATCGTAAGGAACCGCAGTTACCGACTGGTAACCTTCCTGTTTAAAGTTGTTACGTCCGTTTTCATCCTGATATACAGACACATATCCGCCGAATTTAACCTCTTTGGCATATTCCGGGCGGCGAAGCTCGAATGGATTACCATCTGCTAACCAGTTATCCGGTACTTCCACCTGAAATCCGTCTCTGATTTCCTGCTTGAACATACCATAGCGGTAGCGGATACCGCATCCGTAAGCTGCATAGCCGAGAGATGCCAGTGAATCGAGGAAACATGCAGCAAGTCTTCCCAGACCTCCGTTACCGAGCGCTGCATCCGGCTCCTGATCTTCAATCACATTAATGTCTACACCGAGTTCTTCCAATGCTTCCTTTACCTGCGCATGCGCCTGCATGTTGATCAGGTTGTTTCCAAGAGCACGTCCCATCAAAAATTCCATGGAAAGATAATATACGGTTTTTACATCTTTTTTCTCATACTGCTGCTGAGTTGCCATCCAGCTGTCAATAATCTGATCCTTTACCGCATAGGAAACCGCCTGGAAAATCTGCTGCGGAGTTGCTTCCTCCATTTTCTTACGATATAACGTTCTTACGTTATAAAGAACGCTTCGTTTGAAAAGTTCTTTATCGAACGTCGGGGAAACAGGAATTGTTGTTTTCTTCGTTGCCATACTTTTCCTCCTTGATTTTATATTTTCTCTACGGAGATTATAACCTTTTCTCCGTTGACATTCCACTCTTTGCTGTTAGCAAAATTTGCCTCTGTTGCAAGCTCATCTGCCAGAACCTTGCTACAGATGCTGTCTTTATTTGCAAGCGCGATACCTGCAATCTTTTCATTACCGCTGATACCTACTCTGATGTGATCCATCACTTCAAAGCCGGAATCTTTACGCATGGTCTGTACTTTACTGATGATTTCGTATACAAAACCTTCCTCAAGAAGTTCCTCTGTCAGATTGGTATCAAGTACAACTGTTACTGTATTATCCGCCTCGGACATGTAACCTTCCTTCTGGCTCATCTCAATAAGAAGGTCATCCTTGGAAAGCTCTACGGAAACACCGTCCACATCGAATACAAGTGCATTGCCTGCATTTAATGTATCCATTGCTTCATTTCCGTCTACGCCGGCAAGATAATTTTTGATTCCGCTGAGCTGTTTGCCGTATTTCGGTCCGACTGTCTTAAGCTGCGGTTTAAATGTATAGGTTGTGAAGTCTCTGACATCGTCTGTAAACTTCACTGTCTTCACATTAAGCTCATCCTCGATAATTTCCTGATAGAACTCAGAAAGTGCTTTCGGAGCTTTTACAAACATCGTTCCGATTGGCTGACGATTCTTAATATTAGCTGTATTTCTGCAAGCACGACCCATAACGACAATCTTGAGAACTGCTTCCATATCCTCCTCAAGCTGCTTATCCACAAATGCCGGATTTGCAACCGGGAAGTCACATAAATGTACACTTTCCGGTGCAGATGCATCGTTTGTGCACACAAGATTTCTGTAGATATCTTCTGCCATAAACGGAATCATCGGAGCTGCACATTTTGCCACGGTCACAAGTGCTGTGTAAAGTGTCATGTAAGCATTAATCTTATCCTGTTCCATTCCTTTTGCCCAGAAACGCTCACGGCTTCTGCGCACATACCAGTTACTCATCTCGTCAACAAACTCATCGAGTGCTCTTGCTGTCTCCGGAATACGATAGTTATCAAGGTTTGTGTCAACCTCTGTGATAAGTGTGTTTAACTTAGAAAGCAACCACTTATCCATAACCGGAAGTTTGTCGTAATCAAGTGTATATTTGCTTGCATCAAAGTTATCAATATTTGCATAGAGTACGAAGAACGCATATGTGTTCCAAAGTGTACCCATGAATTTACGCTGTCCTTCCTGCACGGCTTTTCCGTGGAAACGGTTCGGAAGCCATGGTGCAGAGTTGATGTAGAAATACCAGCGGATAGCGTCTGCTCCGTACTGCTCAAGTGCATCGAACGGATCGACTGCATTTCCTTTGGACTTACTCATCTTCTGTCCGTTTTCATCCTGTACATGACCTAAAACGATAACATTCTCGTAAGGTGCTTTGTTAAACAGGAGTGTAGATTCTGCCATAAGCGAGTAGAACCATCCACGAGTCTGGTCAACCGCCTCTGAGATAAACTGCGCCGGGAACTGCTGCTCAAACAGGTCTTTGTTCTCGAACGGATAATGATGCTGTGCGAAAGGCATCGCTCCTGAGTCAAACCAGCAGTCGATAACTTCCGGAACACGTTTCATTGTCTTTCCGCAATCCGGACATGTAATTGTAATCTCATCGATATAAGGTCTGTGAAGCTCTACGGTAAGAGCTGCGTCGTTTCCGCTCATCTTTGCAAGCTGCTCGCGGCTACCGATAGATTCCATATGTCCGCAGTCCTCGCAGTGCCAGATGTTAAGCGGTGTTCCCCAGTAACGGTCACGGGAGATACCCCAGTCCTGAATATTTTCAAGCCAGTTTCCGAAGCGTCCTTCACCAATGGATTCCGGAATCCAGTTTACTGTCTTATTGTTGCGCACGAGGTCGTCGCGCACTGCTGTCATCTTGATAAACCAAGACTCGCGTGCATAGTAGATAAGCGGAGTATCACATCTCCAGCAGAACGGATAATCATGCTCGAATTTCGGAGCATCGAAAAGCTTACCTTCTTTTTCAAGGTCAACGAGGATCGGTTTGTCTGCATCTTTTACAAACATACCTGCATAATCTGTTTCCTCTGTCATCTCACCTTTTCCGTTTACGAACTGAACGAACGGAAGGTCGTATTTTCTTCCGACCTGGGCATCGTCTTCACCGAACGCCGGTGCAATATGAACGATACCGGTACCGTCTGTCATGGTTACATAGTTATCACATGTCACATAGTGACCTTTTTTGCCCTGTTTTTCAGCTGCATCGCCTGCACACTTAAAGAGCGGTTCGTACTCTTTGCGCTCAAGGTCTGTACCTTTGTAAGTCTCAAGTACTTCATAAGCTTTTTCGCCTTCCTGCGCAAGCTTACCAAGCACTTTGTCAAGAAGTGCCTCTGCCATGTAGTAAGTAAAGCCGTCAACTGCTTTTACTTTTACGTAGGTTTCATCCGGGTTCACACAAAGTGCCACGTTAGACGGAAGTGTCCAAGGTGTTGTCGTCCAGGCGAGGAAATATGCATCTTCGCCAACCACTTTGAAACGAACCACTGCAGAACGTTCTTTCACTGCCTTGTAACCCTGTGCTACCTCGTGAGAAGAAAGCGGAGTTCCGCAACGCGGACAGTAAGGAACAATCTTAAAGCCCTTGTAAAGTAAGCCTTTGTCCCAGATTTCCTTGAGTGCCCACCACTCAGACTCGATAAAGTTATCATCATAAGTTACATACGGATCGTCCATATCTGCCCAGAAACCAACGGTCTGTGAGAAGTCTTCCCACATTCCTTTGTATTTCCAAACACTCTCTTTACATTTGGTAATGAACGGATCAAGACCGTATGCTTCGATCTGTTCTTTTCCGTCGATACCAACGAGCTTTTCCACCTCAAGCTCTACCGGTAAGCCATGGGTATCCCATCCGGCTTTACGCGGAACCATGTATCCTTTCATTGTTCTGTATCTCGGAATCATATCTTTGATAACACGTGTCAAAACGTGACCGATATGCGGTTTTCCGTTTGCGGTAGGCGGTCCGTCATAAAATGTGTAGGTCGGGCAACCTTCTCTTGCTTTCATACTCTTCTGGAAAATGTCATTTTCACGCCAGAATTTTTCTGTTTCTTTTTCTCTCTCTACGAAATTCAGATTCGTGGATACTTTTTCGTACATGTTTCTACCTCCTGTTTCTTTGAGTGCAGACTCCGGAACGATCATCGGAGCTTTAAAAAATAAAAAACCCGTCCGTAAAAGGACGAGCTAACGCTTCGTGAACCACCTGTTACTGCATACTCCCATTTATCATGTTTCATATGTGTCCGCGATAACGGAGCGGAATCCGTCAGAACCTACTTCCTGCACCGGCGACATCATCTTATAAATTAAGAAGTCTCCGTTGCCATGTTTCGATCTGCAACTCAGAAGTGATATTTGGCTATCTGTTACTCGCACCGGACTTTCACCGTCTCCGGCTCGCTTTGCCTTTGGCAGATAACTTACTGTCTTCGTCATCGTCTTTCTCTAATTCGCATTATAGTGTGCATTTATGGGCATTGTCAAGGGATTTTATTAAGTAATCATGGCAATTATAATAGGAAAATGATATAATGAAAATGCTTTACGATTTTAGTATTGTTTTGAGGGATGCAACATGGAAAGACAAAAACTATCAAAAACTGAAAAAAGCTGGATTTTATATGACGTAGCAAACTCTGCCTTTATTATGATTCTGACTGCTACGATACCGATATATTTCCGCGGGCTTGCAACTGCAGCCGGTGTAGACAATGCTCATGCGACTTCCATCTGGGCCACGTCCACATCCGCTGCGATTTTAATTCTTGCCCTTCTGGCTCCGATCCTCGGCGCACTTGCCGATTATCAAAATATGAAGAAAAAGATCTTTATTTTCTTTCTGGCTCTGGGGCTTGGCGGAGGAGTCGCTTTTACCATCGCATCGGGCTGGCTTGTTTTTCTTGCTTTCTTTATTGTTGCACGCATCGGCTATTCTGCCTGCAACATTTTGTACGATGCCATGCTGATCGATGTTACCACCGACGAAAGAATGGATTCCATCTCTTCCATCGGCTATGCATCGGGCTACATCGGTAGCTGCATTCCTTTTGTTGCGGGAATTGCCCTGATTCTACTAAAACCTTTCGGCCTTTCTACGGTGGCGGCAACGCGGATTTCTTTTGTTATCACCATGATCTGGTGGCTCGTTTTATCCATTCCGCTTCTGAAAAATGTAAAACAGCAGCATTATCTGCGACCAAAAAAGAACATTGTCAAACACAGTTTCCGAAGACTTTGGGTTACCTTCCTGAAACTAAAGCGTGACCGCAACCTGCTCTTTTTTATTCTCGGATACTTTTTCTATATTGACGGAGTTTATACGATTATATCTATGGCAACCACTTACGGCGGCGAGGTCGGAATCGACTCTACCGACATGATTCTGGCGCTTTTGCTGACACAGATTGTCGCTTTCCCGTGTGCACTTTTCAGTGCCAAACTGGCAAAGCGTTTCGGTACTCTCAAGATGATAAAATCCTTTATCATCATTTACTGCGCCATCTGTATTTACGCTTACGGATTGGATACTTCCACGGAATTTTGGATTCTCGCATTTGCCGTGGGAATGTGCCAGGGTGGTATTCAGGCTTTGTCCCGCTCCCACTTCGGAAAACTGATTCCGAAAAAGGAAGCCAGCGAATATTTCGGATTTTTTGATATTTTCGGCAAATTTGCCGATTTCTTCGGACCGCTCATCTTATCCTTCTGCGCGTTAGCCTTAGGCAATTCCAGAGTAGGTGTGCTGTCTTTGGTTGTACTTTTTATCATTGGATTTATACTGATTTCCAAATCAGAAAAATAACAGATACGGAGAAAAATTAAAATGGACAGACAGAATTTGACACTCCTTACAGACCTTTACCAGCTCACTATGATGCAGGGCTATTTTAAGCACAAAGACAGGAACGAAACGGTGATCTTTGATGCTTTTTTCCGCCAGAATCCAATGGACAGCGGATACTCCATCATGGCCGGTCTTGAACAGGTCATCCAGTATATAAAGAACCTGAAATTCGAGCCGGAAGATATTGCATATCTTGCAGGTCTCGGTATCTTTTCCGAAGACTTTCTGGATTATTTAAAAAATTTCCGGTTTACGGGAGATATTTATGCGATTCCGGAAGGAAGCGTCATGTTCCCGCGCGAACCGATGATCAAAGTCATCGCTCCGATCATGCAGGCACAGCTGATTGAAACGGCAATTTTAAATATCGTCAATCACCAGAGTCTGATCGCCACCAAGGCTTCACGCGTGTGTTTTGCAGCCAAGGGGGACGGTATCATGGAATTCGGTCTAAGACGCTCGCAGGGTCCGGACGCCGGTACTTACGGCGCCAGAGCAGCGATGATCGGCGGATGCGTGGCCACTTCCAATGTCCTTGCCGGACAGCTTTTTGACGTTCCGATCAGCGGAACCCATGCACACAGCTGGATTATGAGTTTTCCTGATGAATATACTGCGTTTAAGACCTATGCCGACATCTATCCGGACGCGTGCATCTTGCTGGTCGATACCTACGATACCTTAAAATCCGGTGTTCCGAATGCCATCCGCGTATTTACGGAAATGAGAGAAGCCGGAATTACTTCCAAACGATACGGAATCCGTCTTGATTCCGGGGATCTTGCTTACCTTTCCAAAAAAGCGCGCAAGATGCTCGATGACGCAGGTTTTCCGGATGCGATTATCTCCGCTTCCAACGACCTTGATGAAAACCTGATTGACAGTTTAAAAACGCAGGGCGCTGCCATCACATCCTGGGGTGTGGGAACGCATCTGATTACCAGCAAAGACTGCCCTTCCTTCGGCGGAGTTTACAAGCTGGCTGCCATCAAAGGAAAAGACGGCCGATTCATACCTAAAATTAAACTTTCCGAAAACACGGAAAAGGTAACCAATCCGGGCAATAAGATGATTTACCGTGTCTATGAAAAGGAAACAGGTAAAATCAAGGCCGATCTGATTTGTCTTGTCGGAGAGACATTTGACGAAAATGAACCGATGCTTCTTTTTGATCCGCTTGAACCTTGGAAAAAAACCAAGTTAGCCGCAGGTACCTATACGCTGCGCGAGCTTATGGTTCCAGTATTTCTTGCCGGTGAGTGTGTCTATGAATCGCCGAAAGTTATGGATATCCGCGCTTATTGCCAGAAAGAGCTCGATACGCTCTGGCCGGAAACAAGACGTCTTGTCAATCCGCACAAGGTTTACGTTGATCTCTCTGCAAGACTTTTTGATATTAAGATCAGTCTTCTTGACCAGATGAGCAAGGATTGATTTTAAAGGGGAAACAGACTTAATTTTTGAAACATTTCAGAAGGGGGCTTATTCATGCTCAAAATTATTACTGATTCTGCCAGCGATCTGCCAAAGAGTTATATAGAAAAACATGAGCTTCATGTGATTCCGACACCGGTCGTAATCGATGAAGTAGATTATTTTGACGGGGATACCATTCAGACAAGCGAATTTTATGATATCCTGGACGATATCAAACGTGATATCCGCACCTATCATATCAATCCGGAGATGTTCGAAAAGGCCTTCCGTCCATATGCCGAGGCCGGTGACAGCGTTATTTATCTGTGCTTTTCCACAGGAATTGCAGGAACCTATAATGCTGCCAACATAGCCAAAACAAATCTTCTCGATGACTATCCGGACTTTGATCTGACTATCGTGGATTCCAAATGTGCGGCGGTCGGTTTCGGACTTGTTGTCACCAAGCTGGTACATATGCTGGAGAAAGGCGCTGACAAAGAAACCCTTTTAAAAGCAGCAGACTACTATATTTCTCATATTCATCATGTATTTACCGTACGGACTTTAAACTACCTGATCAAAGGCGGACGTCTTTCCAAGGTTTCCGGTACCATCGGCGAAACACTGGATATCAAACCGATTCTTATCGTCGACCGCGAAGGTAAATTATCCGTTCTGCAGAAAGTACGCGGCGGCAAAAAAGCGTTCAAAACACTGGTTGAATATGTAAAAGAGCATGCATTTACCCCCTCCTCGCAGACGATCGCTGTCTGCCACGGTGAGGATCAGGAAGCACTTGCATTCGTCAGAAAGTGCCTCGATGAGCAGGTTGCACCAAAGGAGTATTTCATCTCTACCGTTGGATGCGCCATCGGTGCCCACACCGGACGCGGAATCGTCGGAATCTGTTTCTTTGATGCAGATGACGGTGAGTTTGCGGCGTATTTTGCGGATTACAGTCCTGCGACGGAGTAAGATCTGCGGAGTAAGATTCACAAACAACTTAATAAAAAGTAACGGTCTGCCTCTGTTTTGGGGCAGACCTTTTTATGCGTTTTACTTTCCTGCGATGCTCGGCGATTCCGGCCGGCGCTTTGCTTTCCGGCGATTCTCGGCCGGCGTTTTTCCCGTGGGTATTTCCTTGAAAAAGTACCTCTCAATACCCTCGTTTTTTCAAAATACCGGGTATTTGATAGGAATTCTTCATTGTAATACCCAAAACCACTCATTCTTCGTCTTTTTTTGGGTATTACGCATGCTTTTTATGCTCCAATACCCGCGGGACACCTGGGGACGCTCGGGACACCTGAGGATGCTCGGGAGACCCGAAGAATACTTGGGACGACCGCGAGATTCTTTCACCAGCTCACTGCTCCATCTGTCTTCCGAGAAATCCTGCTGCCGACTGGACAAGCTTTTGCTCCACCTGTCCCATTTTATCTGCTGCATCGTTGGAAGCTAAAATTACTACACCAATAACATCGCCCTCGGCAATGATCGGAACAGAGACAAGTTGTTCAAGATCCGGTGTCTTTTCTTCTGAAATTTCAATGAATCTCTTATCTCCTTTGACCGCCATAATGCTCTCCCGGTTTGTGATTGCTTCTTCCATTTCACGACTCATCGCCTTACCGAGAAGTGATTTATAACCACCGGAAACAGCGATAAATTGATCGCGGTCTGCAATCAACGCAGTCCGTCCTGACACCTGCGCCAGACTTTCTGCATACTGCTTTGCAAATGTTGTCATTTCCCCGATGGGAGAATATTTCTTCAAAATAATCTCGCCTTCTCTGTCCGTAAATATTTCAAGCGGATCACTTTCACGAATCCGGAGCGTTCTTCTGATTTCTTTCGGAATGACGATACGGCCCAGATCATCAATCCGTCTGACAATACCTGTTGCTTTCATATAAAAATCCTCCATTTACATTTTCTACGTCTGAAAGTAGTATTTGTAAATGGAGGTATTTTATGCCTTATTTTTTACTTTAAATGAGAGGATGCCTCAATCATCTCAACGACAGCTTTATTCATTTCTATCGCATTTTGAGACGTAATAACAGGAAAACCTGTAAGTAGTTCTAATTCTTTTCCGGGTTTTACACCCCGATCTACCCATTCATCTGTCAATTCTTTGCGTACCTGTATTGATTGCAAACGTTGATTTATCCATTCTCTGGAATATCCCTTCTTTGAATATGTATCAAGCGCCCTATCTATCGTTAATTCAGGGTCTATCGTCTCCTCTATTCGCTCACGCCCAACCTGTGCCAACCACAACTTAAATGGTTCTGCTTTTTTTGATGGAATAGACTGGATAATACGAAGTAATTGTTCTGCATCTGCCACATCGGTTTTATAGCTTTTTCCATCTTTAGGAGATTTCATTTTCAGTTGGTGACAATTTGTCACCAACTCATTACCTTCTTCTTTCATGCGCTGCTTTACTTTATTCCAGTATTTTCTAGCAGTATCAAAATCTTTACTCTCCGTCAACACCCCAACTACATCCACTATGGAAAAATACCACTCTTCGTTTTCTCCATCCCATGCACTGCGGATTTGTTGATCTTCAAATAGTTGAATTTTATTACTATCGCTATTTATATTTGTTTTACTTTTCATTCGCATTCACCCCTCCCACCATCTCATCATATTTTAACTGATACTCTAACAGTCTCGGAATATATTCCGGCGGCGTTCTTCTGCCGGCTTCCCAGTCCTCCAGTGTCCGAACCGGAATCTTCGTATATTCAGAAAAATCTTTCCGACTCATACCGGTTCGCTCTCTTAACTGCTTAATCACTTTAGCTGTTTCCATACCTGCACCTCGCATTGCGTTTTTTTCATAGTAACATATCTATTCAAATTACGCAATGCGTGGTTTATAAAATTGTTTTTCTTTTCACTAAAATATTGTATAATAGGATTGGGTATTAAGCAAACAACAGGAGGGCGTTACATATGAGCAACTATTTATTTAATAACTCAAATATCATTACATGGCTGCAGTACTTTTCCGACCACACACAGGTTGATTTAGAGCATGTAAAAATTCTTGATATCACGCGCAAAAATAAAAACCTGATTCCTACCGTTGAAGCGCACCGTTGCGTGCTCGTCTTCACAGAAGCAGGTCATCCGGATATCTTCTATAAAATGTATGATGTCGGTCTCGGAGAATGTGATGTCATTTATAATGAAGGAAGCAACCCGGAGGGTGAAATCAAAACAGATAAGGTAAAGAACATGATTGACCGTGGCATCAATGCCTCTGCCGGTATGCTTATTTTAAATCCGAATGCTCGCAGCATTGTAAAATTCGGTATGAATAATGATTCTTTTTCTACCGGTTCTGTCAAATATGTCGGTTCAGAAATCCGCTCTATCATCTTAAATAAAATGAAGATTCACGAAGGAAAAAACATCTGCGTCATTTCGGGAGAATCCATTGTCATTGAGTCAGCTCTTGTCAACGGCGAGGGCGATATCATTGCTGTGGAATATAAAGAAAACGACCGTCATACCCTCGAGGATAATCTCAGTCGTTTCGGTATACAGAATGTAACCATTATCGATCATGTCGGTGAGGATACCATGGCAGGTCTTCCGATTCCTGATGTAACCATGTTGGTTGCATCCGCAAGCATGGAAAAGGAAATTGCCTACATGCTTTCCATTAATCCAAATATGGAATTTGTTATCTACACTCTCGATTTTCTGGTAGCCGGTTCCATGCAGAAAATTTTGGACGAGTTCGGTATTCGTGACGCGGACATTATCCAGGTAAGCGTTTCAAACGTAACCAGCAAGCATACCTATAACACGCAGCCTGCACCTTGGATTATAACCTGTAAAGCAGGTCAGTAATACGATACGAATTTCTAATAAAAATCCTCCATTTACATTTCTGCAAATGGAGGATTTTCATTCGTCCTACTTTATGAGTATCCCTTTTACACATCTCGATTATATACAAACTCTTCTTTAAACACCAGCACGCAGCGTTTACTATCCGGCAACTTGCAGTTGCCATAATCATTCTCCGAATATAAGGGCAAAAATAATTAATCCCACCAGAATCAAGAATACCCCACCACAAAGAATGAGCATTATTTTATTTCTTTTTTTGAGCACCTCCGGCCGCTTTCTTCCTACCAAAAAGATCGGAATTCCAATCACAAGCTCAATGGCAATAAACATCAGCATGCTACCGATTCCATACAGTACATTCTGCCAAGTCCATGCATCTGCCAAAATACACTTCATTATAACAAAACCACTACATGTTAGTGCTATTGTTTTCAACGCTTTGGGCAAACTGACTGATAAATTTCCGTTGATATCTGCAATCCCGAAATACTCCAAAATAATGGATTTCTCGTAATGTGCCATGTCTTTTGCAATATCAAGAAAACGATTTCCTCTCTTTTCTTCCTCCTCAATGGCATTCCAGTATTTATCTACCTCAAAGGTCTCCATCTCCTCTTTTTCATCCTGAATCCTATGGCACAGACAAATCGCACCTTTTAATTCTTCCATCTGTTTTTCCAAAGATAAAATATTATCTGACACAGCCTCCGACAAAAGCCTTGCTCCGTCAAGCACATCCTCTATATCCGTCACCTTCATACCGAGTTTACGAAAAATAATAATCTGCTTTAACCTTGTGATATCCTCCGGACTGTATGTGCGATATCCATTTTGGCCCCGCTCCGGATGGATCAAACCTTCCTTTTCATAAAACCGCACGGTCGCCCGCGGTATTTCCAGATACTGCTCAACTTCCTTAATTGTCATGGTATTTCCTCCTGTTTATCTATATGATAAGCGTACATTAAGGTATAAACAAGGTTTACAGTCAAGTATTTTTGTAAAAAAATTTGAAAAAGCCGCACCACTTCTGTGATACGGCCCTTTTCTGTCATTTTTTTCGTTTTCCTAATTAATCTCCATAAGTATATGTTCCGCTTATATAACCATACGCAACAATATTTCCGGTCTCGCCCTCCACTGCTTCATCCAGTGCAAACACGTTTGGTTTGAACTTTAAATTCGAACTGTTAAGAGATCCTTTTGCACGCTCTACCGGCTGTTTTAACGCAACCACGTAAACTTCATAATCGTGCGTTCCGCCCGGAGGATACGGTCCGACATATTCCCCTTCCGGCGCCCATCCCTGAGGCAGATCGGTTTCTGTTACATTGTTGGAAATCCAGTGTATCCAGTCGCCGGCAATTTTATCTACCATATAAATCACATAGCACTGCGCACCTTCCACCGGTTCCCAGGAAAGCTGCGGAGACACATTCGACCCTTTCTCCGTTTTGGTAATCACGGTATCCCATACACCATCATGTAAATCTGCGGATGTCACTTCAAATTTACTGATTCCGCTATCAATAAAGATATCGGTCGACGGTTTTTCCGGCTCTGCCACTTCTTCCGGCTCTGCCTCCGTCACTACTTCATTTGCTGTATTTGATTCTTCCGTTTTGCTTTCTTCTGTCGCACATCCTGTGAGTGCAAATAGAAGCATTGTGCATAAAAGACCTTTTAAAACCACTTTTTTCATTTTATTTACCATGCTGATGCAACCTCCTTATATTCTTCCTCTGTAAATGGTAATTCTGATTTTTCAATCTTTTCAAAATCACTAAGTACAACTTCCGTTTTTCCTTCTTTGTATTCTTCCTTTTCCATATCGTACACATCCAAAATTACTGTAAGGACCCCGATATCCGATAAAGTACCTGACAAAATATGGATTCGCTCCAACGTCATCTCACCGTTTTTCACAGTAGCCATGGCACCAAGAATTGTTGTTTCAAAATCTACGCTTTCCGTACTTTTTTGAGTCGGATCCACATTTGTATAGAAAAATTCAATCGTATCTCTCAGTCTTATGTAGATTTCGCCATCTGACGTGCTCATCTTCCAGGCTGTACCGCCCAGTTTTTTATGATTTATCTTCCAGTTTTTGCACACTGCACTCTCTTTTTCCCATTCCTGTGTCTTTGCATTTCTTTTGTAGGTCACTGTCTGCTCCATCGTCTGAGGCAGTATTCCCATCGGGTCTGCTCCTTCCAAAGCTACAACA